>NZ_CP191849.1:6340000-6660000 GCF_050956135.1 Actinoplanes sp. CA-131856 | reverse complement strand
CGGGCACCAGGGGCTGAAGGGAACCGCTCACCGCGACGCTGGGGGAGGCGCTCACTGAGGCGCTGACACTCGCGCTGGCGCTCACCGACGCGCTGACACTCGCGCTGGCGCTCGCCGACGCGGCGGCCGCGCTCTTCGACGCCGCGATCGCCGAGGACTCCGGGATCGGCGCCCGGCCGGGCATCGCCGGCAGGGCCGTACCCGGCTGGGGGATCGCGGGATCGCTGCCGAGGCCGAAGACCAGGAACGCGGCCACGCCGGCGGCGAGGATCACGCCGCCGGCGAAGATGGCCAGCCGCAGGATCGGGATGTCCGTCCGCTTCGGCGGCCTGGTCTCCTCCGGCCCGGGCTCCTCGACCGCGGGCTGCACCGCGGTGTCGCCCTCCCCGGGCTCGGGCCACTTCTCCGCCTCGTCGACGGCGGTGAACTCGGTGGTGTCCACACTCGTCGAAACGTACGGGCGAACGAGCACGGGATCCTCGCGATCCGGCGTATCGGTCATCTTGCTCCCTCCGGCCGGATCAAGATACGCGATATTCGCCCGAATCGATCACCCGATACCCGACTTTAACCGTCCGTATTCTCGCGTTTCCGGCGCGCGTCCGTCCACATGGTCCGCGCGTGCCGGAGGAGCTCGGCGTTGTCCGCCGCCGGAGTGCCGCCGGGCAGTGTCAAAGTGTCCTCCAGCCCGATCCGGGTGGGCAGGCCCAGGGCGCCGGCGTGGGCGATCAGCGGCCAGCAGGCGTCGTTCTCGCCGTGCAGCAGCGGCGTGCCCGGCAGGCGCCGCAGGATCGCGTCGGCCGCCGCCACAGCCTCGCCGGCCGGCACGTCGACGAGCTCGACCAGGATCCGCAGGAAGGGCAGGCCGTCGAGCGCGTCTACATCGGCCGGCGACCAGACGCCCGCCTCGACGCCGACTCCGGTGCCGTCGAGGAGACGTACGAGATCGGCGAAGCCCGGCTCCTGGACGTTGACCGACGCGAAGTCGGGGCGCACCCGCCACCCGGCGACCAGCTCGGCCCGCCGCCGCGCGTCACCGCCGGTCATCCAGATGCCGGTCGACACCCCGACCGGCAGGCCCGGGCAGGCTTCGCGGATCGCGGTGACGGCCGCGCCGATGGCGTCGCCGTCCAAGGACTCCCGCCCGTCCGCGTCCCGGGGGTGCACATGAACGGCCGCGGCGCCCGCCTCGACCGCGCCGAGCGCCGCCGCCGCGAGCTCGCGCGGGGTGACCGGCGCCGGTGACGGGCGACCGCCGTTGAGACACGCTTTGATCCACACGATAGACATGGTGCATGACTCGCAAGCCCGACGTCTCGTGCGTCTTCGTCTGTCACGACGGCGACGGCCGTGTCCTGCTGGCCCGCCGCTCCGCTCAGGCCCGCGACGAGCCCGGCGCCTGGGACTGCGGCGCCGGCGCCCTGGAGTTCGGCGAGACCTTCGAGGAGGCGGTGACGCGCGAGGTCACCGAGGAGTACGCCACCGCGCCCCAGGAGATCACCCAGCTCGGCGTGCGCAACGTCCTGCGGCCCGGCTCCCACTGGGTCGCCGTGGTCTTCGCCGTACGCCTCGACCCGGCGGCCGCGCGCATCGGCGAGCCGCACAAGTTCGACGAGCTGGGCTGGTTCGCCCCGGACGCGCTGCCCACCCCGCTGCATTCGCAGCTTCCGCCGACCCTTTCGCTGTTCACCGCCTTCACCGCCTTCACCGGCCGATGAGGTCGGCCACCTCGGTGCGGGAGGCGATGCCCAGCTTGCGCAGGATGTTGGAGACGTGCACGGCGGCCGTCTTGGGCGAGATGTAGAGCCGCCGGGCCAGCTCCGAGTTGGTCAGGCCGTCGCTGATCAGCACGGCCACCTCCCGCTCGCGGGGAGTCAGCGCGGCCGGGCCGGTGACCGCCTCGGGCGCGCCGGCCGGGGCCAGACCGAGCCGGGCCCGCACGTGGTCGAGCTGGGCCACCCGCCACCCGCCCCACTCCTGGAGCAGCGAGCCGGCCACCTCGACGTGGGCGGTGGCCTCGGCCCGGCGGTCCTCGGCCAGCAGGCAGCGCGCGGCGCCGACCCGGATCGTGCCGCGCAGCGCCGGTCCCAAGGCCGGGTCGTCCACGATGGACTCATAGCCGGCCCGCGCCTCGCCGGTCCGGCCGTGCACCTCGGCCAGCTGCGCGTCGACCAGCGTGCGATAGGCGTCCCACACCTCGGCGTCGAGCAGCACGGCGGCCACCCGGTCGAGCCGCTCGGCCGGCAGCCCGATCTCCAGCGCGGCCGAGATCAGGTCGTGGGCCTGCTCGCCGCTGCGCCAGTTCTGCCCGGCCAGGTCGGCGATCAGCTGGTCGAGGGCCGCGTCCGCGCGCGGCTGGTCGTGGCGGCGGCAGGCCAGGTGAAAGGTGAGGCCGGGGATCGTGGTGGGCGGGTTGTTCGGCAGCGCGGCCAGATCGTCGATGATCTCCTCGACCCGCTCGAACTCGCCCGCCTCCAGATAGAGCCCGGCCAGGAAGACGCCGTGGAAGTCGGCCCAGCGGCCCCGGCGCTGATAGCCGCGGTCCTGCTCGCGGCCCTCCTCGAGCGCGGCGATGGCGGCACGCAGGTCACCGGCCCGGATGGCCAGCCGGGCCCGCCCCTGGAAATAGGTGGCCACCGAGAGCGACTCCAGGCCGGCCCGCTCGGCGTCGACCCGCATCCGCTCCAGGATCTCGGCGTGCTCGGCCGGCGAGGTGGGCGGCGCGTCCTGCACCAGCTTGTTGAGGGCCCGCGCGGCCAGCACCCACTCGCCGGCCTTCTCGGCCTCGTCGACCAGGGCCGACAGGATCTCGCGGCCGTCGGCCGAGCTCTGCGCCCGCTCGGTCAGGGTCGAGCCCTTCTCCAGGAGCGCGGTCATCCGGACGGCCGGAAGGTCGAACTCGGCCGCGAGGGCCAGCGCCCGGTCACACCAGAGCAGGGCGTCGTCGAACTCGTCCCGCAGGTAGGACGACTGGGCGATGGCCGTCATGGCGCGGGCCTGACCGGCGCCCGGCGGCAGCTGCGCGATGAGGGTCTCGATGTCGCGGGTCAGCGAGCGCATCTGGTCGTACTCGCGCGACTCCCAGGCGATGCGGATGAGCAGATAGAGCGCCTCGGCCCGGTCGGTGGCGGCGGTGGCCAGGTCGTGCCAGCGCCGCCCGTACCGCAGGGCGTCGTCCAGCAGGCCGGCCAGCCACGAGGCCCGGGCCGCGCCGGCCAGCAGGTCGGTGTCGTCGGGCACCTCGTCCAGGCCCATCTCGGCCAGCTGCAGAGCCTGATAGGCGGAGCCGATCGACAGGTAGAGGGCGGTGCCGCCGCGGGCGGCCGCGATCATGTCGTCGTACCGCCCGGCGCCGCGCGCGTGGTGCGCCACCATGGCCGGATCGGAGGCGCCGCCGCGCAGCAGCACGTCGAGGGCGGCCTCGTGCAGCCGCCGCCGCTGCCGGCCGAGCATCTGGTCGGCGATCGCCTCGCGCACCAGAGCGTGCCGGAACGCGAACTCGTCCTCACCCGACTCGACCAGCACGCCCCGGGTGACCAGGTCGCGCAGCACGGCGATGAGCTCGTCCTCGCCGGCGCCGGTCACGTCGGCCAGCAGGTCGAACGGGATGCGGTGGCCGAGCACGGTGGCGGCCTCGACGATCCGGTGGCTGAGCGGCTCGAGGTCGTCGACCTGGCGGCGCAGCACCTCGGCCAGGCTCCACGGCAGCGGCTGCTCGACGAGGGCCTCGACGTCGTAGCCCGGAAGCGCCCGCAGCAGCTCCTCGAGGAAGAAGGGATTGCCGCCGGTGCGGTGATGCAGCGCGGTGGCCGCGCGCAACGGCGCCGGCGCGCCGGTGGCCGCCGCGAGAAGGGCCGCCGTCTGGGCCGGGGTCAGGCGATCGAGCCGTACGTGGGTGACCGCGTGCCGCCGTTCCAAGCGCGCCAGCAGACCGGCCACCGGCTGCCGCCGGTCCACCTCGTCCGGCCGGTACGTCCCGATCAGCAGCCGCGGCCCACGCTGGTCGGCGATCCGCTCGAACAGGGCCGCGCTCTCCGAGTCGGCCCAGTGCAGATCCTCGAAGACGATGACGGCCGGCGCGTCCCCGATCAGGTCGGCCAGAATGGCCAGGCCGGTGTGCAGCCGTTCGACCGGGCTGCGGGTGGCGTCGGCCAGGGCGGCCAGCTGCTCCTCGTCGACCTCGGGCCGCCCGTCGATGGCGTCGAGCAACACCTCGTACGGCCGCGACAGCGACCCCGGCTCGGCCTGCCCGACCAGCACGACGGTGTCGGCCGGCATCTTCTCGAGAAGCTCGTGCACCAGCCGGGTCTTCCCGATGCCGGGCTCACCGGCGATGACCGCGACCGCGGCGCCCCCGGACGACGAAGGAGCGAGCCGCACCAGCCGGCGCAGCTCGCTCTCCCGCCCGATCATCACCGGGCTGGCACCGCCGCGGAAGGTTCGCACGACGCCAGATTACCGGTGGGCTGTCCCCGCACTGCTTGGGCTTTCCGGGCCCGCCGCGCCTCCCGGGAGCTCCGCAGCAGCCGCCGCTTGTCCGCTTCGGCCACAAGCTCCCGCTGGTGGTGATGGGCGAGATCGAGCATGAGATCCGTGTGCACCAACATGACTGGCCTCCTGGTCGTTTGCCGATGCATCGATCCTCGGCTTTTCGACCACCCACCACATCGGAAGCGCTTACCTATCTTCCCAGCTCAGAGAGCCTTAGACGCCCTTGTAGGCGCCGCCTAGGTATACCTAGATCGCCTCGCGCGGCTCGAGGATGTAGATCGGCATGTCGCGGTCGGGGGCCCGTCGTGCGTACTGGGTCCAGCCGGGGTAGATCTTCAAGCCCTGCTCCCAGACGCGGGTGCGGCGGTCGCCGGTGGCCAGGACCGCTGTCACCTCGCGGGTCTCGCTGTCGACGACCACGGTGGCCTGGGGGTGGGCCTGCAAGTTGTGGTGCCAGGCCGGGTGGCGGTCCTGGCCCCAGTTCGAGGCGATCACGGCCAGGCCCTCGGAGGTGGGCAGGCCGAGCAGGGGAACGGTGCGCCGGGCGCCGCTGCGGGCGCCGGTGGTGGTGAGCAGCACGACCGGCAGGCCGGTGACCAGGCTGGCCAAGGTGTGGCGGCCGTTGGTGAGCCGGAAGAGCGGGCGGTCGACGCGGTGCAGGAAGCGGGCGAACGCCCACGAGGCGGGTGCGGTCGCGCACACGCGGCGCATCACCCGGCGGGTCGCGCCGGCCCGCGCGTAGTCGTAGGTCATGGTGCGAGATCCCATCGGGGCATGGGGGCGGTCGGGGGGACCACCGCGTCCCGGGGAGAGTAGGACATCACCTCGGCGGTGGCGTGCCGGATGTAGGCCGACATGGCCGCGCGCGCCTCGGGGTCGGCGATGGTGGCCTCGGCGGCGGCGTCGAAGCAGGCGACGAAGCGGTCGCCCAGATCGCCCTCGGCGCCCTGGTTGGCGTGCAGCCGCAGCATGGCGAGGTGGCCGCCGTACTCGGTGGAGAAGATGGGTGGCCCGCCGAAGACCTCACCCCAGTAGTGGGCCAGGCGCTGCACGTGATCGGCGTGCCGCTGGTGGGAGAACGGGTGCTCCAGCACCGGGTCGGCCAGGCAACGCTCGTGGAAGTCGCCGGCCAGGGCCAGCATGGCCGGGGCGCCCCCGGCGGCCTCGTAGAGGGACATCACCGCATTGTGCGCTCCCGGAGGCGTACGTCTGCTGGGTATGTCGGACGTATGGGGCGAAACGCCGAGGGTATCTCCACGGTATGCACCGGTACGGAGACGAGGTGGCGGCGATCGCCCGGCCCCTGGTCGACGAGGGTGATCTGGACATCCTGGTCGATCGGGCCGGCTCGGCCAAGGTCGTGATGATCGGCGAGGCCAGCCACGGCACGCACGAATACTACGAATGGCGGGCGGCGCTCACCCGGCGGCTGATCGTGGAGCGGGGCTTCTCGTTCGTGGCCGTCGAGGGGGACTGGCCCGACTGCGAGCGGGTCGACGCGACCGTGCGCGGTGGCAGCGCCCGGCCCGAGGAGGCGCTGCTGGGCTACGAGCGCTGGCCGACCTGGATGTGGGCGAACGAGGAGGTGGTCGACTTCGCCCTCTGGCTGCGCGGCTTCAACCTGAACAACGGCCGCGGCGTCGGCTTCCACGGGCTCGACGTCTATTCGCTGTGGGAGTCGATGCGCCAGATCCTCACCTGGCTGCGCGAGCACGACCCGTCGCAGGTGCCGGCCGCGCTGGCCGCCTATCGGTGCTTCGAGCCGTACGCCGAGGATCCGCACGCCTACGCGTGGGCCACCCGCTTCGTGCGGGCGTGCTGCGAGGACGACGTCGTCCGGATGCTGATCGACCTGCGCGGGCGTGACCTCACGGTGTGGCAGAACGCCGAGGTGGTGGCCGGCGCCGAGCACTACTACCGGTCGATGATCGCCGGCGGGCCGAGCTCGTGGAACATCCGCGACCGGCACATGGACGCCACGATGGCCCGGCTGCTCGACCACTACGGCGAGGACGCCAAGGCGATCGTCTGGGCGCACAACACCCACGTGGGCGACGCCAACGCCACCGACCAGGCGGCGCACGGTGAGGTGACCATCGGCTCGCTGGCCCGCGAGCGTTTCGGCGCCGACCAGGTGGCCCTGATCGGCTTCGGCGGCTATCGGGGCACGGTGATCGCCGGCCGCGACTGGGGCTCGCCGATGGAGGTCATGCCGGTCCCGCCGGGCCGGGCCGACTCGCTGGAGGAGATCCTGCACGCGGAGGCGCCACCGCAGTCCCTGTTCGTCTTCCCGCCCCTCGCCGACCGCCCCGACTTCCTCGTCGATCCGCTGTCCCACCGGGCGATCGGCGTCGTCTACCGCCCCGAGCGCGACAACTGGGCCAACTACGTGCCGTCCGTGCTGGGCGACCGCTACGACGCCTTCCTCTGGTTCGACGAGACTTCGGCCGTACGTCCTCTGCACCCGTTCCACATCGACGCCCGCGAGCCGGAGACGTACCCGAGTGGTGTCTGAGGTCTTGACGGCTCACCGGCGAGGCGTACTCTAAACCCATCGGTTGATAAACCGACAGGTTTAGAGGATGGGTAGAGCTGATCATGACCGCGGATCCGATCGACGGTGTCTTCGCCGCGCTGGCCGACCCGACGCGACGGGCGATCCTGGCCCGGCTGGCGACCGGTGACGCCACGGCCGGCGAGGTGGCGGCCGGGTTCACGATCAGCCCGCAGGCGATCTCCAAGCACCTGAACGTGCTGGAGGCGGCGGGCCTGATCGCGCGCACCCGCGAGGCCCAGTGGCGGCGGTGCAGCATCGTGCCGGCGCCGCTGCGGGCCGTCGCCGAGTGGGCCGAGCAATATCGGCGGCTCTGGGAGCAGCGCTACGACGCCCTCGACACCTACCTGGAACGCCTACAGGAGGAATCATGAGCATCACCGTCCAGACCCCCACCGACACCACGATCGTCATGTCCCGCTCCTTCAGCGCTCCCCGCGACCTCGTCTTCGCCGCGCACACCCAGGCCGAGCACCTGCGCCACTGGTGGGGCCGGGGCAACCCGCTCGACGTCGACATCGACTTCACGGTCGGCGGCAAGTGGCGCTTCGTCGAGCACGCCGACGGCACCGAGCACGCGTTCCGCGGTGAGATCCGCGAGATCGACCCGCCCCAGGGCTTCACCTGGACGTTCGAGTACGAGCCGATGGCCGGCCACGTCGCCGTCGAGAAGTTCGCGTTCACCGAGTCCGGCGGCGTCACCACGGTCACCTGCACCAGCACGTTCAGCGACCAGCAGGACCGCGACGGCATGCTGCAGAGCGGCATGGAGGGTGGCGCCGAGGAGTCCTACCGGGCCCTCGACGCCTACCTCGAGAAGATCAAGCAGGGGTGAGCGCGACCACCGGGATGATCCGGGTGGTCTTGGCCTGATAGCCGGCCCAGCCCGGATCGTCAGCGGCCGCCTCGGCGAAGACGCGGTCGCGTTCCGCACCGGCCAGTGGCGTCGCCACGGCCTCGTAGGAGCGGGTGCCGTCCTCGACGGTGACCCGCGGTTCGGCCAGGACATTGTGGAACCAGTCGGGGTTCTTCGGCGCCCCGGCGGCCGAAGCTATGACCACAATTCCGTTCTTGTACGCCCGGAAGCCCAGCGGCGTCGTGTGCGGAGCACCGGAGCGGGCGCCGCGGGTGGTGAGCAGGATGAGTCCGCTGCGGCCCTTTTCGGCGCGGAACTCGTCGATGATCTGTTGGTTGTAAGGGTGAGGCATGTGTCGCTTTCTGTTCGGCTTCGATGGACGCTTCTTCGCCGAAACAGAAGGCGGGCCCCGGATCAACCCTCGGCCGGGTGCCCCACTAAGTCATGGCCCAAGGCCGACCCGGCAGTCACGAAGACACCCTAACGGCTATACGCCGCCGGTCACCACCCGGATTTTGGTGGTGAAGGTGGTCGGCCAATCGAGATAGCCGGCCACCGCGGCGGTGGCCTCGGAGCGACGTTCCGGTGGTACGGAGTCGAGCAACCGCCGCCCGGCGTGCGAGCCGATCCAGTCGATGAGCTGCTCGGCGTCGCGGAAGTGGCTGCGGAAATCGAGCTCGCTCACCTTCGTACGGGAGAAACCGGCCTCGGCCATCGCCGAGCGCAAGGATTCCACCGAGCTGAACATGGCGTGGTGAACGTGGTCCGGCGGCGGATCGTCACCGAGGCGGGCAAGAATGCGCATGACTTTGCGGTGGCGGGGATCGGGAGCCGCGAAAGAGCTGAAGGCGAGGCGGCCGCCGGGCTTCAGGAAACGGTGATAGGTGCTGAGCACGGCCGGCGGGTCGGGCAGGAAGAAGAGCACCATCGCGGCGGTGACCACGTCGAACGACCGGGCGGGGAAATCCGGGCTCTGTGCGTCGCCGAGCCGCACGGTGACGTTGCGCAGGGCGGCGGTGGCGGCGGCGGTGCGCGAGACCATGCCGGGCGCCAGATCGATGCCGGTGACGTGCCCGGCCGGCCCGACGAGACGCGCGGCGGGCAGGAGCGCGGCGCCGCGGCCGCATCCGACGTCGAGGACGCGATCGCCGGGCCGCGGGGCGACGGCCCGGACGACGGCCTCGGCCATCGGCTTGAAGAAGTCGACGCCGACACTGTCGTACTCACCGGAGACGCGGTCGAACACGTCGATGATGTTCATTGGCCCAGCATGGCAGCCGGGCGCACCTCCGGATAGGACGGCGCTGCCCAGGCCCGTCCGCGGGTGGCGGAGGCGAGGTAGGCGCTCAGATAGGCCGTGGTGATCTTCAGGGCCCGGCGCCCGTCGATGCTGCCCAGCGGCAGCGCCCAGCGCACCGGGGGAGCGAGGCGGTAGAGCGCCACGTCGGTGAAGGTGAGCCGGTCGGCGCCCTCGAGGGTGAGGCCCGACCGCCGAGCATCAGGCCGCCCTTCTCCTCCAGGGACGCGGATCCGTCGCATCGCTCGTCCCCGCGGCACGCCTCGGCCGCGGCCGTGCCGCCCAGCCCGTGACCCAGGTAGACGACCCTCGCCGGATCCGCGTGACGGCCGTACTGGGTGACCGCGCGAGCGGCGGCGAACCGGGCGTCCGCCGCCCACACCGCGAGCAGCTGCGAACGTCGCGTGGGGTCGCGCCCGGCGGCGCTGGCCGGCACCGGCCGGCCGTCCAGAACTGTCAGACCCGCGCTGTAGGTTGGCGTCACTCCGACCACCAGATAGCCCTGAGCTGCTATGCGAGAGGCCAGGGCCGTGTATTGAGGCGCCGCCGCGCCTTGATCGGGCAAGAGCACCACGACCGGAAAGGGGCCTGCCGCAAATGCCACCTCGTCGCGCGTTCCCGTCCGAATGCTGTCGAAGCTCGTCGCCGCCCACCCGTAGCGGTGCAGCCCCTCCCACCCGGGCGGCGCATAGTCCGACTCCGCCCCCGGGGCGTGCGTCGCCGGATACCAGGTCCAGACCGAGAGCAGGCGCGGTGTGCCGCCGAGCGGCGCGAACTGATCGGTGCGCGACCGGTCCACCCACAGGTCGGTCGTCCGCCCGACGTCGTAAACCCCGTCGGGGCTGAGGCTGATCGAAGTCCGGGTCTGCTTGATGGCGTACGCCACCAGGCCGGCCACGACGACCATGACCGCCACCAGCACCCGCGCCATCCGCATCGCTGAATTGTCCGGGTCGTCGGCTTCGTTCAGCCGGTGGGGGTGGTGGAGCGGGCCCAGCGGCCCGTCGTGATCAGGGCGAGGAGCAGTACGGCCACGCCCAGTCCCACGATGATCCACCAGCCGGCGTGGCTGGCCTCGGCGAAATTCGCCGTGCCGCCGGCCACCACCGCGCCGATCACGGCCACGCCCAGCGAGGTGCCCACCTGGCGGCTGGTCGACGCGATGGCGGCGGCCACGCCCGCCTGTTCGCGGGGCATGCCCGAGACGGCGGTCTGCGTGATCGGGGAGTTGACCATGGCAAATCCGAAACCGAAGACGACGTAGCAGGCGAGGAGCAGCCAGACCGGGGTGCCGGCGGTCAGCTGGGTCAGCGGCAGGATGCCGATGATGAAGGCAATACCGGCCAGGGTCAGCGGCAGGCGGGTGCCGCGCGAGCCGACGATCCGGCCCGAGAGAGGGGAGAAGACGACGGTCATCGCGGCGAACGGCAGCGTGTAGAGGCCGGCGTGCAGGGCCGAGAGACCTCGGGTGTCCTGGAGGTAGAGCGTGTTCAGGAACAGGAAGCCGGCCAGCGACCCGAACGCCGACACCGCGATCAGGGTCGCCCCGCTGAACGGGACGCTCCTGAAGAACTTCAGCTCGATCAGCGGTTCCGTGCGCCGCGGCTCGTAGATCAGCAGCGCGGCCAGGGCGGCCGCGCCCAGCAGGAAGCAGCCGAGGATCTCGGGCGAGGTGAAGCCGGAGCCGGGGCCCTCGATGATCCCGTAGGTGACCGACGCGAGGAGGACCAGCACGATGATCTGACCGACCGGGTCGAGCCGGCGCGGGTGCGGCGCCCGCGACTCCGGCACGAAGCGCCACGCCAGCAGGAAGGCGGCCACACCGACGGGCACGTTGACCCAGAAGATCGCCCGCCAGTCGAGCGCGTGCACCAGGAAGCCGCCGAGCACCGGCCCGATCGCCAGGCTGACCCCGACGACGGCGCCCCACACGCCGATGGCCCGCGCCCGCTCCTTGGCGTCGGTGAACGTGTTCGTGATGATCGACATGGCGACCGGGTTGAGCATCGAGCCGCCGACCGCCTGCACCATCCGGAAGGCGATCAGCCACCCGAGGCTCGGCGCGAGGCTGCACAGCAGCGACCCGGCCGTGAACAGGGCCAGCCCCGTCTGGAAGACCCGGCGCCGCCCGATCCGGTCGGCCGTCGACCCGGCGAGCACGAGCAGACTGGCCAGGACCAGCGTGTACGCGTCGATGGTCCACTGCAGCCCCGACAGGGACGCGTCCAGATCGTCCTGCAACGAGGGCAGCGCGATGTTCACGATCGTGTTGTCCATGCCGACGATGAACAGGCTGCTGCAGCAGATGGCAAGAATCAGATAACGGCGCGGCACAAGATCGTTTATACGCGTACGCCCTCAGGCATACCCCCCGAAGCGACGCCAGACCGCATCGTGGTCATCGTCGAGAACCGCCCGCACGCGCCGCCCGAGTTCCTCCCCGGCCGGGGGTCGCGGCAACAGGTAAACGGCCAGTTGCAGATCCCGGAGCCGCCGCAGAACGCCCCAGACCGGCGACTCACGAACGTCAAACCCGTACCCCTCGACGAGTCGCTCATAGTCACGAGCATCACGGCGAAACCGCTCCACCCCATGAGCCGCCGGCACGAGATCAACCTCAAGCGGCCCCCAGGCAACCGTGTCGAGATCGCAGAGCACCGCCCCGCGCCCCGGATCCCAAAGCAGATTCCCGGTATGGGCATCCCCATGCACCGTCCCGAGCCCGAGCCCCCCGCCGCCCGCGCCCGCGCCGCCCGTGCTCACTCCCGCGCCGCTCGCGCCGCCCGTGCTCACTCCCGCGCCCGCACTGCCCGCGCTGCCCGCGCTGCCCGCGCCGCCCGCGCCGCCCGTGCTCACTCCCGCGCCGTCTGTGCCCGCGCTGCCGGTGCCCAGTGCTGCCCTCAAATCGCCCGAAATTTCGTGGCATAGCGCTTTTAGGCGGGCTCGCAGCTCGTCGGCGGACATGCCTACTTCCGTCGGCGCCCACTCGGGCGGCAGTGGGCGATCCAAAGCCCTCAGAATCATGCCCGGCAGGTCCCACGCCGGCAGGTCGAGCGGCAGGCGGCAGCCGTGGAGCCTTCGCAACGGCTCGGCCAGGTCGGCGGCGGGGTAGCGCTCAGCCGGCGGCGGCGGGAGCAGATGCCACGCGGTGGCCGACCAGCCCTCCGCCTGTTCCGGTTCCGGTGCCCACAACCTCGCGATGGGGACCTCTGCCTCGGCGAGTGCTGCCGCGACCCGTACGAGATGAAGGTCCGCATGAACGTCGCGGGCCAGGCGGATCAGCACCTCGGCTCGGGGAAAGCGGATGACCGCGTGCGTCGAATTCTGCAGCAGCTCGGCCTCGGAAGGGTTCAGTCCCCATTTCCGGCATATCGCGGCCAAGGGGGCCTCGAAAGGATTCATTGTGGGATTCGGAACTCCTTCGGTGGTCGACGCGGGCGGAATTCGCGTCGTACTGTGGGCGGGCGGCTTAACGCGGGGTAACGAGGAGTGCCTTTCATGCGGAGTTCTGTGGACGTGCGCACCGGCGCCGACGGCAGCGTGGTCATCGCCCCGCACGGGGAGGTGGGTGACGACCAGACGGTCGAGTTTCGCCGCGTTCTCGTGCACACGGTTCGCAAGATACGTCCGTTTCGCCTGATCGTCGACCTGGCCGATGTGCCCGAGCTCGATCCCGTCAGCGTCGGCTCGGTCGCTGCCGCCTGTGCGCTCGGCGACGATCACCACGTCACCGTCTTCGTCGACAATCCGCGGCGAGATGTCGCGAAACGGCTCGAAGCGGCCGGAGTTCCGCAGCAGCGGTTACGGTCCGCGGCGATTTAGTTTTCCGGGAAATGGACGCCGGGTAAACAGCAGGAATTCGATCTTCCGAGGTCAAGGGAATTGCCGCCGTGCATTACCGTGACGGTTGTGCCAGCAGTTCTCGAAGGGCTCCGAAAGGCGGAGACCCCGGCCCGTCTGCGGCTGTGGGTGACGGTCACCGTTCTGACCGCTGTCGCCCTGCTCGCCTCGACCAGCGTCCTCATGTCCCGGGTCCAGGACCAGGTCCGGATCATCGGTGACGACGCCGCGCCGCAGGCCGCCACCGCCGCCGATCTCTACTTCGCGCTCAGCGACATGGACGCCCAGGTCGCCCGGCTCGTGCTCAGCAACGGCAAGGACTCGCTGGCCAACAGCCAGACCGACGCCCTCGGCACCTATCGGGAACGCAGCCGCCAGGTCGACGCCGACCTGCAGAAGCTCATGGCCTCCTCGGTCGGCGTCCTCGACCTGATGGACGGCCTGTCCACCTATCGCGAGCGCGTCTGGCAGGCACTCACCGCCGGCGCCGGTGCCGCCGGCTATTACACGCAGGCCACCAACGTGCTCCACCTCGACCTGCTCCCCGAGGCCGAGCGGCTGCGCACCTTGAGCGAGGAGAGGCTCGACCGGGCGTACGCCTCCAAGCGAACCACCCAGCAGTGGGCCCTGGTCCTGGCCTCGCTTCTCGGTCTCGCGCTCGTCGTCCTGCTCATCGCCTTTCAGGTGTGGCTGGCCCGCCGCTTCCGCCGGATGCTGAACCCGTCCCTGATCGCCGCCACCCTGCTGACCGTGGCCCTGGTCGGCCCCGCGCTCGCCGTGCTGGTCGTGCAGGAGCAGCGGCTCGGCGCGGCCCGCGACGACAGCCTGCGCCCGTTCCTCGCCCTCTCCTCGGCGCGGGCCGTCAGCTACGACGCCGCCGCCGACACCAGCCGCTACCTGATCAGCGACAAGCTCGCCTTCTACAAGCAGGACTTCGACCGTAAGGCGGCCTTCCTGGACGGCGACGCGGGGCTGCGCACCGTTGCTTCCGGGCGCGACGTCAGCCCGTACGACACCGATCAGGTCTTGACCCGATGGCGTGCCTATCGGGAAGCGCACGGCCGCATCCTGGCGCTCGCCGACCAGGGCCGTGACGCGTCGGCCATCGGCTATCTGACCGGCATCCGCCGCGGCGACGCCGTCTTCGACTTCTCCTACTACGACGCCGCGGTGGCCGAGATCGCCGACGACCGTCAGGACGCCTTCGACGAGGCCATGCGGACCACGTCGCAGCTGCTCACCGGCTGGACCTGGATCCCGGCCGTCGCGATCGGCCTGGTGATCCTGCTGGTGCCGTTCTCCGTCCGCAAGAGATTCGCCGAATACCGATGAGGGGAGTGGCAGTGAGAATCCGCGCGCTGGGCCTGGTGCTGCTGCTCGCCGTCGGCGCCTGCGAGGCGCCGCGCACCTATGACGACGTGACGCCGATCGCCTGCGCCGAGGGCTCGATCACCGCGCAGGGATCGTCCGCGCAGGCCACCGCCGTCAGCGCCTGGATCAAGAACTACCAGGTGAGTTGCCCAAAGGCTTCCCTGGTGTACGCCAGCACAGGCTCCGGGGCGGGCCTGCGCGCCTTCTACGGCGGCACCGGCGATTTCGCCGGCTCCGACTCGCCGATCGCCGCCGCCGACGTGGCCAGGGCGACCGCCCGCTGCGCCTCCGGCCCGGCGATCCACCTGCCCATGGTGGTCGGCCCGATCGCGCTCGCCTTCAACGTGGCCGGCGTGGACGAGCTGCGCCTGGCCCCCGGCACGATCGCCGCCCTGTTCACCGGCAGGATCAAGCGCTGGGACGACGCCCGGGTCAAGAAGGACAACCCCGGCCTGATCCTGCCCTCGACCCCGGTCCGCACGATCCACCGCGCCGATAGCTCGGGCACAACCGACAACTTCACGAAGTTCCTGGCCGCCACGGCAAAGGCCGACTGGGCGCTCCCGTCCGGCTCGTCCTGGCCGGCTCCCGGCGGCACAGCCCAGCAGGGCAGCAACCGCTTGGTCTCGGCCATCGAGAGCACCGACGGCGCGATCGGGTACGTCGAGTCCTCGTACGCCCGCTTCCACAACCTCCCGACCGCCCGCGTGGGCAACGCGGCCGGCGAGTTCGTCCCCTTGACCGACGAGGCCGCCGCCCGCACGGTGGCCGCGGCCGAGGTCACCGGTTCCGGCCACGATCTCAAGCTCCAGTTGAACTACGCGACGAAGGACGCCGCGGCCTATCCGCTGGTCCTGGTCACCTACGAGGTCGTGTGCCGGTCGGGCTCGCCCGCGCTGGTCAAGAGCTTCCTGGGGTACGCCGCCAGCGCCGCCGGCCAGGAAGCAGCGACGCGCCTGGGATACGCGCCGCTCCCCAGCACCTTGCGGGAACGGGTGACCGCGGCCATCGGCTCCCTCTGACACCCTGTACCGCGTGGAACCGCTCCTCGAAAAGCTCCGCGCCCGGGCCTACGATCCGGCTCGCCGTTTCGACACGGCGCCGGTTCCGCTCGACTGGGCGAGGCCGCCTTCCGGCGAGGGCCTCACCTTCAGAAGCGACGGCATGGTCCTGTACCCGGCCGGCGCGGCCGAGGCGCTGGAGTACTACCGGGACGCGCCCCGAGGCCCGCTCCATCCACCCGCCACTCCCGCTAACGTCGAAGATGCCGAACGGCAGGTCGGGTGGCCGTGGCCGGAACTGCTGAGGCGCCTCTACACGGAGGTCGCCGACGGTGGATTCGGCCCCGGCCCTCGCGGCTTCGCCCGGATCGGCGACGTGGCCGCCCTCCATCACGGCGGCCGGGAGCGTGGCCGGCCCGAGTCGTGGCTCGAGCTCGCTCCGGGCGGCTGCACAATGTACTGGTATGCCGACCTTTCGAAGCCCGGCAACCCGGTCCTGCTGTACGACGCCGACGGCTGGGATCCGTTCGACGGCCAGAACCCCGAGGACGGCGTCTATCAGGTGACTCCGTCGCTGCACGAGTGGCTGAGCACGTGGGCCGAGGGCGGGGACCTCTGGGCCGAAACCCGGAGACGGTGATGCCCGGCGAGCGGCGCTCGCCGGGCACCGAAGCGGCGCGGGTCAGCCGATCAGCTGCTTGGCCTTCTCGGGCCAGGTGGCCACCGAGGGCGCCGACCGCAGCCCACCGGCCAGAATCGCGGCTCGCAGCGTGGCCGCGTCGGCGTCGGCGATCTGCCGGTACGTGGTGAAGCCACCCGCCGCGAGCGCGATCGCAATCTTGGGCCCGACCCCGGGAATCTTGGTCAGGTCATCCGGCTCGGCCACGGCAACCGCCACCGGCGCGGGCGCCGCGGCAACCTCATCGGCTTCGCCGATCCCCGGCACAGCGGCAACGGTCTCGCCGGCAACGTCACCGGCACCCGCCACAGCCACCGGCGCGGGAATCACGGCGACCTGCTCGGCCTCCGCCGCACCGGGAACAACCGCCACAGTGTCGACAGTGGACACCGGCGCGGAAGCCTCGTTCGCAACGACGGGCTCCGCGACCGGCCGCGGCCGGGGAGCCCGGGTCCGCTTCGGCTTGGCAACAGGCTCGACAACGCTCGCGGCCACCGGCTCAGCGAAGGCCGGCGCGGCCCCGACGGCGCGGGCCGCCTCGTCCTCGGCGGCGCGGGCCGGCTCGGCCTCAGCCTCGGCGGCGCGAGTCGGCTCGGTCTCGGCGATGCGGGCCGGCTCGGCCTCAGCCTCGGCGGCGCGAGTCGGCTCGTCCTCGACGGCGCGGGCCGGCTCGGCATCGGCCTCGGCGGCGCGGGTCGGCTCGGTGCCGATGGGCTCGAGGGTGGTGGCCGGTTCGGGCTTGGTGGCCTCGGCCGGCTCCGAAGTGATCGGCTCGGCGATGACGGCCGGCTCGGCGGCCGCGGCGACGGGCTCCAGCTTCTCGGCCCGGTCCGGCTCCGCGGGCGAATCCGCGGCAGAGGGGGTGGCCGGCTTGGTGTCCGGCTCGGCGGCGGCTTCCGGCTTCTCCTCGACGGCGGCCGGGTCGGTCTTGGCAGCGTCGGCCTCGAGGGCGGACTTGGGCTCGTCGGCCTGGTTCGGCTCGATCGCCGGAACGGTCGGCTCCAGCTGAGTGGCGGCCTCCGGCTTGGCGGCGGCGGGCTCGTCCGTCGCGACGGGCTCGGCGGCAACAGGCTCGGCGGGCGCGGCTTCGGAAGGGTCGTCGCTCGCGGAGGGCGCGACGGCGGCAGCCTTGGTGGGCTCGTCGTCGGCGGAGGGCGCGGCGGAAGCGAGCTCGTTGTCAACGGACGGCGCGACGGTCGCGGGCTTGGCCTGCTCTTCCTTGGCGGACAGCGCGACAGCGGCGGGCTCGGCCTGCTCTTTCTCGGCGGAAGGCTTGGCGGTCGCGGGCTCGTCGATGGCGGAAGGCTGGACGGTCGCGGGCTCGTCGATGGTGGAAGGTGTGGGTGAAGCGGACTTGGCGGCGTCGCCGGGGGTGGGGAGGTCGGTGGGTACGGGCTCGGTGGCTACCGGGTCGGGGTCGGCCGACGTGGTGGGCTCCGGGGCTGTGGTGGGTGAGTGGTCCTCGGTGGCCGGAGTGGGGATGGCGGCCGGCGCGGTGGTGGGCTGGGCGGCGACGGGCGTGGTCGCGGGCTTGTCGGACTTGCGGGTGGGGCGCAAGAGCCAGCCGGCGGCGAAGCCGATCACGACCCCGGCAATTAGGTAGAAGAATGCCATCAAGGGCCTCCGGACAACGAGGAATGCAGATTTAGCGCGCAGCTTTGCACATCTCGCTGTTTGGGCACCATGAGGGTGGTACCGACGGGGCGACATTGCTCACCGGCCGTCAGTGATTCGTCACTAATGGATGAGAAATTAAAAGGGCGCCGCCGCGGGGGACGGTCCCGCGGCGGCGCCTCCCTGATCTCGGGGATCAGGTTGAGGAGCAGGCCGTGCCGTTCAGCGTGAAGCCGGACGGCGCGGCGCTGTTCCCGGTATGTGTGGCCTGGAAGCCTATGGTGGTTGACGCCCCTGGGGCCAGAGCCCCGTTGTAACTGGCGTTGCGGGCGGTCACCTGACCCGAGGCCGGACTATAGGTGGCGTTCCAGCCCGACGTGATGCTCTGACCGGCCGGCAGGGCGAAACCGAGGCTCCAGCCGTTGATCGCCGCGGTGCCGGTGTTGGCGATCGTGACCTGGGCGGTCAGGCCCGTGTTCCAGGCGTTGACCGTGGCCGAGACGCGGCAGGCGCCCGCGGTCGGCGGTGGCGTGGTCGGCGGCGGAGTGGTCGGCGGTGGCGTCGTGGGCGGGGGAGTGGTCGGCGGAACAGTGGAGTCCAGGCCGAAGAACGTGATGGCCATCCGGGCCATCCCGCTGAGTGGGAGCGAGTGCCCCACCCCGGCCACGCTGATCCCCTCGACCGGTGCCTGGGCCGACGACGACCCGTACCGGGTGCGGGTCCAGTTCGGCTGCGGCGAATCGGTCATGGCCGGTGTCTGGCTGACGCCCAGCACATTGGTCCACTGCTTGATGGCCTCGCCGAAGTTCGGATATTGCAGCGTCGTGTCGGTGGTCCCGTGCACGACCTGCATGCGCGGGCGCCTGCCGCTATATCCGGGGTACGCCGCCCGTACGAGATCGCCCCAAGCCTGTGGGGTCTTCGAGACCTGACCGTTGGCGCAGGCCGTGTTCCACAGCGACCCGTCGGTCGTGGCGAAGCAGCCGAACGGCACACCCATGTACGCCGCGCCGGCCGCGAACACGTCCGGGTAGTCGCCGAGCAGCACGTTGGTCATCATGCCGCCCGACGACGCTCCGGTCACGAACGTGCGGGCCGTGTCCGTGCCGTACCGCTGCTGCACGTATCTGACCATCGACACGATCCCGACCGGATCGCTGTTGCCGTCGTGACGAAGCGCGCCCGCGGTGGACACATCGAAGCATTGGCCGCTGCGGGTGGCCGACGGATAGATCACGATGAAGCCGTACTGGTCGGCCAGCGACGCGAACTCCGTGCCGGAGTAGAAGGCCGGCCCTGTCCCCGTGCAGTAGTGCACGGCGACGAGCAGCGCCGGTGCGGCCGGGAGCCGGTCCGGGACGTACAGATGCATCCGGAGGTTTGTGGGGTTGGTCCCGAAGCCGGTGACCTCTTGGAGTGACGCCGCCGAGGCGGGTGCGGCGGCGACGAACGCGCCGACGAGAACGGCGGCGACGGCGGCGAGCAGGCGCTTGATCATGACTGGGCCGCGCAGGTGGCGGCGGACGGGCCGGTGCCGGTCCCCTGGAAGCCGAACTCGGTCGAGCCGCCGGCCGTGACCGACCCGTTGTAGGAGACGTTCGTGAAGGCCGAGCCGCTGCGCGACGCGTTCCACGTGTTGGTGACGGCGGCGCCGGACGGCAGGGTGACCGTGGCCGTCCATCCCCGGATCGCGGAACTTCCGGCGGTGACGCGGACAGTGGCGACGAAGCCCCCGTTCCACTGGTTGAGCGTGACGGAAGCACTGCAGCCGGCACCGGAAGGCGGGGGAGTCGTCGTGGGCGGAGGAGTGGTCGGAGGGGTGGTGGTCCCGCCGTTCAGCGCGTCCAGCACGGCGGTGTAGGCCGCCTTCTTGTTGCCGCTGCCGTCGAAGAGAAGCGGCGTTCCGCTGGCCCGCCACGAGTCGGTGTCACGGATGCCCCACACGGTAATGCCGTTGCAGCGGGTGACGGCCAGGCAGGCCCGGGTGGCCGCGGCGAACGACGACGCCTGGGCCGTGCCCGATCCCTCGATGTCGAGCTCGGTGATCTGCACGTCGACGCCCAGGTCGGCGAAGCGCTGGAGGTTGGCCTGGTAGTCCGAGGGCAGCGGGGAGGCCGAGTTGAAGTGCGACTGGAAGCCGACGCAGTCGATCGGCACGCCGCGCGCCTTGAAGTCCTGCACCATCGCGTAGACCGCGTTGCTCTTCGCGTTCTGCCCGTCGGTGTTGTAGTCGTTGTAGCAGAGCTTGGCCGCCGGGTCGGCCGCCCGCGCGGCCCGGAAGGCCACCTCGATCCAGTCGTTGCCGGTGCGCTGGAGGTTGGAGTCGCGCCGGCCGCCACCGCCGCCGTCGGCGAAGGCCTCGTTCACCACGTCCCACGAGTCGATCTGGCCCTTGTAGTGGGTGGCGACCTGGGTGACGTGGTTGACCATGGCGTTGCGCAGCGCGGTGCCGCTGAGGTTCTGGGCCCAGGACGGCTGCTGCGAGTGCCAGGCGAGCGCGTGGCCGCGGACCTTCTTGCCCTGCGAGCGGGCGAGGTTGACGATCTGGTCGGCCGAGCCGAAGGAGAAGGTGCCCTGGGACGGCTCGGTGGCGTCCCATTTCATCTCGTTCTCCGGGGTGACCGAGTTGAACTCGGTGCTGAGGATGTTCGCATAGGTCGAGTCGCTGAGTTTGTACGCCGCGACGGCCGTGCCGAAGTAGCGGCCGGTGGCCGCGGCCGAGGCGCCGAGCGTGGTGGCCGCGTCGGCGGAGGCGGCGACGAAGACGCCGGCGGCGGGGATGACCAGAGCGAGGGCAAGGAAGCGGGATCTCATGCCGAAGCCTTTCGGGGACGCATAAAGCGGCGGAGGCTTGCCCGACCTCAGTGCCGCACCTGAATACAGTGACCCGGATCGATCGAAACTTTAACGACTCGTTCCGGAAGATACAACGGCAGAATCCCGTAACTTTCGGCATTCGTAGGCCGGCCGGTACCGGTCGTCCAAGAGTGTGAGCAGGCTCAGGAGCACGACGAAGAAGAGAGTGGCGCCCACGTTGAGGTCACCGCGGCCCAGCAGCCACGCGGCGACGATGACGAGCACGATGTTCAGCACCAGCCGCGCGGCGAAGGCGCCGGCCATCGTGGCGACCTTGAACGAGGTGCCCGCGACCCACAGCGTGATCGCGGCGTTCACCACGACGAAGGCGGCGATGCCGAGGAAGAGCTCCAGGCCGGTCGAGCGCAGATCCGGCAGGAGCTCGCCGAAGATGACGCTGAGCAGGCCGATCAGCACCACCTTCTCCAGGGTTCCGGCGGAGAGAAGCCGGCGGCGGGCCGCCACGTCGGACATCCCCACCGGCAAGGGGTCGGAGTGCACGTGCCACGACCAGTCCGGCTGCGGTAGGCGCGGCCGGGCCCAGATCCACACGCCGATCGCCAGGCCCACGGCCACCAGGGCGACCACCGCGGCGGCGACCGGATAGGCGGCCACGGTGTCGGTGACGTCGAGCTGGGCGATGTGGATCCACCACTCCTGCGGCAGCTTGATGAAGATCCAGATGCCCGCGGCCACCGCCAGCCACCAGCGGAATCCGTAGCGGGTGGGGCTCCAGCGCAGGCGGACGATCTCGTACGCGATGAAGAAGTACTCGAAGGTGTTGGGGAAGATCAGCAGGACGGCCCGCCAGCCGGTGAACTCGAACAGCACGACACCGGCCAGGCGGTAGAAGTACAGGAACCGGGCGATACCGACGGCCGGCATGCTGGTCCAGTTGCGCAGCGTGGCCAGATAGGCGATGGCGAGGTAGTAGACGTCCATCGCCTTGTCGTAGTTCTGGTAGCCGGGCGGGTCGTAGCCGAACGTCTGGAAGATCGTCTGGTCGACGCCGTCGAGGATCAGCGCGGCCAGGATGGCCGGCAGCGGGAACCTCGGGATGAACAGCGGCACGATGAAGCGGGCAGCCACCACTGCCAGGAACACTGCTGTCGCCCCGGCGCTCATGCATAGACCGTCGTAGGGCCGGGCGCGCCGCGCCTCACCCGATCCGGATGATTGCGGTGCGCCGGAGGTCGGCGTCGATGGCGGCGGCCGTGGCGAGCAGGGGCGGCAGGAAGCGGCGCCGCATCACGTCGACCGTGGCCCGGGCCGCCTGCACCGAGACGTTGACCGCGCCGGCCACCGCGCCGGCGCGGTCGTGGATCGGGACGGCGATCGCCCGCAGCCCCTCCTCGAGCTCCTGATCGACGATCGAATAGCCCTGTGCCCGTACCTTGGCGATCTCCGTCCGCAGGGCCTCGGGTGACGAGAGAGTCCGGTTCGTCAGCTTTTCCGGGCGGACACGGGCGAGGTAGGCGTCTAAATTGGAGGATCCGGCCAGCAGTACCCGGCCCATCGACGTGGCGTACGCGGGAAATCGCGTTCCCACGGTGATGGCGACCGCCATGATCCGCGAGGTGGGCACCCGGGCCACATAGACGATGTCATCACCGTCGAGAACGGAGAGCGACGACGACTCGTGCAGCTCGGCGGCCAGCCTCTCCAGGTGGGGAGCGGCCACGTCCGGCAGCGTCAGGCTCGACAGATAGGCGTATCCCAGATCGAGCACCCGGGGTGTGAGCGAGAAGAGCCGCCCGTCCGTCCGCACATATCCCAGGTCGGCCAGGGTCAGCAGGAAGCGGCGCGCGGCGGCCCGGGTGAGGCCGCAGATCCTCGCCACCTCGCTCAGGGTGAGCTCGGTGTGGTCGGCGTCGAAGGCGCGGATGACCGCGAGGCCGCGCTCCAGGGACTGGACGTGATGGGGTTCCCTCATAGCTTGCTATCCAATTGATAAAGATCGTTGACGTGACACGGGGCACATCCTAGCGTTCTCCATGAGAACTCTTGTTCGCAATGCGCACACCAGAAAAAGCACAGCCTCAACCGGAGGAACGTTATGCGGCGTGTCCTGATAGGTGTAGCTATAGCGGCGCTCATCGCCGGCACGGGAGCGTGTGGATCGTCGGACGACGGCACCGCCGGCTCCACCGACAGCAGTGGTGTCGACCAGGTCAAGGTGGGTGTCATCCCGATCGTCGACGTGGCCCCGATCTATCTGGGGCAGCAGAAGGGCTTCTTCACCAACCGCAAGATCAACCTGACCATGGAGAGCGGCCAGGGCGGCGCCGCCATCGTGCCCGGCGTGGTCAGCGGCCAGTTCCAGTTCGGGTTCAGCAACTTCACCTCGCTGCTGCTGGCGCAGACGAAGAACGTGCCGATCAAGGCCGTCTCGGCCGGCGTCTCGTCCGTCGGTGAGCAGGGCAAGGACTTCGGCGGCGTGGTGGTGAACGCGAACAGCCCGATCAAGACCGCGGCCGACCTGGCCGGCAAGAAGATCTCGGTGAACACGCTGAAGAACATCGGCGACACCACGGTCCGCGAGTCGGTGCGCAAGGCCGGCGGCGACCCGTCGAAGATCAATTTCGTCGAGATGCCCTTCCCCAACGCGCCGGCGGCTCTCGCCGGCGGGCAGGTCGAGGCGTCCTGGCTCGTCGAGCCGCAGCTCTCACAGGCCAAGGCGGCCGGCGCCCGGCTCGTGGCCTCCAACTTCGTCGACGCCGCGCCCAACCTGTCGGTGGCCGCCTACTTCACCTCGACCAAGCTCGAGGGTGAGGACGCCGACCTGGTCAAGCGCTTCACCGAGGCGATCAACGAGTCGCTGGCGTACGCCGACGCGCACCCCGACGAGGTGCGGGCGGTCCTCGGGACGTACACCAAGATCGACGAGAAGACGCGGGCCGCGATGATCCTCCCGAAGTGGCCGACCGAGATCAACAAGGACTCGGTGCAGACCCTGGCCGACCTCGGCGCCAAGGACGGCATCTTCGACGGCAAGACGCCTGACCTGGCGAAGCTGTTGCCGTGAGGTCCAAGGCCCTCCTCGGGTTGGCCGGCCTGGCCGGGCTGCTCGGTGTGATCGAGCTGCTGCCGCGACTCGGGCTGGTGGACGACAGCTATCTGCCGCCCACCAGCGCGATCGCGGCGGCGCTGGCCGACGAGCTCGGCACCACGGCGTTCTGGCAGGCCGTCGGCGACACCCTGACCGGGTGGGCCCTCGGCCTGCTGATCGCCGTGGCCGCCGGCGTGCTGATCGGCCTCGTGGTCGGCGCGGTGCCCGTGCTCCGCGCCGCCACGGCGTCCACCATCGAGTTCCTGCGCCCGATCCCGTCGGTGGCCCTGATCCCGCTCGCGGTCCTGCTCTACGGCACCGACCTCGGCTCGGTCCTGCTGCTCGTCGTCTACGCCTCGTTCTGGCAGGTCCTGGTCCAGGTGCTCTACGGCGTGGCCGACGTCGACCCGATCGCCGACGAGACCGCGCGCAGTTTCCGCTTCAGCGCGTGGGCCCGGGTCCGCAACGTGCTCTGGCCGACCGCGCTGCCGTACGTCTTCACCGGCATCCGCCTGGCCGCCTCGGTGGCCCTGGTCCTGGCGGTCACGGCCGAGCTGGTCATCGGCGCACCCGGCCTGGGCAAGCTGATCGCGGTCGCGCAGACGTCGGGCGCCGTCCCGGACATGTACGCGCTGATCGCGGTCACCGGCCTGCTCGGTGTGGCCATCAACCTGGCCGCGCGGGTCGTCGAGCGCCGCTCGCTGTCCTGGCATCAGTCCGTCCGCGGGGAGGTCCCGGCGTGAAGCGTTTCCTCTACGTCGCCGGTCTGCCCCTTGTGTTGCTGCTCGGCTGGTTCGTCCTCAGCAACGGCAGTGAGAACTTCTATGCGCCGCCTCTCAGGGACATCTTGCGGGCATTTGTCGACACGTGGACGCCGGAACGTCTCCGGGCTGATGTCCTGCCGAGTCTGATCCGCCTTTTGTCCGGATATATTCTGGCGGCGATCCTCGGCATCGCGATGGGGGTCGCGATTGGACTCAACCGGCGGCTCCGGGCGACTGTGGAACCGGTGCTCGAATTCTTCCGCGCTATTCCGCCGCCGGTTCTCGTCCCGGTGATCATGCTGTTCGCCGGCATCGGCAACGGTATGAAGATCATCGTGATCGTCTTCGGCTGCGTCTGGCCGATCCTGCTCAACACCGTCGAGGGGGTCCGGGCAGTCGACTCGGTCCAGCTCGACACCGCAAAGGCTTATGGCGTACGGGGTCTCGCGTGGATCCGTACGGTCATCCTCCCTTCCGCCTCGCCGCAGATCGCGGCCGGGCTCAGGCAGGCGCTCTCCATCGCGATCATCCTGATGGTGATCAGCGAGATGTTCGCGGCCAGCAACGGCCTCGGCTTCACCATCGTGCAGTTCCAGCGCAGCTTCGCCATCCCCGAGATGTGGAGCGGGATCATCCTGCTCGGCCTGCTCGGCTTCGCGCTGTCCCTGCTGTTCCGGCTCGCCGAGGGGCGGGCGCTCCGCTGGTACCACGGTCTGCGCGACGCGCAGCGCAAGTCATGAGGGATCGCCATGCTTGAAGTGCAGGGATTGCGCAAGGTCTACAGCACCGGCGGCCGCGAGGTCGAGGCGCTGCGCGACCTGACGTTCACCGTCGACAACGGCGACCTGGTCTGCCTGGTCGGCCCGTCCGGCTGCGGCAAGACCACGCTGCTGCGCTGCATCGCCGGCCTGCTCACGCAGACGTCGGGCACTGTCAAACTCGACGGGCACGAGGTCAGCGGTCCGCCGCCGGGTCTGGCCATGGTCTTCCAGGAGTACGGCCGCAGCCTGTTCCCGTGGATGACCGTGCGCGACAACGTCGCGCTGCCGCTCAAGCAGAAACGCGTGCCGCGCCGGCGCCGCGACGAGCTCGTCGACCAGGCGCTGGAGGCGGTGGGCCTGGCCGGCACCGAGTCGGCCCATCCCTGGCAGCTCTCCGGTGGCATGCAGCAGCGCGTGGCCATCGCCCGCGCGGTCGCCTACGAGCCGTCGACGCTGCTCATGGACGAGCCGTTCGCCGCCGTCGACGCGCAGACCCGGGCCGACCTGGAAGACCTGGTCCGCGCCCTCTGGCAGCGCCTGAAGGTGACCGTCCTGTTCATCACCCACGACATCGACGAGGCGGTCTATCTGGGCCGCCGCGTCATCATGCTGTCGTCGTCGCCGACCGTGGTGCAGGACGAGATCACGGTCGACCTCCCGGCCGAGCGCGACCAGCTGCACACCCGGGCCGACCAGCGCTTCACCGAGCTGCGGGCCCACGTCTACGAGCAGATCCAGAAGGCCAAACGGGGCTCCCGCTGACCGGTGCCGAGGGTCCATGCTGGAACGGACCACTCGGGAGGCAGCATGGAGATCACCGGGATCTTTACCGCCATCATCATCGGTCTCATCATCGGAGCGCTGGGGCGCCTGGTCGTTCCGGGCAAGCAGAACATCCCTATCTGGCTCACCCTGCTCATCGGCATCGTGGCCGCCCTGATCGGCACGTTCATCGCGGCCGCCATCGGTGTCGACGACACCCGGGGCATCGACTGGATCGAGCTGATCCTGCAGATCGCGCTGGCCGCCGGCGGCGTCGCCCTGGTGGCCGGAGTCCGGCGACGGCCCTGAGCGTGTAAAGACTTCATCGGTGGCTCCGACTCATGGGTGACACCACACGGAAGAGGAGCTCACGATGAAGTTCGTCATCGGCATGCACATCAACCCGGCCGTCCTGGACGCGCTGACCGACGAGGAGAAGGCGGCGATCGGCGACGGCCACGGCGCCCTGCTGGCCGAGCTGAAGGAGTCCGGCGAGCTGATCCTGACCCAGGCCCTGGCCGACCCGTCCCAGTCGGCCGTGGTCTCGGTCCGCGACGGGCGGACCGTCGTCACCGACGGTCCGTTCGCCGAGGCCAAGGAATATCTGGGCGGCTTCTACCTGGTCGACTGCGAGAGCCGGGAGCGGGCCCTTGAGATCGCCGCCCGCGTCCCGGACGCCGCCCTGGCCGGCCTCGCGGTCGAGGTGCGCCCGGTCATGTTCTACGACGGGGCGCTCGAGGCGTGACCCGCTCGGCGATCGAGGACCTGCTGCGCGAGCACACGCCGCAGGTCCTCGGGACGCTGGTCCGCCGCTACGGCTGCTTCGAGGACTGCGAGGACGCGGTGCAGGAGGCGGTCCTGGCCGCCGCGGTGCAGTGGCCGTCCTCGGGAGTGCCGGCCAACCCGCGCGGCTGGCTCACCACCGTCGCCTCCCGCCGCCTGATCGACCAGCTGCGCAGCGACGTGGCCCGCCGCTCCCGGGAGACCGCCGACTCGCTCGCCACGGTCGCCGCCGAGGTGCCGGACACCGACGACACGCTGACGCTGCTGCTCCTGTGCTGCCATCCCGCGCTCACGCCCGGCTCGCAGATCGCGCTCACCCTGCGCGCGGTCGGCGGCCTGACCACTGGCGAGATCGCCCGCGCCTTCCTGGTGCCCGAGGCCACCATGGCCGTACGGATCAGCCGGGCCAAGCGCCTCATCAAGGACGCCGGGAGCACGTTCCGAGAGCCGGCGCCGCTCTCCGCGGTCCTGCACGTGCTCTATCTGATCTTCAACGAGGGCTACACCGCCGTCCACCGGGCCGACCTGGCGACCGAGGCCATCCGCCTGACCCGCGCCGTCCACGCCCAGCGACCGGACGACAGCGAGGTGACCGGCCTGCTGGCGCTGATGCTGCTGACCGACGCCCGGCGCGCGACCCGCACGACGCCGGCCGGCGATCTGGTTCCTTTGGACGAGCAGGACCGTACGGCCTGGGACCGCTCGTCGATCGCCGACGGCATGAACCTGGTGAAAAAGGCCTTGGCCGGCCCCGAGCTCGGCCCTTACCTCCTGCAGGCGGCCATCGCCGCCACCCACGCCGACGCGGAGACGGCGGCCGCGACCGACTGGCGGCAGATCCACGCGCTCTATCTGATCCTGGAGCGGGTCGCCCCCAACCCGATGGTCACGCTCAACCGGGCCATCGCCCTGGCCGAGATCGAAGGCCCGCGGGCCGGCCTCGCCCTGATGGCGACCCTGGACGCCGACGACCGGATGGCCCGCCACCACCGGCTCCTGTCCGTGCGGGCCCACCTGCTGGAGAAGGCCGGCGACCGGACCGCCGCCCACGACCTCTACCGGCGCGCCGCCAAGGCCACGACAAGCCAGGCCGAGCAGCGCTACCTGGAGTCCCGGGCCGCCCGGTGTCACCCTTCGGCACCGACGTAAAGGCGACTGACCCGGCGCCGCGCCCGTGCCTACGGTCGGCTCGTCGGCGCCCTCGAGTGGGTGATCAGCATGGCCGAGACCATGTCGTTCCAGGACAGCATGCGGTGGACCCGCGACGTCCTCGCACAGTGGTGGCAGTGGACACGCGCCCATTGGCGCCTGACCCTGCTGCTCAGCGCGCTGGCGTTCCTCGCCGGGTGGGCCTGGAACACCTACGCGATGGCGGTCGGCCTGGAGGGCAGCAAGGGCGAGGGCGCGCGCACGATCACGACGGCCGACGGCCACTCCCTGAACGCCCTGTTCTGGCTGATCCTGTTCACGTTCGTGAGCGGCGTGATCACGTACGCCTGGACGCGCGGCTGGACCGCCTTCCGGGCCGACGTGGCGGTCCTGCCCCGGCGCTTCGCCGAGGCCATGACGGCCAGCCGCCCCGGCGCCTTCGCGATGCTGCTGTGGGGCATGGCGGTGGCCCTGGTGATCGCCACCCTGATCTCCTCGGCGGCCGCGATCCTGCTCGGCCTGGTGCTGCTGGCCCTGGCCACGTCGCCGATCGGGGTGATCCTGAACTTCGCGCTCGTCCGGGTCTGGCGTGGCCTGTGCGGCATCCTGGCCCGTCAGGCCCGGCCCCGGCTCGACGCGATGGTCAACCCCTTCATGGTGATGCTCGGCGAGAGCGCCGGCCTGCTGCTCGACGGCCTCATCGACAGCTGGGCCTTCAAGTTCCTCGGCGGGATCTTCGCGGCCCTGGTCTCGGTGACCCTGGCCCGGGGCTCCCGGATGCCGGGTCCGGCGGTGTTCCTGGCCGCGGTCGCCGTAGTCCAGGCAATGCGTATCCGCGGTGCCTACGCCGACGACGGCGGCTGGTCCGAGTGCGTCACCGCCGACGGGCGCCCGTGCTCCGGGCTGGGTCTGGAGGGGGTGCTCGCCTGGTTCCAGTCCGAGGGTGCCACCCACGTGCTGGCGCGGAGCTCCATCGGCGCTTCGGCGGCCGCGATGGGCGCCCTGGTGGGCCTCGGCCTGGGTGCCGCCGGCGCGTCGGCCGCCCTTTCCCGCACCGCGCCCCACCCGCCGGACCGTGGCGCCGCCTTGTGGCCCCCAGACCCTCGGCCGCCCGCCGCACCGCCGGAGCCCCGGCCCCGCCACCAGAGGCGACCCCAGCCCCGCCATCAGCCACCGCCGGAGCCCCGCCAGCCACCACCGGAGCCCCGCCATCAGTCAGCGCCCGAGCCCCGCCATCAGCCGCCGCCCCAGCCCGACCCCTACCCCCAGCCCGACCCCTATCCTCAGCCTGAGCCGCATCATCAGCCTGAGCCCTCTGCTCAGCCGGAGCCCCCGGATCGCGGCACGGTCTACCGGTCGTCCTCATACGAGCCCGGCCACGCCGAACAGGGGCACCTCTACCGGGCCGCGTCGGCCTCGGCCGAGGGGCCGGCCCGGGGCGTACATCCCCTCCCGCACCCGCCCCCGGACCTTCCGCCACCCGATCACGGCCGCGGCCGACCCTGGGACGACCTCGACGACTTCCTCCCCGACGCCCCCGAACGGGAGAACCGGCCGCGCCGGAGACCGGCCCGCCGAACCGGACCCGAGGATCCTTCTCCGCGCCGGCCCCGGCCGCCGATCCCGCCGGAACGACAGTGAAGAGCCGGCTGGCCGTCTTCCTGCTGGCCGGCGGCTCCATCGCCGCGCTCCTGGCCGACCTCTACGGCATCGCGCCCATGCGCACGGTCTTCTGGTCGGTCTCGGTGCCCTCGATGATCGCCCTGACCGTGATCGCGACCGTCCCCCGGGTCGATCCGGACCCGCGGGCCAGGATCCGCGTCGGCGCGGTAGCCGGCCTGGCCGGCCTCGTCGGCTACGACCTGGTGCGCGTTCCCGTTGCCCTGGCCGGTCAGCGCGTTTTCGCGCCCATCGAGACGTACGGCCTCCTCATCGCCGACGCCGCCGCCTCATCACCGCTCACCTCGGCCCTCGGCTGGCTGTACCACCTGTCCAACGGCGTGACCTTCGGCATCGCCTACGCCGCCCTGTTCGCCCGGCGCCCGCTTCTGTTCGGTGTCGCCTGGGGTCTGTTCCTGGAGACGGTCGCTCTGCTCAGCCCGTTCGCCGACCGCTACGGTCTCAGTGGCCGCCCGGTTCCGATAGTCATCGCCTTGGGCGCCCACGTCTTCTACGGCTGGCCGTTGGGCCGGTTGGTCCGCGACTTCGACCGGACGGCCGCGGGCCTGCCCCGCCTCCGCGTGACCGCCGTCCTCGCCCTGGCCGTGGCCCTGATCCTGGCCTGGCAGCGCCCCTGGGCCGTCCCGCCCGACCAGCGCCTGGCCCGGGCGCTGTCCCAGCCGGGAGCTCCCGTGACGATCGTCCGTACCGACCGCTTCAACCCGGAGTGGCTCCGCATCCGCCCGGGTGGCTGCGCCTATGTGGACAACCGCTCCACTCCGGGCGATGCCCTCGATCCGCTCTGCTACGCCGCTCCCGGCATCTACCGGGTCCGGCTGACCACCCGCCCCTATTCGGGCGGCTTCGTCTACGTCGACCCCGGCGCGCCCTAAACCGTGCGGAGGTCCAGGGAATGCCAGGTGATCTCGTCGTTGGCGGTGCTGGTGGACCACCACAGCATGCCGTCCCGGGCGAAGGCGCCGTCGACGGCGGGGGCCACGTCGATCGTGCGGCCGGTGGCCACGTCGTAGACGACCAGGGCGGCCACCCCGGTCAGGTCGGTCTCGGGGGTGGGCTCGGCCAGGATCTCGAAGCGGTCGAGGACGGCCACGTCGGTGACGGCGGACTGGGCGGCACCGCCGGCGATGCGGCGGCGGTCGGTGCCGTCGGGGCGGACCAGGTCGATGCGGGCCACCACGTCGCCGCCCAGGACCATCGACCGGCACCACACCGGGCCGCAGGTCAGTTGTTCGGTTCCGGTGCTGACGATCTCGCTGTCGCGGGTGGTGGCCATGTTGCGCAGGCGCGGGGTGCCCGAGGCGCTGCCGTCGTCGACCAGCCAGGGCCACGCCGACAGGGACCATTGGCCGGGCTCCCGCTTCACGCGGACCGGGCCGCCGGTCACCGGGACCGAGCGGATCTCGGTCTCCTTGGTGGAGTCGCCCTTGGCCGGGGCCGCCGTCCAGTGGACGCGGCCGTCGGCGACCACCAGGTCGTACTGGTTGCCATAGAAGACCGCGTTCCCGGTGTCGGCCGTGAGCAGGCGGGCCCGGTTGCCGGACAGGTTGGCGGTCCAGATCTTCACCGTGGCCGAGCCGTCCGTGGACTCGGTCCAGAACAGCTGGTCGCCGCTGACGGTGAACGCCTCGAACTGGGGGTTCCCGTCGAGCGGCACCCGGCGCAGCTCCCGCAGCGTGGAGCCGGAGCGCAGCAGCAGCCGGGCCTCGTCGCCGGCCGGGGTGGGCGCCGTGCCGACCGCGGTGGTCGCGTCCAGGAAGATCGACGGGTTGAAGAGCGGCCCGTCCGGCAGGCCGGCCGGAAGGTCGGCGCGGGCCGCGGCGGGCCAGGCGACGGTGGCCGAGGCCCGCGCGGGCGGCGGCGTGGGGGTGCTGGTGCCCGGCGTGCCGATGATGAGGAACGCCCCGGCGGCGAGCGCGACGGAGAGAGCGGCGCCGGAGAGGCGCCGCCGGGAGAGCAGGCTCATGCGTACGGCTGCTTCGGCTCGGGGACCTCTTCCCAGGTCTTCACCTCGAGGTAGGCCACGTCGACGTTGTTGACCGGGTCCTTGCCCTTCTCGGGCGTGTAGGCGCCGGTCACCGCGACCCACGTGTCGGTGGGCACGTCGATCGGCGCGCGGCCGCTCAGGCCGATCTTGATGGGGCGGCCGTCGGCGGCGCAGCAGGACAGCACGATCCGGGCCAGCATCGGCTTGCCGTCGGGCGCGGTCGTGATGAAGCCGGTGAGCCGCACGTCCCGGTCCTGCATGCTCTTGCCCCCGTCGTACAGGGCCCGCGACGCGTAGTCGACCAGGCCGACGTCGACCGGGGAACCCTCGGGCAGCGGCGGGTAGTCCGAATTGTCAGGCGACTGGGCGGTGACGCTGCCGGCCTGCGATGCGGCGTACGAGCCGAGGGCCGGCGGGGCGACGAGGAGGAGCCCGAGCACCGGAAGGATGAGCAGCCACCCCACGCGGGGCTCGTGATGGTTGTGGTCTTCGTCCGAGGAGGGAGACCGGAACGAGTACCAGAGGGTCATCACGGCCGCCGCCACCAGCAACAGGCCCGCCCCGATCAGAAACGGACGGAGCCCCTCCTTAACGTACCGCAGATAAAGGTCTGTGAAGGACGCCCGAAGGATGGCTCCGCCGAAAAGGAGCATGACGACGGCCTGGGTCAACTTGCTCATAGGAAGATCGCCCCCACGCCCGAGCCGATGCCGAGCGCCGCGACGAATGTCGCCGGCGCGAAGCGGAACGCGAAACGGCGGCCGAAGACGCCGGCCTGCATCGAGATCAGCTTGAGGTCGACCATCGGGCCGACCACGAGGAAGACCAGCCGCGACGTCAGCGAGAACTGCGACAGCGACGCCGCCACGAACGCGTCGGCCTCGCTGCAGATCGACAGCAGCACGGCCAGCACGGCCAGCGCGATCACCGACAGCACCGCGTTGCCGGCCAGGCTCTGCAGCCAGGACTCGGGCACGATGACGTTGATCGTCGCCGCCGCGGCCGCGCCGATCACCAGGAAGCCGCCCGCGTGCATGACGTCGTGCCGGCAGGCCGCCCAGAACGCGCGCGCCTTCGAGAGGTCGTCGAGCTCCGGGCGGTGCGGCAGCCTGATCCACTCCTGCTTGCCGAGGCGGAGCCAGAGCCAGCCCATGAGTACGGCGACAAGCAGGCTGGCCACGCCACGGGCGACCGCCATCTCCGGCCGCCCGGGAAACGCGATCACGGTGGCGGTCAGCACGATCGGGTTGATCGCGGGCGCGGCCAGCAGGAAGGCCAGCGCGGCGGCGGGCGTCACCCCGCGCCGGATCAGCGACCCGGCGATCGGCACGCTGCCGCACTCGCAGCCGGGCAGCGCCACCCCGGCCAGGCCGGCCGCCGGCACCGCGAGCGCCGGATGCTTCGGCAGCGCCTTCGCCCAGAACGAGCGCGGCACGAAGACCGCGATCACCGCCGACAGCGCCACCCCGAAGACCAGGAACGGCGCCGCCTGCACCAGCACGGACACGAAGACCGTGGTCCAGGTCTGCAGCCGGGCGCCGTCGACAAGCCCGGCCAGCTGCTCGCGGAAGAGCACCAGCAGCACGAGCAGCCCGGCCAGCACCTCCAGCGAGCCGATCTTCCGCTCCTTCGGGGGAGCGGGCGCGGGCGGAGGCTCGGTCCAGTCGATGTCCTGGAGGCGGGTCAAAATCTCTCCCATGGGGTCGGCCGCGGCCCAACATACCGCACCTCACGGGGTGAATAACCTGCGCATATGTCAATCAGTGCATGTGTCAGAAGCCGATCGGCAGCCCCGCGTAGTTCTCGGCCAGGCCCCGGGCGCCGGCCTCACTCGTGGCCACCCAGCGCAGCTGGGACAGCTGCAACTGGGCGTCGAAGGGGTCCCCGCTGGTGTGCAGCATCGTCGTCATCCACCAGGAGAAATGCGTGCAGCGCCAGACCCTCCGAAGGGCATCGTCCGAGTACGCCTCGGCGGCCGCCGGGTCGTTGCGCAGCAGCAGGTCGGTCAGCGCCCGGCTGAGCAGCGTCACGTCGGCGATGGCCAGGTTGAGCCCCTTGGCCCCGGTCGGCGGCACGATGTGGGCCGCGTCGCCGGCCAGAAACACCCGTCCGTGTCGCATCGGGGTCTGCACGTAGCTGCGCATCGGCAGCACGCTCTTGTCGGTGATCGGTCCCGGCGTCAGCTTCCAGCCGTCCTGGCCGTGCCCGAGCCGGGTCGCCAGCTCCTCCCAGACGCGGTCGTCGGGCCACGAGGCCGGATCGGTCCCGTTGGGCACCTGGAGATAGAGCCGGCTCACCGTCTCCGAGCGCATCGAGTGCAGGGCGAACCCGTTCGGGTGCCACGCGTAGATCAGCTCATCGGTCGAGGGCGCCACATCGGCCAGAATTCCGAGCCAGGAGTACGGGTACACGCGCTCGAAGGTCTGCGCCGGAACCGCGTGCCGCGAAGGACCGAAGGAACCGTCGCACCCCGCGATCGCGTCCGCGTCCAGCCGCTGTGGCGCACCCTCGGAGTCCACGAAGGTCACGTACGGCCGGTCCGACTCCACGTCATGCAGCTCCACGTCGGTGACCTCGTAGAACACCGCGGCGGTGCCGGCCGCGACCAGGTCCTTCTGCACCTCGGTCTGCCCGTACACCCAGACGCTGCGCCCGGTCAGGTCGACGAAGTCGAGGTGGTGCCGCTCGCCCGGCCACTGCAGGTAGATGCCCCGGTGCTCGTGTCCCTCGGCCCGCAGCCGGTCGCCCAGCCCGGCCGACTCCAGCAGCTCGACGCTGGAGCTCTCGAGGATGCCGGCGCGGATGCGCGAGGCCACGTACTCCTGGGAGCGGGTCTCGAGCACCACCGCCTCGACGCCGCCGCGGTGCAGGAGATGGGCGAGGAGCAGTCCGGCCGGGCCGGCGCCGATGATGGCGACCTGGGTGCGCATGCGCTCAGCCAACGGCAGGCGCGCCCCGGCGGCAAGGGGCTATTTCCATTGAGCGGAAGCCAACGTACGCCCGATGCCCCGCGCCGCCACCTGAAGGGCCGAGATCAGCCGCGCCTGTTCCCGGCGCAGATCCGGCACGACGATGCCGAGCGCGGCCACCACCTGCTCGGCCTCGCCGCGCACGGGAACGGCCACCGAGCACGCGCCCAGGCTCATCTCCTCGCCGGTCGTGGCGAAACCGGCCGTACGCACGCGTTTCAACTGCTCGGCGAGCAGCGACGGCTGGGTGATCGTGTAGGGCGTGACCCTCGTGAGACGCGAAAAGACCTCGGCGCGTACGTCCTCAGGTGCGTACGCCAGAAGGACCTTGCCCACTCCCGTCGCGTGCAGCGGAAGCCGCGACCCGATCTTGCTGACCACCGGGACCGAGACGTGCCCGGCCAGCCGGTCGACGTAGAGCACCTCGCCGCCGTCGCGGACCGCGAGATGCACCGTGGCCAGGGTGGCGCCGTAGAGGTCGTGCAGGAACGGCGAGGCGGCCTGGCGCAGCCCCGACTGCACGGGGGAGAGCAGCCCGAGGTCCCACAGGCGGCGGCCGATCACGTATTCGCCGGTGGGGAGCCTGGTCAGCGCGCCCCACCGGGTCAGCTCGCCGACCAGCCGGTGCGCGGTGGCCAGCGGCAGGCCGGCCCGGCGGGCGAGGTCGCTGAGCGTGAGGCTGCGGTGATCGGGGTCGAAGGCGCCGAGAAGATCGAGCACCCGGGAGGTGACAGTCGCGCCCATCGATGCCGCCCCTTCCGCTCAACGGAAGGCAAGTATCGTCTCGGGGCCGCCGCCGGTCTAGCGTCCCCGGTGTGGAAACCCAGGCCGACATCAGCCGAGAGATAGCCGAGCTCCGCGGCCGCGGCGGGCCGCAGCCGCAACTCGACTACCCGCCGTACCGCAGCAGCGTGCTGCGTCACCCGACAAAGGACCTGGTCCTGGCCGACCCCGAGGGCGTCGAGCTGTGGGCGCCCTGCTTCAGCAGCCGCGACGTCGGCGCCGACGAGGCCGATCTGACGATCCAGCGCGCGGGGGAGCCGCTCGGTGAGCGCATGGTGGTGACGGGCCGTGTCGTCGACGGGCAGGGCAACCCCGTGCGTCACCAGCTGGTGGAGATCTGGCAGGCGAACGCGTCCGGCCGCTACTGGCATCAGCGCGACCAGCATCCGGCGCCGCTCGACCCGAACTTCGTGGGCGCGGGCCGCTGCCTGACCGACGAGAACGGGACGTACCGCTTCCAGACCATCAAGCCGGGCGCGTATCCCTGGCGCAACCACCTGAATGCCTGGCGGCCGGCGCACATCCACTTCTCGCTGTTCGGCACGGACTTCACGCAGCGCCTGGTCACCCAGATGTACTTCCCGAACGACCCGCTGTTCGACCTCGACCCGATCTATCAGTCGATCACCGACCCGAAGGCCCGCGAGGCCCTGCTGGCGTCGTACGACCACGAGCTGACCACGCCCGAGTACAGCCTCGGCTATCGCTGGGACATCGTCCTGACCGGAAGCCACCGCACTCCGCTGGAGGAAGAACAGTGACCTACGCTCCGGGGCAGACCGTCGGGCCGTTCTTCCATCTGGGGCTTCCGTACGAGGGTGACAACGAGCTCGTGCCGCCCGGGCGGCCGGACGCCGTACGCCTGCACGGCCGCGTCCTCGACGGCCAGGGCAACGGGGTGCCCGACGCGGTCATCGAGATCTGGCAGGCCGACCCGTCCGGCACCGTGCCGCGGGTGGGCGGCTCGATCAGGCGCGACGGCTGGACCTTCACCGGCTGGGGGAGGGCACAGACCGACCCGGACGGCCACTACTGGTTCACGACGCTGGAGCCGCCGTCGTTCTTCGCGGTCACAGTGTTCGCCCGGGGCTTGCTGGACCGCCTGTTCACCCGCGCCTACGTGCCGTCCGACCAGCTCGACGCGTTTCTCGAGGGGCTTGGACCGGAACGGCGGGATACGCTGATCACCACCCGCGAGGAGCGGGGCCTGCGCTTCGACATCCGACTGCAGGGCGAGGGTGAAACGGTGTTCCTGACCTTTCCCGGCCAGGCCACATGAGCGACCTGCTCTGGCCCGGCGACACAAGAGCGGACCCGTTCTGCACCGACGAGGCCGTCCTGAAGGCCCTGCTCAGAGTCGAGTCAGCCTGGCTGGCCGCCTTACATCACCACGGCCTCGCCCCCACCGCGCCCTCTTCCACGGCGCCCGCCCCCTCTTCCACGGCGCCCGCCCCCTCCGCCTCGCCGCCCGACCCGGTTCCGCCCGACATATCCGACTTAGTCGGCGTGGGGGATCTGCCGGACCTCGCGCGGGACTCCGAAGAGGGCGGCAACCCCGTCATTCCGCTCGTGAAGCTCCTCCGGGAGCGCTCCGATATCCGACATATCCACGCCGGCCTCACCAGCCAGGATGTTCTGGACACGGCGATGGCGCTCGTGCTCACCGACGCCGCGACCCGGATCCGGGCCGATCTCGCCGAGCAGATCACCACCCTCGCCGCGCTCGCCGACCGGCATCGCGGGACCGACATGGCCGGGCGCACGCTGACGCAGCACGCGGTGCCGATCACTTTCGGACTCAAGGTCGCGGGCTGGCTCCAAGGCGTCCTCGACGCGCGCGATGCCCTGCACGCCGCCCAGCTGCCGATTCAGATCGGGGGCGCCGCGGGCAGCCTGGCCGCGCCGACCGCCCTGGCCGGGAGCGCGGCCAAAGCCCGCGAACTCGTCGCCACCACGGCCTCGGTTCTGGGTCTGCCGCTGCGGGAGCCGTGGCACACGAGCCGGGCGCCGTTCACCCGCTTCGGCGACGCCCTCGTCACCTGCACCGACGCCTGGGGGAAGATCGCCAACGACGTCCTGGTCGGCGCCCGCCCCGAGATCGGCGAGCTGGCCGAGGCCAAGGGCGGCGGCTCCTCGGCCATGCCCAACAAGCAGAACCCCGTCCTGTCCGTGCTCATCCGCCGGGCCGCCCTGGCCGCGCCCCCGCTGGCCATGACCCTGCACCTCGCCGCCGCGAACGCCGTCGACGAACGCCCCGACGGCTCCTGGCACGTCGAGTGGTCGACCTTGCGGACGCTCGCCCGCCGCACCATCGTGGCCGGCTCGCAGACCGCCGACCTGCTCGCCGGCCTGCGCGTCGACGCCGTCCGGATGGCCACGATCCTCGCCGAGGCCCGCCCCGGCATCGACGCCGAGCAGCGCAAATACGCCCCCGAAACCGACGCGGCGGACCAGGGGCGCGGCGCCGTCGGCGGTCCCTATCCGGGGGCGACCGACGAGATCATCGATGCCGTACTGGCCCGAGCCGCGGAGAAGCCTTGCTGACATCCACCGTTCTGGTCGACGCGCCCGATCGGCCCCTTCTGCTGGTCGGGCCGTCGCTCGGCACGTCCGTCCAGGCGCTCTGGGGCCGATGCGCCCGGCTGATCAAAGGGCACCACGTCGTCGGCTGGGATCTGCCCGGTCACGGCCGCGGCGCTCCCGCCGACGGGGCTTTCAGCGTCGCCGACCTGGCCCGGGACGTACTCGCCGTGGCCGATCAGCTCCGGCCCGGGTCGCCGTTCCGCTATGCCGGCGACTCCGTGGGCGGGGCCGTCGGGCTGCAACTGCTTCTCGACGCGCCCAAGCGGGTCGAGTCGGCCGCCCTGATCTGCACCGGCGCGAAGATCGGTGAGGCTGCGGGCTGGCGGCAGCGGGCCGAGACCGTACGAGCGGAAGGAACTCACGCGGTCGTCGCCGGCTCTCTTCAGCGCTGGTTCGCCCCGGCCTTCCCGCAGCGGCAGCCCGCCGTCGCCGGTGCTCTGCTGGACGCGTTGCGCGCCGTCGATCGGGAGAGTTACGCGCTGACCTGCGAAGCCCTGGCCGCCTTCGATGTCCGCCCGCGGCTGGCCGAGATCAGCGCGCCTGTTCTCGCCGTCGCCGGCGCGGTCGACCAGCCGACCCCGCCCGAGGGGCTCGCGCAGATCGCCTCCGGGGTCCGCGACGGCCGCCTGGTCGTGCTCGAGGACGTCGCCCATCTCGCCCCGGCCGAGCAGCCGGAGCTGGTCGCGGGCTTGCTGGACGAGCACTTCGGGGGACCGGCCACCCTGGAGCGCGTCCGCGAGGCGGGCATGGCCGTACGCCGCCAGGTGCTGGGTGACGAGCACGTGGACCGCGCCGTGGCCGCGACGACCCCGTTCACCCGCGATTTTCAGGAGCTCATCACGGCGTACGCCTGGGGTGAGATCTGGACCCGGCCCGGCCTTGACCGCCGCAGCCGATCGATGATCACCTTGACCGCGCTGGTTGCCCTGGGTCATCACGAGGAACTGGCCATGCACGTGCGCGCGGCGCGGCGCAACGGGCTGACCGACGACGAGATCAAGGAAGTGTTGTTGCAGACCGCCATCTATTGCGGCGTTCCGGCCGCCAACACCGCGTTCCGTATCGCCCAGAAAGTGCTGGCCGAATGACCGCGGTCATCATGCCGGCCCTCGAAGCGGTCGAGGCCGTCAAGGACGGCGACACCGTGCTGGTGGGCGGCTTCGGAATGGCCGGCATGCCGGTGGAGCTGATCGACGCGCTCATCGAGCACGGGGCCGGCGACCTGACGATCGTCAGCAACAACGCGGGTAATGGGGACACCGGGCTCGCTGCGTTGTTGGCGGCCGGCCGCGTACGAAAGGTGGTTTGCTCCTTTCCCCGTCAGTCCGATTCGTGGGTCTTCGACGGGCTGTACCGGGCCGGGAAAATCGACCTCGAGGTCGTGCCGCAGGGCAATCTGGCCGAACGGATGCGGGCGGCCGGCGCGGGAATCGGCGCCTTCTACAGCCCGACGGCCGTGGGAACGCCGCTCGCCGAGGGCAAGGAAGTGCGGGTCATCGACGGCCGGGAGTATCTGTTGGAGTTTCCGATTCGCGGGGACGTCGCCCTCATAAAAGCTCACAGATCCGACAGGATGGGCAACCTCGTGTACCGGAAGACGGCCCGGAATTTCGGGCCTGTCATGGCGACCGCCGCCGCCGTGACGATCGCGCAGGTCTCCAGCATCGTGGCAGTCGGCGAACTCGATCCGGAAGCCGTCGTGACGCCCGCTATCTACGTGAATCGGCTGGTGAAGGCGTGAGTCTGACGCGCGAGCAAATGGCCGAGATCGTCGCTCGGGACATCCCGGACGGGTCGTACGTGAATCTGGGAATCGGTCAGCCGACAATGGTCGCCTCGTTCCTGCGGCCGGGCAGCGGCGTCGTGCTGCACACCGAGAACGGCATGCTCAACATGGGCCCGGTGGCCACCGGCGACGACATCGACCCCGACCTGACCAACGCCGGCAAACAACCGGTGACCGAACTGCCCGGCGCCTCGTACTTCCACCACGCCGACTCGTTCGCGATGATGCGCGGCGGACACCTCGACGTCTGCATCATGGGCGCCTTCCAGGTCTCCGCGTCGGGCGACCTGGCCAACTGGTCGACCGGCGCGGCCGACGCCATCCCGGCCGTCGGCGGGGCGATGGACCTGGCCATCGGGGCCAAGCAGGTCTTCGTGATGATGAGCCTGTTCGCCAAGGACGGTAAGCCGAAGCTGGTGCCGTCGTGCACCTATCCGCTGACCGGGAAGGCCTGCGTGAGCCGGGTCTACACCGACGTGGCGACGTTCGCGCTGTCCCCGGACGGCGTCCGGGTCGTGGAGACGTTCGGCACAACCACCGAGGAGCTTGCGGCCCGGCTGGACGTCCCTCTGATCTGACGTCCCTTTTACTTTGCTGAGATGACCCTGTGAGGGTGACTGACTTCTCTCCGTAAAAATTTGCGTGGCCTGCAAGATCTGGAAGATGCTGGGGACTTGATCGCGTCCCGCGGGATCGTCCGGAGGTGCCAGGTGACAAGGGTGGCTGCCCGACGCGCGGCGCGCGAGTTATTACTCGTCGCCGCGCTGTTCCTCGCCTACAAGTTCGGCCGCATCCTGGTCGAGGGCCACGTCGACGAGGCGATGCGCAACGCCGCCTCGGTCTGGGACTTCGAACGGCTTCTGCATCTGCCCAGCGAGTCGGCGTTGCAGGGATCGCTGCTGTCACACACCTTCTGGGTACGGGCGGCGAACTGCTTCTACGCCTACGTGCACTTCCCGGCCACCGCGATCACGTTGATCTGGATGTACGTCAAGCGCCCCGAGATCTACCTGTGGATGCGGCGCACGCTGGCCACCCTGACGGCGTTCGCCCTGGTGGTGCACGCGCTCTACCCGCTGGCGCCGCCGCGCATGCTCACCTCGGCCGGCATGGTCGACACGGGACGGCTCTTCGGTCCTTCGGTGTACGGCTCCCCGAGCACCGACACTCTCAGCAACCAGTACGCGGCGATGCCGTCCCTGCACGTCGGCTGGGCCGTGGTGGTGGCCCTGGCCCTGGTCGCGGCCTCGGCCGGCCACAAGTGGCGCTGGGTGTGGCTGGCCCACCCGGTGATCACCTTGCTGGTCGTGGTGGTGACCGGGAACCACTACTGGGTGGACGCGATCGCGGCGGTCGGGCTGCTCGCGGTGGTCCTGGCGCTGGTGCCGCGACCCGTCACGGCGCCGCCCGCTCTGGAGACGGCGCCCGTCTGGCCCCACGTCGTGCCCGTTCAGCGCGTCTCCGAGGAGTCGAACACCCGCCTGCCGTCGACGTAGGTCTGCGCCACCGCCGTCGCGGCGATCTCCGCGGGCTCGCCGGCGAACGGATCGCGGTCCAGGACCACCAGATCGGCCCGCATCCCTGGACGCAGGCTTCCGGTGTCGTCGAGGTGGTTCACGTAGGCCGTACCACTGGTGTAAGCGCTCAAAGCCGTACGCAGATCAAGGGCTTGATCTTCAAGGAACCTCGCCCGGTCCTCCTCGGGCAGCACGCGGTTGACTGCGACGTGGATGCCCTGGATCGGATCGGGCGTGCTGACCGGCCAGTCGCTACCGCCGGCCAGCCGGGCGCCGGACCGGTGGAGATCGCCGAACGGGTACTGCCAGCGGGCCAGATCCGGATCGAGGAACGGGATGGTGAGCTCGTCCATCTGCGGCTCGTGAGCGGCCCAGTAGGGCTGCATGTTGGCGACGGCGCCCAGCGCGGCGAACCTGCGTACATCGTCCGGGTGTACTACCTGAAGATGGGCCAGATGCGGGCGAGTGTCACGGTGGCCGTTGGCCGTGCGAGCGGCCTCGACGGCGTTGAGCGCGTTCCGGACGGCCTGGTCACCGAGGGCGTGGAAGTGGGTCTGGAAGCCGAGCGCGTCGAGCTCGGTCACATATCCCTTGAGCGCCTCGGGATCGATGAAGTCCAGACCGCGGTTCGAGGTAGTACACCCGCACGAGTCGCGGTAGGGCGCGGTCATGGCGGCGGTGAAGTTCTCGGCGATGCCGTCCAGCATCAGCTTGATCGACGAGCAGCGCAGCCGGCCGATCGTGAGGCGCTCGCGCTTGGCGACCAGCTCGGGGATCTGCTCGGCGCCCCGGTCGCGGTCCCACCAGAGAGCGCCGACGACGGTTGCGGTGAGTGCGTTCGTCCGGGCGGCTTGCTCGTACGCCTGTGAAATGTCGTCGTAGCCATTCGAAGCGGCTACCATGGCGTCCTGCCAGGCCGTGATGCCGAGCGAATGCAGCACGGTCTGTGCCCGCAGGAGGCCGGCCAGCCGCTGCTCGTCGGTGGCGCCGGGCACGTCGACGAGGGACATGGCGCCCTCCTGGAGAGCGCCCACGGGATCGCCGTGCTCGTCGCGGTCGATCCGGCCGGTGCCGGGATCGGGGGTGTCGCGGGTGATGCCGGCGTATTCGAGGGCCCGCGTGTTGACCCAGGCGGCGTGGTGGTCGCGGTTGAGGAGATAGACGGGGCGGTCGGGGACGGCGCTGTCGAGCAGATGGCGGTCGGGGACGCCGTTCTCGAAGCTCTCCATCGACCAGCCGCCACCGACGATCCAGTCGGCGGCGGGGTTGTCGTCGGCGTACTTCCGGATCCGGCGCAGGTATTCGTCGCGGTCGGTGGTGCCGGTGAGGTCGCACTGGCCGAGCTCGACGCCGCCCATGACGGCGTGGATGTGGGCGTCCTGGAAGCCGGGGATCAGGAGACGGTCTTTGAGATCGACGGTCTCGGTCCCGGGGCCACGGAGTTCCGTCGCGGCCTCAGCGCCCAGCGCGACGATGCGGCCGTCGCGCACGGCCAGGCCGTTGCTGAAGCCGTCGTCGGTGAAGACAGGACCATTCACGAAGACCAGGTCGGCGTACGCCATTGAGCTCCTCCTCGGGTGTCCCGGGCATCCCATCACCCGCCGTCAGTGCAGTCAACGGTGTTGACATGGGCTCCGGGCTGCGGGTCCGCACTCGTTCGGGCCCCGATTTGGCGTTGCGCGGATCTAGGAGTAATGTTTTCCGAGCCGCCAGGGAGACGGGCGAGCGAGCGGGACCTTCCGAGGGCCCGGGCGCGGCCGTCCTGGAGGAAATCATGAAGGACTGCACGGCTCGAATTATTCGGGTCGCGGTGATTCGTGGTGGCCACAGTTTTCTGGAAACGCTGAATTTGGCGGAACGGGAAACGGCGGGTAAAGTAATCCAGGCAAGCGCACCGGGGCGGTTAACCGGGTAGCGGTTGTTCTTTGAGAACTCAACAGGGTGCTTGATAAGCCAGTGCCAATTAAGTAATACCCCGGCCGGCATTTCGATGCTGGTGGGAGATTCCTTTGGCAACACTTATGTTGCCGGGACAGTTTTTCAACAAGTTTTTGTTGGAGAGTTTGATCCTGGCTCAGGACGAACGCTGGCGGCGTGCTTAACACATGCAAGTCGAGCGGAAAGGCCCTTCGGGGTACTCGAGCGGCGAACGGGTGAGTAACACGTGAGTAACCTGCCCTGGACTTTGGGATAACCCTCGGAAACGGGGGCTAATACCGAATACGACTACCGGTTGCATGACCTGGTGGTGGAAAGTTTTTCGGTCTGGGATGGGCTCGCGGCCTATCAGCTTGTTGGTGGGGTGATGGCCTACCAAGGCGACGACGGGTAGCCGGCCTGAGAGGGCGACCGGCCACACTGGGACTGAGACACGGCCCAGACTCCTACGGGAGGCAGCAGTGGGGAATATTGCACAATGGGCGGAAGCCTGATGCAGCGACGCCGCGTGAGGGATGACGGCCTTCGGGTTGTAAACCTCTTTCAGCAGGGACGAAGCGCAAGTGACGGTACCTGCAGAAGAAGCGCCGGCCAACTACGTGCCAGCAGCCGCGGTAAGACGTAGGGCGCGAGCGTTGTCCGGATTTATTGGGCGTAAAGAGCTCGTAGGCGGCTTGTCGCGTCGACCGTGAAAACTCGCAGCTCAACTGCGAGCCTGCGGTCGATACGGGCAGGCTAGAGTTCGGTAGGGGAGACTGGAATTCCTGGTGTAGCGGTGAAATGCGCAGATATCAGGAGGAACACCGGTGGCGAAGGCGGGTCTCTGGGCCGATACTGACGCTGAGGAGCGAAAGCGTGGGGAGCGAACAGGATTAGATACCCTGGTAGTCCACGCTGTAAACGTTGGGCGCTAGGTGTGGGGGGCCTCTCCGGTTCTCTGTGCCGCAGCTAACGCATTAAGCGCCCCGCCTGGGGAGTACGGCCGCAAGGCTAAAACTCAAAGGAATTGACGGGGGCCCGCACAAGCGGCGGAGCATGCGGATTAATTCGATGCAACGCGAAGAACCTTACCTGGGTTTGACATCGCCGGAAAACTCGCAGAGATGTGGGGTCCTTCGGGGCCGGTGACAGGTGGTGCATGGCTGTCGTCAGCTCGTGTCGTGAGATGTTGGGTTAAGTCCCGCAACGAGCGCAACCCTCGTTCGATGTTGCCAGCGCGTTATGGCGGGGACTCATCGAAGACTGCCGGGGTCAACTCGGAGGAAGGTGGGGATGACGTCAAGTCATCATGCCCCTTATGTCCAGGGCTTCACGCATGCTACAATGGCCGGTACAAAGGGTTGCGATGCCGTAAGGTGGAGCGAATCCCAAAAAGCCGGTCTCAGTTCGGATCGGGGTCTGCAACTCGACCCCGTGAAGTCGGAGTCGCTAGTAATCGCAGATCAGCAACGCTGCGGTGAATACGTTCCCGGGCCTTGTACACACCGCCCGTCACGTCACGAAAGTCGGCAACACCCGAAGCCGGTGGCCTAACCCCGCAAGGGGAGGGAGCCGTCGAAGGTGGGGCTGGCGATTGGGACGAAGTCGTAACAAGGTAGCCGTACCGGAAGGTGCGGCTGGATCACCTCCTTTCTAAGGAGCAACTCGACTGTGAAAGCAGTCCAGTAGCCCACGCCACCCGAACGCGGTGGTGGGGTGCTCAAAGGCGGAGACACTGGCCAGTCAGTTCCGGCAACGGCCGGCAAGCCTAGTACAGCCTTTGCGGCGTGGAACGGTGAACCGGTGCGGCTGGAAATTGGCGCACAAGATAGCACCCTGTTGGGTATCTGAAAGAACAACCTTGCCGGCCTGCGGGCCGGGGTTGTTTTTCAGCACCAGGCATGACCTGGTCCTCCATACCGCGAACTGTGGTTCGGCTGGTGGTGGACAGTTCGGGTTGTGGGTTGGTCGTTGGTTGAGAATTGCACAGTGGACGCGAGCATCTTGTTTTCTGTGGTTAAGTTGTCAAGGGCGAACGGTGGATGCCTTGGCACCAGGAGCCGATGAAGGACGTGGGAGGCCGCGATAGGCCTGGGGGAGCTGTCAACCTAGCTGTGATCCCAGGGTGTCCGAATGGGGAAACCTGGCACGAGTCATGTCGTGTCATCCGCACCTGAATTCATAGGGTGTGTGAGGGGAACGCGGGGAAGTGAAACATCTCAGTACCCGTAGGAAGAGAAAACAACATGTGATTCCGTGAGTAGTGGCGAGCGAAAGCGGATCGAGCCTAAACCAGAGCCGTGTGATACCTGTCAGGGGTTGCGGTTCCGGGGTTGTGGGACTGTTCGTCGAGGAGCTGACAATCCTTGGAGAAGTTACAAAGTCATGGGTTAGTTGAACGGTGTGGGAAAGCCGGCCGTAGAGGGTGAGAGCCCCGTAAGTGAAAATTCATGACCTTCTTGAACAGCACCCGAGTAGCAGCGGACTCCTAGAATCTGCTGTGAATCTGCCAGGACCACCTGGTAAGGCTGAATACTTCCTGGTGACCGATAGCGGACGAGTACCGTGAGGGAATGGTGAAAAGTACCCCGGGAGGGGAGTGAAATAGTACCTGAAACCGTTCGCCTACAATCCGTCAGAGCCTGTTAAAGGGTGATGGCGTGCCTTTTGAAGAATGAGCCTGCGAGTTAGTGGCATGTGGCGAGGTTAACCTGTGTGGGGTAGCCGTAGCGAAAGCGAGTCTGAAGAGGGCGTTTTTAGTCGCATGTTCTAGACCCGAAGCGGGGTGATCTAGCCATGGGCAGGTTGAAGCGTGGGTAAGACTGCGTGGAGGACCGAACCCACCAACGTTGAAAAGTTGGGGGATGACCTGTGGTTAGGGGTGAAAGGCCAATCAAACTCCGTGATAGCTGGTTCTCCCCGAAATGCATTTAGGTGCAGCGTCGTGTGTTTCTTGCCGGAGGTAGAGCACTGGATGGTCTAGGGGGCCTACAAGCTTACCGAAATCAGCTAAACTCCGAATGCCGGTAAGTGAGAGCGCGGCAGTGAGACTGCGGGGGATAAGCTTCGTAGTCGAGAGGGAAACAGCCCAGATCACCAGCTAAGGCCCCTAAGCGTGTGCTAAGTGGAAAAGGATGTGGGGTCGCTTAGACAACCAGGAGGTTGGCTTAGAAGCAGCCATCCTTTAAAGAGTGCGTAATAGCTCACTGGTCAAGTGGTTCCGCGCCGACAATGTAGCGGGGCTCAAGCACACCGCCGAAGCTGTGGCATTCACACAATACATCCGCCCTGAGATTCGTCTTGGGGTGCAGTGGTGTGGATGGGTAGGGGAGCGTCGTGCTACCAGGGAAGCGGCGGAGTGATCCAGCCGTGGAGGTTGCACGAGTGAGAATGCAGGCATGAGTAGCGAATGAAGGGTGAGAACCCCTTCCGCCGGATGACCAAGGGTTCCAGGGCCAGGCTAATCCGCCCTGGGTGAGTCGGGGCCTAAGGCGAGGCCGAGAGGCGTAGTCGATGGATAACGGGTTGATATTCCCGTACCCGCAAAGGAACGCCCAAGACGAACCTCACTGTACTAACCACCTCAAGTGCCGGCGGTCTTCGGATCAATGGTAGGCGAGCTGGGATCTTGGTGGGTAGTAGTTTAGTGATGGGGTGACGCAGGAAGGTAGATGATCCCAGGCGGTGGTTGTCCTGGGGTAAGCGTGTAGCCCGTGTCATAGGCAAATCCGTGACACATGATGGGTGAGACGTGATGCCGAGCCGTTTCAGGTGAAGTCATTGATCCTATGCTGCCGAGAAAAGCCTCTAGCGATGTTCCGAGCGGCCCGTACCCTAAACCGACACAGGTGGTCAGGTAGAGAATACTAAGGCGACGGGTGAACTGTGGTTAAGGAACTCGGCAAATTGCCCCCGTAACTTAGGGAGAAGGGGGGCCGGACGCGTGAAGCCACTTGCTGGTGGAGCGTGGTATGGCCGCAGAGAGCAGGGGGAAGCGACTGTTTACTAAAAACACAGGTCCATGCCAAGTCGTAAGACGATGTATATGGACTGACGCCTGCCCGGTGCTGGAACGTTAAGGGGACCTGTTAGCTCTTCGGGGCGAAGCGGAGAACTTAAGCGCCAGTAAACGGCGGTGGTAACTATAACCATCCTAAGGTAGCGAAATTCCTTGTCGGGTAAGTTCCGACCTGCACGAATGGCGTAACGACTTCCCCACTGTCTCAACCACAGGCCCGGCGAAATTGCAGTACGAGTAAAGATGCTCGTTACGCGCGGCAGGACGGAAAGACCCCGGGACCTTTACTATAGCTTGACATTGGTATCCGAATTTAATTGTGTAGGATAGGTGGGAGCCGGTGAAGCTTGGACGCCAGTTCGGGTGGAGGCAATCTTGAAATACCACTCTGTTGGGTTTGGGTATCTAACTTGCGGCCCTGATCGGGTCGAGGGACAGTGTCTGGTGGGTAGTTTAACTGGGGCGGTTGCCTCCTAAAGGGTAACGGAGGCGCCCAAAGGTTCCCTCAGCCTGGTTGGCAATCAGGTGTTGAGTGTAAGTGCACAAGGGAGCTTGACTGTGAGACTGACGGGTCGAGCAGGGACGAAAGTCGGGACTAGTGATCCGGCACTTGCGTGTGGAAGCGGTGTCGCTCAACGGATAAAAGGTACCCCGGGGATAACAGGCTGATCTTCCCCAAGAGTCCATATCGACGGGATGGTTTGGCACCTCGATGTCGGCTCGTCGCATCCTGGGGCTGTAGCAGGTCCCAAGGGTTGGGCTGTTCGCCCATTAAAGCGGTACGCGAGCTGGGTTTAGAACGTCGTGAGACAGTTCGGTCCCTATCCGCCGTGCGCGTTGGATACTTGAGAAGGGCTGTCCCTAGTACGAGAGGACCGGGACGGACGAACCTCTGGTGTGCCAGTTGTCCCGCCAGGGGCACGGCTGGTTGGCTACGTTCGGAAGGGATAACCGCTGAAAGCATCTAAGCGGGAAGCTCGCTTCGAGATGAGGTATCCCACCACCTTGAGTGGGTAAGGCTCCCTATAGACGATGGGGTTGATAGGCCGGAGATGTAAGCCAGGTAACTGGTTCAGTCGACCGGTACTAATAGGCCGAGGGCTTAACCACCCTAAACTTATGAGCGCGTCCACTGTGTGATTCACAGCAAACGAACAACCAAGCACCAGCTGGTGACAGCTGACGTTTGCTGGTTTGTTCCGCTGATGGTTGTTTCGGTGGTCATAGCGGAGGGGAAACGCCCGGTCTCATTCCGAACCCGGAAGCTAAGCCCTCCAGCGCCGATGGTACTGCACTCGGGAGGGTGTGGGAGAGTAGGACGCCGCCGGACTCAACGTGAAACAGTAGGCCCACCCGGGATCGGGTGGGCCTACTGTCGTATACGGCCCCAAAAAACTAGGGCGAGAAAGCAAATCGCCCCCCAGCCCCGCCAAAGAGCCGGGTCTGGGGGGCGGCGAAAACCGGGCTAGTTGTCCTCCGCCTTGCCTTGGCGCCAGTACCCCATGAAGGCGACGGCTCGCCTGTCCACGCCGCACTCGGACACCAGATGACGGCGGATCGCCTTGATGGCGGCGGCCTCTCCGGCCAACCACGCGTAAAAGCGGCTCGTGTCTGTCAACGGCTCGGGGACTTCCCAGAGGATGTCGTGGTCGACGTCCACGTCTTCCAAGTCGGTCACCGGTGTGCCGGCTACGTCGCCGAGGATTCGGCGGGTTGCCTGGCGTACGGCCGGGATCAACTTGTCGCCCTGCGGGGCTCCGTTTCGGGGGAGCCACGTGACTCGGACGTTGGCCGGGGCCGTGACGTCCGGGAGCTGGTCGCCGTCCTCGGGGACCTCGAGCAGCGCCTCGCCGCGGGCGTCGGGTGGTAGTTTCGCCAGGATCGAGGCGATGGCGGGTACAGCCGTTTCGTCGCCGCCCAGGAGGATGCAGTCGGTGTGGGCCGGCGGATGGAAGTCGATGCCGCCGTGGATGCCGTCGAAGTCGGCGTTGGGGCCCATCAGATAGGCGACGTCGCCGGGCTGGGCCTCGGCCGCGAACTTGGAGGCGGGGCCGGTGCTTCCGTGCAGGACCATGTCGACGTCCACCTCGTTGAGGTGGGCGCGGACGGCGCGGATCGTGTACGTGCGGATCGGGTTGCGGTGCTCGGTGGGCAGGTCGCGCCACTCCGTGTACCAGTCGGCGCTGGTGGGCAGGTGTGCGAAGCCGACCTCGGGCAGCGCGGTGAGGAGCTTGATGCGCTGGTCGTAGCCGTTGTCGGCGAACTTGTGGAGATCGTCGCCGGTGAAGGTGATCCGCACGAAGTTGGGGCTCAAGCGGTCGACCTTGCGCACTTCCACGGCGAAGAATCGCCACGACTGTACGGTCTCAGTCTGCTCAGCAGTCTGGGTCACGGGGCCTCCTCAGACACGCGCGGTCCCCACCGGTCCCGGCAAGGTATGGCTAACCTAACCTGAACCGCCCGGAGGCCACCACCCACCCCCACCAACTGTGAAATCCGCGCAGGCCGCTGGTGATGTTCGCGTCTCAGCTGCGTTCGTCGTCGTTCTCGCCGTGTTCCTTGGCCGGCTGGGGCTGGGTGTCGGCTTCGGAAGCGGCGGCCGAGTTGTAGACGCGGGGTTGCGGGATGGCAGCTTTGCCGCTCGCCGCCGAGGGCCCGTAGACGACCGGCGGACCCGAGGTGGGCCGCGCCGGCGAAGGGCCACCCGAGGGTTCCGGCGCCGGCTCCGAGCTGGAGGGCCGCCCAGCGTCGGTGGGGATGTTGGGAACGGTCGCACCAGCCCCCGGGTCGTGATCAGCGGCCGGACGAGCAAAGGCAGGCCCAACAGCGGTCGCCGCCGGCCGCGCGGGGGGAGTGCTTCCCGGATGGGCGGACGGGGCGGATTCGGAGGAAGGCCGAGCCCTGGCGGCCAAACCAAGAGCCGGCGGAAGGGCCGTGGAGCCGAGGGCCTGGGTGGGCTGCTCGCCCAGATCATCGCGCCGGGCGGAGCCTCCGCGGCTGGCGGTGCTCGGGCCGGCGGAGGGGCCCGGCCCGGCGGAGCTGGCGGACGAGCCTGGCCCGGCGGAGCTCGCGCTCATGGAAGGGCCTGAGCGGACCGAGCTCGGGGTGGAGGGGCTCGGGCTCACGGACGGGCCTGAGCGGACCGAGCTCGGAGTGGCGGTGCGGCCAGGAGTGGTGGGAAGTCCTGGAGCGGGCGGCCGGTCGGAGCGGGAAGGTGTGGAGCCCGGGTCCGCGGCCGCGGTCGGGGCTGGGGCTCGGCCGGCTCGGGTTCGGGGGATCAAGCCGCCCTGGGGTTCGGGGACTGCTATCAGGACCGCGGCTATGGGGGCGGCTGTGGCGGGGGTCAGTTCGGCGGCTACCCGGCGGGCTGTGGAACGGGTCAGGCGGTCGAAGTCGGCTACCAGGAGGACCAGGTCGCTGACGGCGGCCAGGGCCACGGCGTCGGCTACGTGCAAGGCGGGGGCTGAGTCCAGGACTATGACGTCGCAGTTGGACTTCAGCTCGCGGAGCATTTCGCCGAACGAGGCGGCCAGCAAGTCGGGGGCGCCCTCCTGGTCGGGGCCGGCGGCCATCAAGCGCAGGTGGGGGACTGGGCCGTCGCGGAGGGCCGACGCGCCTGAGATGTCGCCGGTCAGGATGCCGGTCAAGCCGCGGTCCCGGGACAGGGCGAACATCTGGTGCAGGACGGGGCCCCGGACGTCGGTGTCGATCAGGACCACGCGGCGGCCGGACTGGGCCAGGGCTATGGCCAGGTTGGCGGCGGTCGTGCTGCGGCCCTCGCCCTCGTGGGCGCTGGTCACCAGGACGGTGGCGGGGCCCTCCAGACAGGCTTCGAGGCGGGCGCGGAGATAACGGTACGACTCGGCGTCGGCTGAGGTGGGAGAGCGCAGCAGTACGGGCAATGGGGCGCCGGGGCCCCGGGAGCGCCGGGCGCGCGGGATGGTGGCCAGCACGGGCCAGCCGGTGAGGTGTTCGAAGTGGACGCGGCCGCGTACCCGGTCGCGGGAACGGTAGCGGGCGACGACGATGCCGGTCAGCAGGCCGGCGGCGGCGCCGATCAGCGGGTACAGCCACTGTGGCAGCCAGGTCACTCGGGTGGCCGAGGTGGCAGGGGTGATCAGGGTGGCCGCGATGCCGGACTGGGATGTGGTGGCGTTCCGGTAGGTCAGGTATTGCGTGGCCACGGCCTGGGCCCGGGTGCGGGCGGTGGGTGCGGTCGAGGAGACGTACGCGATGGTGAATGACGTGCCGGCGGGAGCGGGGGAGACGCGGAGGCCGTCGGCCAAGGTCTGCTGGTCGATGCCCAGGGAACTGGCGGCGGGGCGCAGAACGGCGGCGGAGCGGGCGATCTCGCTCTCCGTAGCGGGGTCAGCCGGGACGGGCGTGATGGTGGCGCGCAGGCGGGGCTGGGCGACGATCGTGGCCTCGGCGCGGTAGCGGGGCGGTTCGAGCAGGCTCAGGCCCCAGGCGCCGGCCGCGAACACGATCATCAGGAGCAGGGTCCATCCGCCGTACCCGCGGATCAGTCGTGCGGGTTCGCTCGTCGTCGCCATCCGGGCCGTCCTCCCGTCATGCCGCCTGATCGGAGCCTAAGGCGGCTCGTTACGGACCGCTACCGGAAAACACGACACCTGACAGGCCCACGGTTCACCGGCGACCCGGCGAGTGGAGGGCCCGAAGTGGCGCAGAGAGGGAGAAAGGGCGAGCCGAAGAAGGGCGGGGCGGAGAGGCGGGCGCGGCGGGGGCGCGGGGAGGAGGAAGGCGAGGGAAAGGGTGCGGCGCAAAGGAAGAGGGGCGGGGCGCGCGGTGAAGGTGGGAGGTGGGCGCGAGGAGGCGGCTCGGCGGAGAGGGAGCGGGGCCGGTTGGGGGCGCTGGAGGTTGGCGGGGATCGATGTTACCGGGAGATTTCGGGTGGGGTGTGGACACGGGTTTGTGTGGCATCTAGGGTGAGCGATACCGCCGACAATCGAAGCGCTTCGACGATGGGAACCCGCTGGGCTGAGCGGGTTATCTCGTCGTTCCTGGAATGCCATCCTTCGATGAGGAGAATTGCCCATGCGAAGGCGTTTCCTGACCGTCCTGGCCGTGGCTGTGCTGGCCGCGCCGACGGTTCCTGGGGTCGCGCACGCGGGACCGTCCTATCCGTTCCGGGATCCGCGGCTGCCGTTGCCGGCGCGGGTCGACGACCTCGTCGGGCGGCTGACGCTCGATGAAAAGGTCTCCCTCCTTCACCAATATCAGCCGGCCGTTCCACGGCTCGGCATCGACTTCTTCAAGACCGGCACCGAAGCCCTGCACGGCGTCGCCTGGTCGACCGACATCGACAACAACGGCGCCGTCGTCACCGCCGACGGCACCTCCTTTCCGCAGGCCGTCGGCCTGGCCAGCACCTGGGACCCCGACCTGATCAAGCGGGTGGGCTCGGCCGTCGGCGACGAGGCCCGTGGGTTCCACGCCGAGAACCCGCGCGTCTTCGGGCTCAACCTCTGGGCGCCGGTGGTCAACCTGCTGCGCGATCCCCGGTGGGGGCGCAACGAGGAGGGCTACTCGGAGGATCCGCTGCTCACGGGCGCGATCTCCACGGCGTACGGCAAAGGTCTCCAAGGTCCTGACCCGGCCCGTCTCAAGACCGCGCCGACGCTGAAGCACTACCTGGCGTACAACAAAGAGACGCTGCGCGACACGACCTCCTCCAACGTGCCGCAGCGGGTTTTGAACGAGTACGACCGGCAGGCGTTCAAGCCGGCCCTGACCGCGAACGCCGCGACCGGCGTCATGGCGTCCTACAACCTGATCAACGGGCGCCCGGCGACCGTCGACCCCGACCAGGCGACGCTGCTGCGCCAGTGGGCCGACTACCCGCTGTTCAACGTCAGCGACGCCTGGGCGCCGAACGGGCTGGTCCAGTCGCAGAAGTACTACGCGACCCAGGCCGAGGCCGACGCCGCGGTGATCAAGGCGGGGCTGGACAGCTTCACCGTCGACGACACCAACGCCGTGCCGACCGTGACCGCGGTCAAGCAGGCGCTCGCGCAGGGGCTGCTGACCGAGAAGGACGTCGACCGGGCGGTCGGGCACGCGCTGAGCATCCGCTTCCGGCTCGGCGAGTTCGATCCGGACGGCGGGCCGTACAGCAAGATCGGGGCCGAGGTCATCGACAGCCCGGCCCATCGCAAGCTCGCGCGGGAGACCGCCGGCGACGCCATGGTGCTGCTGAAGAACAACGGCCTTCTGCCGCTGAAGAAGGACAAGACAGCGGTCATCGGGCCGCTCGCCGACACGCTCTACACCGATTGGTACGGCGGCAAATTGCCGTACGAGGTGACGGCGGCCGACGGCATCGCGGAGCAGGCGACGGCGACCGTGAACAGCACCGGCTCCGACCGGATCGCCCTCAAGCTGGGCGACCGCTATCTGGCCGGCGGCCCGGACGCGGCCACGGTCACGGCGGCGAGCGCCACCGCCGAGGCGCAGTTCGACGTGGTCGATTGGGGGCAGGACATCCTCACCCTGCGCAACGTCGGCAACGGCAAGTACCTCGGCAACACCAACGGGGTCTTCACCACCCGCGACGACCAGCCCAACGGCTGGTTCGTGCAGCAGCAGTTCAAGCTCGAGGAGCAGGCCGACGGCACCTTCGCGCTGCGCTACGCCGGCTACGAGACGCTCGAGAGCTGGTTCGGGCCGAACAAGTACATCACCGTGGACGCCGCCGGGAAGCTGACGCTGGGCTCGCCCGACGCGGCCGGCGCGGCCCACTTCACACGTGAGGTGCTGCGCAGCGGCGTCGACGAGGCGGTCGCCGCGGCGAAGAGCGCCGACACGGCCGTGCTGGTCGTCGGCACCAACCCGTTCATCAACGGCCGCGAGGCGCACGACCGCACGTCGCTCGCCCTCGGCGCCGGCCAGGAGGCTCTGGTCAAGGCCGTCCTCAAGGCCAATCCGCGTACGGTCGTGGTGTTGCAGACCAGCTATCCAGAGACGATCAACTGGTTGCAGCAGAACGTGCCGGCGATCGTGTGGACCACGCATGCCGGCGCCGAGACCGGCCACGCGATCGCCGACGTGCTCTACGGCGCCCGCAACCCGGCCGGCCGTCTCACCCAGACGTGGCCGGCTTCGCAGGACCAGCTGCCGGCCGACCTCGACCAGTACGACATCATCTCGACCGGGCAGACGTATCTCTACAGCAAGCAGAAGCCGCTATACCCGTTCGGATACGGCCTTTCCTACACGTCCTTCAAGTATGGAAAGCCGGAGATCAACAAAGATGGAATCCGCATCAAGGTAACCAATGTCGGTAAGCGTGACGGCGATGAGGTCGTGCAGCTCTATACGCATCAGCGCACCTCGCGGGACACCACAGCCATCAAGCAGTTGCGCGCGTTCGACCGCGTACATCTGAAGGCCGGGGAAACGCGGACCGTGACTCTTCCGCTGAACAAGAATGACCTCGCTCGATGGGATCAGACCCGCGGCCGCTGGATCGTCGAGTCGTCCGACTACGACATTCTCATCGGCGCCTCCTCCGGTGACATCCGGCAGCGGGCGACGCTGAAGGTCAAGGGTGAGACCATTCCGGCCCGCGATCTCTCGCGGGTCACCAGGGCCGAGACATTCGACGCGTATGCAGGGGTGAAGCTGCTCGACGAGAGCAAGCGGGCCGGCACCGTGATCGGCGCGACCGCGTCCGGCCAATGGGCGGCCTACAAGGACGCGAATCTGAAGAACGTCCAGTCCTTGACCGTACGCACGTCGGGCTCCGGCACGGTCGAGGCGCGCCTCGGATCGCCCACCGGGCGGCTGATCGGCACCGCGACCGTTTCCGCGACCGGCGACGTCTACAGCTATTCGGCGACGACCGTTCCGGTGGCCCGGACCAGCGGCCGTCACGACGTTTATCTCGTACTCAGTGAAGGGGTCCGTTTGTCCCAGTTCTTTATTCGGTGAGAGGGGAACCCGCCCGTCGGCTTGGTCAGCCGGCGGGCGGGGCCATAACCAAGGCACATAACCAACAGTAGGATCGGGCGATCAGGGGGAGGGTAGATGCCGACGATCAATGATGTGGCGCGTGCCGCCGGTGTCTCGCCGAGCACGGTGTCGTACGTGCTGAGCGGCCGGCGCCCCATTTCCGCGCAGACGCGCGAACGGGTGCAGGCGGCCATCGCCGAGCTCGGTTTCCACCCGCACGCCGGGGCCCGGGCCCTGGCCAGCAGCAAGACGAACGTGCTGGCGCTGGTCGCGCCGCTGCGGCTCGACGTCAACGTGCCGGTCATCATGCAGTTCGCGACGGCGGTGGTGACCGCGTCGCGCACCCACAACCACGACGTACTGCTGCTGACCAAGGACGAGGGCACGGCCGGCCTCGAGCGGGTCGCCAACAGCACCATGGTCGACGCGCTCATCCTGATGGACGTCGAGCGGGAGGACGTACGCCTGCCGGCGCTGCGCCGGCTCAAGCAGCCGTCGGTGTTGATAGGGCTTCCGAACGACCCGCTCGGCATCGCCTGCGTCGACCTCGACTTCGCGGCCGCCGCCGGCGAGGCCCTGCGCCACCTGGCCTGGCACGGTCACCGCAGGATCGCCCTGGTCGGCCCCTCGCCGGCCGTCTACCGTCGCGGCACCACCTACGCCGAGCGGTTCCTGACCGGCTTCACCGAGGCCTCGGAGTCCCTCGGCCTGCGGACTCTCGCTCACCCGTGCGAGCCCGACGTCGAGGGCGTACGGGCATGCCTGGACGACATCGATGCGCAGCTGCCCGGGGCCACGGCCCTCGTGGTGCACAACGAGGAGTCCCTGCGGCCCCTGCTCGACCTGCTGAGGTCCCGCGGCAAGCGGGTGCCCGAGGACATCTCGATCGTGGCGATCTGCCCGCGCGACGTCGCGATCAACATGCCGTTGCCGCTCACCTCGGTCGACATCCCGGCCCACGACGTGGGCGGCCTCGCGGTCGAGACGGCCATGCGGCTGCTCGACGGCCGCGGCATCGAGCCGGTCCGCCTGCTGCCGCCTACTTTGGTGGAGCGGGAGAGCTGTTCGCCGCCTCGATAGCGCCGTCGACCGTCGTGCTGCCGCCCGCCTTGCCAGCTGCCGTTGACGCCCATGCCGGCCGACAGGCCGGCGCGGGAGACACGCACCCCGGGCTCAGCTGCTGACGTGCCGGCCGGAGCGCCACACCCGGCGCAGCCAGTAGAGGGCTATCAGCGTGATGACGATCGTGCCGCCGATCGAGAAGAGCGTGAACAGGTGGACCTGCTGATCGGTCGGCTGCGGGATCCAGCCCCGCTCGAACAGCGCCTGCTGGCGCGCGCTGCTGGTGATCACCCAGGTCAGGTAGACGGCGATGCCGTGCATCGAGTCCCACAGCGCGTGCAGCAGCGCCACACCGAGGTAGCCCAGGATCAGGCCGCCGGTGAGGCGGAAATGCCTGGTCTTGGTGGCGGTGGCGAACAGGAGGCCACCGAGGATGGCGGTCCACAGGCCGTGGCCGAACGGGGCCAGCAGGCCGCGCAGGATCTCGGTCTCGACCAGCGCCCGTAGCGAGAGGCCGTCGACGGTGATCAGCGCGTTCAGTGCGTAGCCGGCCGACTCGAACGCCGCGAAACCGAAGCCGACAGTGGCGCCGAGCAGGACGCCGCTGCGCACCGACTTGCCGGCCAGGTGGCGGGTGAGCAGCCACAGCGCGGCCAGCTTGACGCCTTCCTCGATCAGTCCGACACCCACGAACATCCACACCGAAGGATGCAGGAGGTACGTCTCGAGGATCGAGGCGCCGAGCACTCCTAGGATGCCGCCCACGACGAACAGGCGGAACAGCGCCTCGACCGTGATGACCTCGTCCCGCTTGCCGTACGCCCAGGCCACGAAGGTGACCGGGACCAGGAAGCTGCCGAGCAGCACCAGCGTGGGCACGAGGTTGGCGTTGGCCGTGGCGAAGGTGACGGCGACAGTCGCCAGCCACAGCAGCAGGCCCGTGATCAGGATGACCGCCCAGGCCGGCCGCCGATGGGCGGACACCACCGGCGACGCCGTGGCGGCGGATGTCGAGTAGGTCATGCCCGTCAGATTCGTCCCTTCCCGCCGGGAAGACTTCCTCCGGAGAAGGTGAAGTTCGAACGGGCACGGGGGTCCAAAGCGGCCGGTGCCGGTCGAGGGGGATGTGATCTGCATCGATGTGGCCGGAGCGGGCGTGGGGGCGCCTGCTCCGGCCATTTGCTGGCAAAGGTTGCGGTGGGAGCGATTCCACTCGTGACGGGCGTCTCTCGATCACGGTCCAGGAAATCTCTTCGTCACACCGTTGACATCTGAGCGCGGCCGGGCCTAGCGTCACCGGAAAGTCCCGTCGTCGAAGCGCTTCGACGCCTGATCGTCGAAGCGCTTCGACGGACCCCTCCCGGAGGACGATCCATGATTCGATCGCGAGCCGGCCTCTCGGCCGGTGCACTGTTGCTGGCCACTTCGCTCGCCCTCACCGCCTGTGGCGGTGGTGGTGGATCGGAGGACGAAGGGGCCGATGCCAAGACCCTGACCCTGTGGCACTACGAGGGCCCGACCAGCGCCATGGGCATCGCCTGGAACAAGGCGATCGAGGAGTTCAAGTCCTCGCACCCCGGCGTCACGGTGAAGTTCGAGGAGAAGGGCTTCGAGCAGATCCAGCAGAACGCCCAGATGATCCTGAACTCGGACTCCGCCCCGGACATCATGGAGTACAACAAGGGCAACGCCACCGCCGGTCTGCTCTCCAAGCAGGGCCTGCTGACCGACCTGTCCGAGCAGGCGTCCAAGCGCGGCTGGGACAAGGCGCTCACCGGCAGCCTGCAGACCACCGCCAAGTACGACGAGCAGGGCATCATGGGCTCGGGCAAGACGTACGGCATCCCGAACTACGGTGAGTACGTCGAGGTCTACTACAACAAGGACGAGTTCAAGAAGTACAACCTGCAGGTGCCGACCACGCTGGACGAGTTCACCAAGGTGATGGACGCGTTCAAGGCCAAGGGCGTCACCCCGCTGTCGGTCGGCGGCGCCGAATATCCGGCCCAGCAGATCTTCTACGAGCTCGCGCTGTCCAAGGCCGACCGGGCGTTCGTCGACGACTACCAGCTCTACAAGAACAAGGTCGACTTCAACGGGCCGCAGCTCAAGTACGGCGCCGAGACGTTCGCCGACTGGGTCAAGAAGGGCTACATCTCCAAGGACTCGGCCGGCATCAAGGCCGAGGACATGGGCGTCGCCTTCACCCAGGGCAAGTACCCGATCATGATCTCCGGCAGCTGGTGGTACGGCCGGTTCGTCAACGAGATCAAGAACTTCGACTGGGGCACCTTCCTGTTCCCCGGCAACAAGCTCCACCCGGGCTCCAGCGGCAACCTCTGGGTCGTGCCGGAGAAGAGCAAGGCCAAGGCGCTGGCGTACGACTTCATCGACATCACCATGAAGCCGGAGATCCAGGCGCTGCTCGGCAACAACGGCGGCGTGCCCGTGGCGGCCGACCCGTCGGCGATCACCGATCCGAAGAACAAGGAACTGATCGAGAACTTTAACAAGATCTCTTCCGAGGACGGCCTCGCCTTCTACCCGGACTGGCCGGCCCCCGGCTACTACGACGTGCTCGTCGGCGGCGTCCAGGGCCTGATCAACGGCTCCAAGACCCCGCAGCAGATGCTCGACGAGATCGCCAAGCCGTACAACGAGAACCTGGCCGACCTCGGCAAGTAGTCGCCGTCGAGGGGGTGGCGCGAGCCGCCCCCTCGAACGAGCAAGAGAGAAGGGAGCGTCCATGGCCGGCAGCAGCAAGGTCAGCCGGGGCGGCTACGCGGTCTACCTGATCCCGGGCGTCGTCCTGTCGCTGGCGATCATCGTGGTGCCGCTCGTGATGACCGTCTACACCAGCTTCACCCGGTGGACCGGTGTGGGCAGCCCGACCTGGATCGGATTCGACAACTACACCCGGCTGTTCCAGGACGCGAACTTCTGGGCCTCGTTCGGCCACATCATCCTGCTGATCGTCGCGATGGCGGTGATACCGACCTTCCTCGGCCTGGTGCTGGCGGCGGTGCTGTTCGACTACATCGCCAAGCACTTCAGCAACCGGTGGGCCAGCTTCTTCCGGTCCGGTTTCTACCTGCCGCAGGTGCTGCCGGTGGCGGTCACCGGCATCGTGTGGGGCTGGATCCTGCATCCCTCGTACGGCGCCCTGAACAAGATCCTGGAATCGATCGGGCTCGACGGGCTGGCCAAGAACTGGCTGGGCGACCCGAAGTACGCGCTCTACAGCGTGATGGGCGTGATGATCTGGTTCCAGCTCGGCTACCCGATCGTCATGTTCATGTCGGGCCTGCAGCGGATCAACCCCGAGCTCTACGAAGCGGCCGACCTCGACGGCGCCACCTGGTGGCAGCGTTTCCGCCGGATCACCGTCTACATGATCCGGCCCGAGTTCTACGTCGTGCTGATCACCACCACGATCGCCGCGCTGAAGATCTTCGGACAGGTCTTCGTGCTGACCCGGGGCGGGCCGAGCAACGCGACGCTCGTGCCGTCGTACTTCGCCTACAAGAACTTCTTCGAAAAGGCCCAGGTCGGGTACGGCTCGGCGATCTCGACAGTGCTGACCGTGCTCATCATCGTGCTGGCGATCGTCTTCCTGCGCCTGCAGAACCGCGCCGAGCGGAACGGAGGCTGAGACGATGACCGTCACCGCGACGACACCGGTCATGACCGACCACCCGGAAGATCCGCCGAAGGCGGCCAAGCGCCGCAACCCCGTGCGCTTCGGCATCCTCACCGGCCTGCTCATCCTGCTGCTGCTCGTCGTGGCGCCGCTGCTCGTCGTGGCCGTCAACGCGGTCAAGAGCCCGGCCGACTACGCCGGCAGCGGCCCGCTGTCGCTGCCGACCCACCTGTACTGGGACGGCATCGTCAACTTCTGGAACCGCGTCGATTTCGGCACCAAGCTCTGGAACAGCTTCATCACGAGCTTCACGGTGGCCGTGCTCGGCGTGCTCCTGTCGATCCTCAACGCGTACGCGCTGGGCATCGGCCGGGTCAAGGGCCGCATCTGGTTCCTGGTCTTCTTCCTGGTGGCGAACCTGCTGCCGCAGGAGGTGCTGGTCTATCCGCTGTACTTCCTGTCCAAGGAAGTCGGGATCTACGACAACCTCATCTCGATCGTCATCATCTTCACGGTCATCCAGGCCGCGTTCGGGACGTACCTGCTGACCTCGGTCTACACCGAGTTCCCGCTGGAGTTGCTGGACGCCGCCGCGGTCGACGGCGCCGGCCGGTGGCGGACCCTGTGGCGCATCGTCGTGCCGGTCAGCATGCCCACGCTCGGCGTGCTGTTCACCTTCTTCTTCATCTGGACGTGGAACGAGTTCTTCCTGCCGCTGGTCTTCCTGATCTCGAACGACAAGCAGACCGTGCCGGTGGCCCTGGGCGTTCTCCAGGGCGACCGCCTGATGGACGCGACCACGACCAGCGCCTCGGCGCTGATCGGCATCCTGCCGGCCATGCTCTTCTTCCTGATCTTCCAGCGCACGCTCACTCGCGGTATCACCGCCGGCGCGATCAAGTAAAGGGACACCTATGAAGTTCACCGACGGGTACTGGCTCAAGCGCCAGGGGTTGACGGTCCTGCATCCGTCCCAGCTCAGGGACACCGAGGCCGGCGAGAACAGCCTGACCGCGTACGCCACGACCAAGCCGGTACGCGCTCGCGCGGACACCCTCGACACCCCGCTGATCACCATCAAGCTGGAGGCGCCCGCGCCGGACGTCATCCGGGTGACCCTCGGGCACTTCCTCGGCGGCGCCCCCAAAGGCCCAAATTTCGCTATAAATGGCGAGGATCACGCCGTGGCTGTCGACGCGAATTCGATTACCTCGGGTGACCTGACCGCCCAGTTCAAGGACGATGGCTGGGGCCTCGACTTCCTGGCCGACGGCAAGCGGATCACCGGCACCGGCTGGCGCGGCATGGGCGTGGTCGACACCGCCGACGGCGAGAGCTACGTGCACGAGCAGCTCGACCTCGGCGTCGGCGAGGCGGTCTACGGGCTCGGCGAGCGCTTCGGCCCGTTCGTCAAGAACGGCCAGAGCATCGACATCTGGAACGAGGACGGCGGCACCAGCAGCGAACTGGCCTACAAGAACGTCCCGTTCTACTTCACCAACCGGGGGTACGGGGTCCTGGTCGACCACCCGGGCAAGGTGTCGTTCGAGGTCGCGAGCGAGATGGTGTCCCGCACCCAGTTCAGCGTGGCCGGGCAGACCCTGTCCTACCTGGTGATCTACGGTCCCACCCCGGCCGACGTGCTGCGCAAGTACACGGCCCTGACCGGCCGGGCCGCCCTGCCGCCGGCGTGGTCGTTCGGTCTTTGGCTCACGACGTCGTTCACCACCCCGTACGACGAGGAGACCGTGACCTCCTTCGTCGACGGGATGGCTTCTCGCGACCTGCCGCTCAGCGTCTTCCACTTCGACACGTTCTGGATGCGCGAGTTCCACTGGTGCGACTTCGAGTGGGACCCGGCGATCTTCCCGGACCCGCCGGGCATGCTGAAGAGACTGCACGACCGCGGGCTTCGTACGTGCCTCTGGATCAACCCGTACATCGCCCAGCGCTCCGCGATGTTCGCCGAGGGCCTGGCCAACGGATATCTCGTTCGCCGGTCGAACGGGGACGTCTGGCAGTGGGACCGCTGGCAGGCCGGCATGGCCCTGGTCGATTTCACCAACCCCGAGGCCCGTCGGTGGTACGCCGCCAAGCTGTCCACACTCGTGGAAATGGGCGTCGACGCCTTCAAGTCGGACTTCGGCGAGCGCATCCCGACCGACGTCGTGTGGCACGACGGCTCCGACCCGGAGCGGATGCACAACTACTACACCCAGCTCTACAACCAGGTCGTCTTCGACGTGCTCAAGGAGCACCGGGGCGAGGGCGAGGCGGTGCTGTTCGCCCGCTCGGCCACGGTCGGCGGCCAGCAGTTCCCGGTGCACTGGGGCGGCGACAACTCGGCCACCTACGAGTCGATGGCCGAGAGCCTTCGCGGCGGGCTGTCGCTGATGAGCTCGGGCTTCGGGTTCTGGAGCCACGACATCGGCGGGTTCGAGGGCAAGCCCGACCCGGCCGTGTTCAAGCGGTGGATCGCGTTCGGGCTGCTGTCGTCGCACAGCCGGCTGCACGGCAACCACTCCTACCGGGTGCCGTGGCTGTTCGACGACGAGTCCGTGGACGTGCTGCGGTCCTTCACCCACCTGAAGTACAGCCTGATGCCGTACCTCTGGGAAGCCGCCCGCCAGGCGAACGAGGAAGGCCTCCCGGTGATGCGGCCGATGGCCGTCGCGTTCCCGGGCGATCCGGCGGTGACCCACCTCGACCGGCAGTACCTGCTCGGCGGTGACCTGCTGGTGGCGCCGGTGTTCAGCGAGGGCGGCGAGGTCAGCTACTACGTCCCCGAGGGCCGGTGGACGCGGTGGCAGACCGGGGAGATCGTCGAGGGGCCCGGGTGGAAGCACGAGGTGCACGGCTTCGACAGTGTGCCGCTGCTGGTGCGGCCGGGCACGGTGATCGCGGTCGGCGCTGTGGTGGACCGGCCCGACTACGTGTTCGAGGACGGCGTGACCTTGCGCTTGTTCGAGTTCTCCGGGCGTACGTCAATCAGGGTCGGCTCCTCCGTCTTTGACGTTTCCGCGGATGACGAGGGCATCCGCATCACGCGGGAGGGCGCGTCCCTGCCGTGGCGGGTCGAGGTCGGCGGCCGCGGCTTCGAGGTCGCGGCCGACGAGTCGAGCTGGGTTCTCTAGAACGTGAGCGGGGCCGCATCCCGGCCCCGCTACCAGCGGCGCGACATAGGATCTCCAGATGACCCCGGCACTGGACCTGTTCGTCCCAGGCGTCGTCTACCTCGACATCATCTTCACCGGACTCGAGGGACTGCCCGAGCCCGGCACCGAGGTGTGGGCCTCCGGCATGGGCTCCTGCCCGGGCGGCGTCGCCAACCTCGCGGTGGCCGCCGCCCGGCTCGGCCTGCGCACCGGCCTGGGCACCACGCTCAACAACGACGCGTACGGCGACTTCTGCGCGAGCATCCTCTGCGAGCAGGAGAACATCGACCTGTCCGCGTCCCGCCGCGTCGACGGCCACTCGCCGGTCACGGTGTCGCTGGCCTACGACCGCGACCGCAGCATGATCACCCACGGCCATCCGCTGCCGGTGAACGCGGACGGCCTGGTCGCCGGCCTGCCGCAGGCCCGCGCGGCATCGGTCAGCCTGACCAAGGACCGGCTCCCCTGGGTGCGGCGGGCGGCCGACGCCGGCACCCTGGTCTTCGCGGACGTCGGCTGGGACGCCAGCGACGCCTGGCCGGCCTCGGCCCTCGACACCCTCGAGGACTGCCACGCCTTCGTGCCCAACGCGGTCGAGGCCATGCAGTACACGCGGGCGGCGACGCCGGACGAGGCGCTGCGCCGGCTCTCCGGCCTGGCGCCCCTGGTCGTGGTGACCTGCGGCGGCGACGGGGCGATCGCGCACGACTCCCGCACCGGCGAGACGGTGCACGCGCCGGCGGTGCCGGTGCCGGCCCTCGACCCGACGGGTGCGGGCGACGTCTTCACGGCCGGGCTGATCGTGGGGACGCTGAACGAATGGCCGCTGCGCCAGACCCTCGCTTTCGCCAACCTGATCGCGGCATTGTCGGTGCAGCATTTCGGGGGATCGCTGTCGGCGCCGGGATGGGGTGACATCGCGGACTGGTGGCGGTCGTCGTCCCTGGCGGATTACGCGTTCCTGGAGGACGTGATCCCCAGCGGGGAGCAACGATCCGTGCGGCGCGCGGGGGCCACCATCGCGAGATTGTCGGATGCGCATGTCCACTAAGCGGCTCGTCATTCTGGGCGGGGGCGGCTTCCGGGTCCCGCTCGTATACGGGGCATTGCTGTCGCCGTCGTCGCCGATCGGATCCGTGGTGCTGCACGACGTCGACCCGGGGCGGTTGGCAGCCATCGCGCGGGTGCTGCACGCGCAATCTCTTTCGTCACCGACCGCGCCCTTGATCGAGACGACAACGGATCTGACTGAGGCGCTGACCGGGGCCGACTTCGTGTTCAGCGCCATTCGGGTTCACGGCCTCGAAGGCCGGGTCATCGACGAGCGGGTGGCGCTCGGCGAGGGCATGCTCGGGCAGGAGACGGTCGGGGCCGGCGGCATCTCGTACGGGCTGCGGACCGTTCCGGTGGCCGACTCGATCGCCCGGCGGATCAGGCTGGTGGCGCCGGGCGCGTGGGTCATCAACTTCACGAACCCGGCCGGGCTGGTCACCGAGGCGATGGCGGCCCACCTGGGTGATCGGGTGATCGGCATCTGCGACTCGCCGTCGGCCCTGGGGCGGCGGGTGGTCCGCGCGCTGGGGGTGCCGCCATCGTCGTCGCGGGTTCTCTATGCGGGGCTCAACCATTTGGGATGGCTCACGGGCGTACAGCATGAAGGGCGTGACGTGCTCCCGCGGCTGTTGGCGTCGCCCTCGGCGCTCGAATCCTTCGAGGAAGGACGCCTTTTCGGGGCGGCCCGGCTGCAAGAGCTGGGGGCGATCCCGAACGAATACCTGCATTACTACTACGACCACGCGGCCCTGGTGAAGGCGGAACTGGCGGCGCCCGAGACCCGGGGCGAATATCTGCTGAAGCAGCAGCGCGAATGCTATGCGATGTTGTCGTCACAGTCGTCGCCGCTGGACGCGTGGAACGCGGCGCGGCGGCAGCGGGACGCGACGTACATGGCGATGGAGGGCCTGGGGGAGCGCGACGACGCCGAAGGCGGCGGTTATGAGGACGTGGCGCTGGCGCTGATGCTGGCGATCGCTCAGGATTCGCCGACGTCGCTGATCCTGAACGTGCGCAACAAGGGGACATTGCCGCTGCTCGATGAGGAAGCGGTGGTGGAGGTGCCGTGCGCCGTCGACGGATCGGGGGCGCGGCCGCTGCCGGGAGCCTCGATTCCGGCCCATGGCGCCGAATTGGTGACGCGGTTGAAGGCGACCGAGCGGGCCGTGCTGTCGGCCGCCGCGTCGGGTTCGCGGTCGGTGGCCGTGCGAGCGCTGGCCTCCCACCCGCTGATCGACTCGGTGCCCGTGGCCCGGCGCCTCATGACCGGATATCAGGCGAATTTTCCGGAGCTCGCATACCTACGCTGAACTGATTCTGGTAGGCCAGCCGGGCGTCGGCGTGGGCGGCGATCCGGTCGATCTCATCGTCGAGCTCCATGAGCTGTTCCAGGTCGGGGACGCGCTTGGCCTTCCAGACCTTGTCGGCCAGGCTGACGATCAGGTCGCCGAGCTCGATGCCGGGCCGGTGCCAGTCGCCGTGGGTGCCGGCGAAGCGCGCCCTGCCCTCGGGCGCACCGCGGGCCAGCAGGAGCTGGTGACCGGCGGCCTCGTGCAGGTTTCCCGGACTTTCCGATGTCGTGGGTGGCGGCGCCGAAAAGGACGGCGTCGCGGTCGTACGCACCGGGCCCCAGCCAATCGGTGAGCTGGACGGCCACGTCGTGAACCAGCCGCAGGTGAGCGGCCGCCTCCGGGGGCAGCGGGCGGAGAAGCACGCACCGAGAATAGGGACATGCTCGCCACCACGCCGGCCATCGCCGCCGGCTCGCTCGGTTCGCAGGACCAGCCGACCCTGACCGCCGAGGGAGATCTGATCCTCCGCCCGTGGCGGGCGGCGGACGCGCCGGTCTTCCTGGGCGCCTACGAAGATCCGGCTATTCAGCGCTGGCACACCTACCGGCCCGACTCTTTGGCGGACGTCGGCGCATGGTTCACCCAGTACGAGCAGGACTGGCGTCAGGAGACCGGCGGCCACTGGGCGGTGACGAGCGCCGGCGGCGAGGTGCTGGGCCGCCTGGCGATGCGCCGCTGGAACTTCTCCGACGGCAACGCGGGCTGCGCCTACTGGGTGCTGCCCCAGGCCCGGGGCGCCGGGGTGGCCCCGCGAGCGTTGACGGCACTGACGTTGTGGGCGTTCGGGGTGGGCTTCCACCGTTTGGAGTTGAGCCACTCGACACACAACATGCCGTCATGCCGGGTGGCGGAGAAGGCGGGCTACGTGCACGAGGGCACCCGCCGGAGCAGCGCGATCCACGAGGACGGCCGCCACGACATGCACCTGCACGCCCGCATCCGCTGAGGAGTGCGGCGTAAAGTCCGAGATGTGAGCTACGATCTGATTTTTCTGCATAAGGCCGATGGGCAGTCATGGGAAGAGGCGATCGAAGCCGACGAAGAGCAGGTGGCCGACGGGCCGGGCAAAATGCCCGACAGTCAGATGTGGGCCTCCGTTCTGGAAGGCGCCCGCGAGATTCTGGGTGAAGTCACCGAGTTTCGCGGGGACGACTACTACGAACTCGACCACGAGCCCACCGGTATTCAGCTGAGCCTTTATTCGAAAAGCGCCGCGATCGCTGTGCCGTACTGGTACTCGGGTTCGGACGCCACGCGCATAGTGGAGGCGCTCTACGATCTGGCCCGGGTCGTGGAAAGACACACCGGGCTGAAGGGTTACGACCGGCAGACAGGGTCGCCGACGGCCGAGGCCCGGCCCGATGCTGCCGCGGCGGTCTTCGACCAGGTCGCGGTTTCCCTCGGCAGGCGAGGATCACGGGGCTGAGCAGAGAGCCGCTGGGCCGCGCACCGCGAGTCGTCGTCCTTCCCGGGTGTGCCCGCGCTCATGGCCGGCGGGCCTCAGATTTCGCAGCCGCCAGAAATTCATCACTACACAATGAAGTCGATCGATGCGTATTCGGCCGCGTGTGGTGCACGTCACAACTTTTGCAGGCGTCGAAGTATTGATCGCCAGGTCATCGTTCTCAGCAAATTTGCAGGGTGGCGGACCGGCTACTTCCCGTCATTGACCGTCCTGTATGGATGGCCTACTTTCGATGGCATCGTCCAATCGAAAGGAATGAATGTGCGAGGCCACAGAAGACGCCTGACCATCGCGGTCTCCTCTGCCCTGTTGACCATTCTGTCCACCGGTGTCGTCGGCACCGGCGCGGCAATGGCGGCCGAAGCGGAGCCCGCTGTCGAGGTGGCGCGAATCGATCGCGCCGAGATTCTGCGTTCGGCCATTCGGGGGTCGCAGTTGGAGAAGGTGTCCGCCACCACGCGGACGCGCGTCAAGAGCCACCTGGAGAGCGCGGCCCGCCAGGGCCGGCTCGTGAGCGCGGCCGACGTGCGGGTCGCCACGCTGCCCGACCCGTTCGCCGCCGGGGAGACGATCGACCTGGTCTGGACCGGGCAGGCGGTTCCGCAGCAGGCTCTGCTGGCGCAGGCCGACCACGGCGACGACGGCATCCAGTTCGGCCTGGGCGTCGCCATGGCGGAGGAACAGTCGCCGACGCTGACGCGCGCCGACGCGCCGCCGGCCACGAAAAGCAGTTCCGGATACGGCGGTTTCGCCGATGTTCAGAACATGTACACCTACAGCAATGACTGCCTGACCGTGTGGTTCAACCCCCGTTATGTCGGCGGGCAGCAGCACCAATTGGTGTCGTGTTACGAGAAGATGGCGCAGTCCCGTACACGGCACTGGATCTACAACCGGTGGGGAATGTTCACGGTCGGCCAGAACGGATTCCCCGGAAGCCGGACCGAGGTGGTTGATTTCACGCTCCGGTCGCGTCCGTGGTCGGGTCAGGAATCGAAGGTCACCCGTCTCAACAAGTGGGTGCCCGAGGGCCCGTCGCAGAATTGCTCCACCACATCGCCCGTGCAGATCGGCGGCGTCTACGGCGGTGTGACCGGAATGATCGCGATCCCGATCAACCAGTGCACGAATATCCGGGTCTTCGCGAACAGCCCGACCAACAAGGCCATCGGAGTCGACTGGGACGGTGTCAACCGTAGCCAGGTCCGCCTCGACATCGCCGGTGACTACGACGCCTCCGATGCCGTGGTCGTGCCCTCCTGGGCCGACTACAGCTGGGCCGAGGTGCACAGCTGCCCGAACATCGGAGTCGCCTGCTCCGTGCACGGGCAGTTCACGAAGGAGCTGTGGTCGCAGATCGACAGCGGCTGGTAAGCACCGATGCCGGACATGAGTCCGCAGGGTCGGCGTGTGTTCGGCGGTGCCGGCACACGCCGATCCGGTGCGGTGACGACAGTTCTGCTCCTGCTGGCGATGGTGACCGCGGGATGTACGGCGGACGACCGGCGCACCCCGGCGGTCGCACCGATGACCACACAGGGCGCCACCGGGGAAGGCGCCGCCACCGGATGCGAGGGCTCGCCGACGCGCGAGCCGTGCGACGAGGTCACCGTCGACGGGCGGACGATCCGGTACGCGTTCCTCCCGGCCCAACGGGACACCGCGGACAGCGTGCTGGTGGACCTGGGCGGCCCCGGTTTGTCGGTGCTTTCCGGCGCCCACCGGCTCGCCTCGCTCAAGGCGCAGTCCGGCCGGCTCGGTTCCTCGTACAACTGGATCGTCATCGAGGAGCCCTGGGTCACGGCGCCCGTCGATGATCAGTGCGCGACGGCCCTCACCGGGTACTACGAGGAGCTGTCCGCCCGCGGCGGCCTGGCGACCACCGCGTCCTCGCTGCGCGAACAATGCCGGCTCGACGGCCCGGCGCGGCGATGGGGATTCGAGCCGCGCCAGTACGACCAGGCCGTGCGAGCCATCGCCGGCAAGCACCGCACGACGATCGCCGGTTTCGTCGGCCACTCCTTCGGCGCCGCGCGACTCGGCTATCTCACCGGCACGCGGCCGCGCTGGGCAATCCTGTCCAAGCCGTTCCCGGTCGGCGCGTCCGCCGGTGAGCTCGTCATGGCCCGGGCGAAGGCGGTCGAGGCGGCCGCGCCCCAGGGAGCGGGACCGGTCGCGAGCGACAAGATCTCCGCCTTCGACTTCGCCTCGGCCCGGGTGGGGCTCGGCTATCTCACCGGGGACGCCCTGCGGGATCAACGGGCCGCACTTCTCCAGCGGCACGATCCCGCGGCCGCCCGCCGGCTCTCCGACAGTCTGTGGTTCCGCTACGGCGACGACGCGATCGCCCCCGCGCTGCTGGCGCAGTTCGAGGAGATCTGCCCGTTGACCGGCCCACTGGGCGGCGAACAGATCGCCACGGCTGTGGAACGGGTGCTCCGGGCCAGCCTTCTGCCGTGCGCCGCGCCCCGGCAGTCCCCGCCGCCCTCGGCGCGGGTGGGTAAGGTCTGCGTGATCACCAGCGACGCGGACACCGTCGCGCCCGGCCGGCTGTCGCGCGAGCACCTCGGCCGGATCTACCCGGCGGCGTCGTTCGTGGGTCTGGGGCAGTCACCGCACACCTCCGGCGACGGCCTGGCGCAGTGCCACGACCGGGTCGATCCCTGATCGTTTGACCAGGGAAGACATTGATGGGCGTCAGGGGCGGCGGGAAAGGCGGCCGTGAGATACTGGTTGCTCTGCCGCGGAAGGGATGGGGTGCCGGCGTGCCGATCGATGATCTGTACGTCGCTCGTGACGACACCACGACGATCGTCTCGCGGCGGCGATTTCGGGTTGGCGGCACCAGGAGCAGCACCGCGCGGTGGGGTGGCGTCGAGGAGACCGTCTCGGTGCGGCAGTCGCCGCTTCCGGCGCTCACGCCGCGCGGGTTCGCCGCGGTCGTCGTTCCGCCGGGGCTCACCGTGGGCGCGTTGTGGCTGGCCGGCGTGGGTGCGGAGATCGTGGTGGGCGCCGGCGTGGCGGTCTTCCTGGCCGGCGCTTATCTGAACCCGTTGCTGTCCCGGCTCCGGCCGGCCGCGAAAAGGGCACGCCCTCCGGCGGATCAGCCGTTCCGCACGCTGTTCGACGAGCCGGAGCGGCAGCGGTTCGGGCAGGCGCTGGATGTGGCCCGGGCGCTCAGCGCGACCTGGCCGGAGCTGGCGGGGCTCGTCGACCGCCGCGAGGCCGTGTGGGCGCTCAACCAGGCCCTGTGGGACATCGCCGACCTGCTCGCCGGCCACCAGGAGATCCGCCGGCTCGCGGAGTCGCTCGACCGTGAGGGCGCGGGCGGCGGCCCGCTGACCGGCGAGCTTTCGCGCACCCTGGCCGGGCAGCTGGCCGAGGCCCGTGGACGGCTGCGGCGGCTCGACGACGAGGTGACGTCGAGGATCGCGGCCCTGGAAACCGCCGAGTCGGCCGGCCGCGGCCTCGTGCGGGAGATGCGGCTGATCGAGGCGATGCGCGAGGCCGCCCGCTCGCTGGGCGAACAACCGGCCGCCCCGGCCGTCGACCCGGGCGCCGAACTGGCCGAGCGAACCACCGCGGTGATCGACGCGTATCGCGAACTTTCCCCGGACTTCCGGCCGCCGGGCTAGCGCGGCTCCCAGAGGAGGAGCTGGCGGTGGTGGGTGAAGCCGTTGCGCAGGTAGAAGTCGACCGCTCGGCGGCCGGAGTGGACGGTCACGTGGGACAGGGAACGGGTGCGGGCCTCGGCCAGGATCGCGGTCATCAGGGCGGTGCCGACGCCCCGGTGGCGGAACGGCTCGCGGACCATCACCGACTGGATGTCGCCGAAGGAGCGGGTTGCGGCGTCGTTGCGGGGGATCCGTTCGGCTATCAGTAGCCAGGCGGCGCCCACCACCTGGCCGTCCACGTCGGCGACGAACGGTAGGTGGGTTTCCGCGTGGGCTGTCGTCCAGTCGGCGAATGCCGTGCGGCCGGCCGGGGTGATGTCCTGGAGCTCGGCCAGCGCCGGAATGTCGGCCGCGGTGGCCCTTCGCGCGATCACGGGGTGGCGTGGCGGCGGCGGAAGGCGGCTGCCCGGGCTCGGTTCTGGCAGGTCAGGCAGCAGAAGCGGCGCTTGCCGGCGGGGGAGGCGTCCACGTAGACGTCGGCGCACTGCACGTCGGCGCAGACGCCCAGGCGGCCCGGGTGGGCTGACAGATGGTGGCGTAACGCCAGGGCGGCGGCGGCCCTGGTGGCCTGGGTGGGGTCGTCGACCGTCCAGCATTCGGTGAGGGTGGCGTCGAGCTCCGGGCGTACCCCCGAAAGCTGGAGCAGCGCGGTGACCTGGACCGCCCGCGCGGCCTGGTCGGTGGTGGCGAAGATCGGGTGCAGTTCGTCGGCCAGCGGGGTCAGGGCCGGCGTGGCCGGGGCGCGGCCGTCCATCCGGCACGGCAGGGTGCCGCTCTCGTTGACCAGCGCGACCACCTCGGCGGGGGTCATCTCCGCGATCCGCACTCCAACAGTCTAACGCGTTAAGGGGGTTGATTGCGTTGCGCGAAGGCGTAACGTGATGAACGGGTCTATCACGTTAGGGGATGGTCATGGCGACGGCACGTCAATGGGCCGGGCTGGCGGTGCTGGCGCTGCCGTGCCTGCTCGTCTCGCTCGACGCCGAGGTGCTCAACCTGGCGGCGCCGCAGCTGGCGGCCGATCTGCGGCCGAGCGGGGTCGAGCTGCTCTGGATCATGGACAGCTATGTGTTCGTGGTGGCGGGGGCGCTGATCGCGATGGGCGTGCTCGGCGACCGCATCGGGCGGCGGCGACTGCTTCTGATCGGCGGCGGGGCGTTCGGGGTGGCCTCGTTGCTGGCGGCCTTCGCGCCGACGCCGGGGCTGCTGATCGCGGCCCGGGTGCTCATGGGGCTGGCCGGCGCCTCGCTCATGCCGTCGACGCTGGCGCTGATCCGGGCGATGTTCCACGACCCGCGGCAGCGCGGGACAGCCCTCGGGGTGTGGAGCGCCAGCTTCTCGCTCGGTGGTGTTCTGTCGCCGCTTGCCGGCGGTTTTCTGCTGACCCATTTCTGGTGGGGGTCGGTCTTCGTGATCGCGGTGCCGGTGAGCGTGCTGCTGCTCGTTCTCGGGCCGGTGCTGCTGCCGGAGTCGCGCGACCGCTCGGCCGGGCGCTTCGATTTTCCGGGTGCGGTTCTGTCACTGCTCGCGGTGCTTCTTTTCGTGTACGGCCTGAAGGAGCTGGCCGCCGCCGGGTGGCATCTCCTGCCCGTTGTCTCGGTGCTGCTGGCGGCGTTTGCCGGGCTTCTTTTCGTACGCCGTCAGAAGCGCACGGCCGCGCCATTGCTCGACCTCGCGATCTTCCGGTCGTCCCGGGTGAGTGTGGCCCTGACCGGCAACGCGCTGTCGTACTTCGTGCTCTACGGCACCCAGCTCGCCATCGCCCAATATCTGCAACTCGTGCTCGGTCTGAGCCCGATGACGGCGGGTCTGTGGACGCTGCCGTCGGTCCTCGCCTTCCTGGCGTCGTCGCTGCTGGGGCCGATGCTGGCCCGGTGGTTCCCGGCCGGCCGGGTGATCGCGGCCGGATTGGCGGTGATGAGTGCGGGATTCGCCGCGATGGCGTTCACCGGGCTCGGTTTCGTCGTGGCCGGAACGGTGGTCTTCTCGATCGGGCTGGCCCCGGTCTACATCCTCAGCACCGATCTGGTGGTGTCGTCGGTCCCGCCGTCGCGGGCCGGAATGGCGGCGGCGGTCACCGAGACCGGATCGGAGCTGGGCGGGGCGCTGGGAATCGCCGTTCTCGGTTCGATCGGGGTGGCCGTCTATCGGCACGGCTTCTCCGGCGGCGGGACGCTCGCGGACGCGGCCGGCACCGTGCACCAGGGTGCCGCTCAGGCCGCGTACATAAATTCCTTCGCATTGATGTCACTGGTTTCCGCCCTGTTGGTGGCCGTGGCCGCCGTGCTCGCCTGGAAAGTGTTGCGGCCCACTTCCTTGCCGCCACAAGCGGATGACGCGAAACCGTCCGATGTAGTCTTGATAGCTCCGTGATAAGCGATTTCGGTCACATGGGCATTTTCGTTTGTCGTTGCCCTCTCCGTGCCGGTAGACTAGTTTTCCTATCTGATTGATAGTAAATGAACCGGGGGTAAACGCGATGACTACGGCCGCCCACAAGGCGACAGAGCCGGTTTCGCGACGTCTCACCCAGAGGGAGCTCGACCGCGACGACATCTGGGACCGCCTGGTCAAGCCCGGGGTCCGCCTGCCGTCGGCGTCGCTGCTCGAGGCCGATCTGGGCCCCATCCACCTCGACCGCCTGCGTGCCACCGGCCCGATCGTGCTGGTCTTCTTCCGGTACGCCACGGACGAGGCGTCGAACGCGGCCTTGGCCGATTATGAACACCGCCTCATGCCGGCCCTGTCCGAGACCGACGCCCATTTGGTGGCCGTGAGCCCGCAGATCCCGCGCCGGCTGGCCGAGATCAAGCGCCGCCACGACCTGAGCTATTTCGTGGCCGCCGATCCCCGGAACACGCTGATCGACGCCTTCAACCTGGGCTTCCGCGAGCCCGGGGCCGACAAGATTTTGGGCGCCAAGCGGTCGGTCCTGCCGTTCCCGGCCGTGGTGATCGCCGACCGCGCCGGCGTGATCCGCTATGCCAACGTGCGCCCCGATGGCGCCTTCTACCCCGAGCCCTCAGAGATCCTGGGCGTCGTCAAAAGCCTGTCCTGAACATGAACGGAAGGTGTCCTGACGGGGTATAGCCTTGCGCATGCGCCGAGATCAGGAACATGCGCTCGAAGTGCGGCTGGCGGTCGCGGCGGCCGGCGCCGTGGTGCTGCTGGTGCCGTTCGCGGTGATCGCGGCCATGGTCGTCGGCGACGTGGACTGGCTGCACGGCCTTGACCAGGACGTCTCGACGGCGGTGCACGACGTCGCCCTCGGCCATCCGGCCTGGGTCGACTTCATGGCCGGGTGGTGCCTGGCGTTCGACCCGTGGGTGTGGCGGCTCGGCGTGCTCGCCCTGGTGATCTGGCTGGTGCGGCGGGGCGCCCGGCCGCTCGCCTGGTGGGCCGGCATCACGATGGCCGCCGGCGGGCTTCTCGGCGTACTGCTGAAACTGCTCTTCGAGCGGCACCGGCCGTCGTTCCTCGACCCGGTGGCCCAGGCCGCGGGCTATTCGTTCCCGTCGGGGCACGCGCTGAACAACGCGCTCGGCGCGGCCGTGGTCCTGATGGTGCTGCTGCCCCTGACGCGGCAGCGGCCCCGCGCGCGGTTCACCCTGCTGGCCGCCGGCATCGGCATCCCGGTGGTGACCGGCGTCTTCCGGGTCGGCCTGGGCGTGCACTGGGTCAGCGACGTGGTCGGCGGCTGGATCTTCGGGCTGGCCGTGGTCGCGGCCACGACCACGGCGTTCCTGGTCCGCCGCCGGCGCCGCGAGGCCCTGGCCGACGCCATGGTGTGACGGCTACGGCCCGGTGACCGCCTCCTCGACCGGCCCGATCCACTCCTCGGCGACGCCCTGCCGCTCCAGGATGAAACGCACCCATCGGCGCAGCGCCGTCGGCAGCGCGGCCCGCGCCTCGGGCTCGAGGTCGGCGCCGTTGTCGGGCACCCAGTCGTTGAGGAAGAACCGGACCCAGGCCGGGCTCCACTTCAACGGGCCGCTGGCGAAGTAGGTGTCGCCGAAGTCGAGGAACAGCTCGGCCAGCGACCGCACGACCGGGTCGAGGGTCTCGAAGTCGTCCAGGATCTCCAGGCGCTCCGTCCCGTCCATCGACGTCCGCTCGCGCGGGGCCGGCAGATGCTCCCGGCAGCGCGACCAGAACAGCGCCCGCAGGTCGGCGAAGTCCTCGGCCTCGGGCCGGAACGGGGCGTCGTCGGTGCCGCGCATCGCGTCGGCCAGCTCGGCCAGGATCTCCCCGGTGGGGTGCTCGGTCAGCGGCCTCTTCCAGGCGGCGAGGGCGTCCGCCTCGAGCAGGGTGAGCCGTTCGGCCCAGACGATGCCGGTGTAGTAGACCTCGGCCATCAGGATGTGCGGGTCCTGGTCGTACTCGATGAAGAGCACATGCTCGCCGTCGTACGCGTCGACCGAGCGCCACGCCCGCACCGCGGTGAAGGCGGGCACGCCGAACCAGGCCGGCAGCGGCTGGCTCTCGAACAACCGCCCGATGGCTTCGTCGAGCAGTTTCCGCTCGCCGGGCGGAGCCACCCGGCGCAGAGCGGCCAGGGCGGCCAGGGCGTGCGGCGACGGCCTGGCCGAGGCGCGCGCCACCACGTCGGCGCAGAGCTGATGCTCCCCGTCCGTCCGCCAGGCCTCGCCGAGCCAGGCGCTGGCCCACTCCTCGATGTCGAGGATCGTCTCGTCCTCACCGAAGGCGAGGGCGTCCCGCATCAGATAGTCCGGCATCGTCAGGTCGCGCGCGGGGTGATGGACCCGGATCGACCGGCCACGGCTTCTCGGCATGGTGCGACTTTAGTGGAGCCGCCGCCAGAGGAACTCCAAAGTGAGGGCCCACAGCCTCGACGCCTGCTCGTTGTCGGCGGCGGCGCCGTGACCGCCCTCGACGTTCTCGTAGTACAGCGTCTCGTAGCCGTTCTCCCGCAGCCGGGCGGCCATCTTGCGGGCGTGCGCGGGGTGCACGCGGTCGTCGCGGGTCGAGGTGACGAGCAGGATCGGCGGATAGGGAAGACCGGGACGGACCTGCTCGTACGGGGAGAAGGCGCTCAGGAAAGCCCAGTCGGCCGGGTCGTCGGGGTCACCGTACTCGGCGATCCACGACTTGCCGGCCAGCAGCCGGGTGTACCGGCGCATGTCGAGGATCGGGACCATGGCCACGATGGCGCCGAACAGCTCCGGATAACGGGTCAGCATGGCGCCCATCAGCAGGCCGCCGTTGCTGCCGCCCAGAGCGCCCAGCCGGCCGGGGGTGGTGAGGCCCCGGGCGACCAGGTCGGCGGCGACGGCCGCGAAGTCCTCGAACGCGCGCGGGCGGTTCTCCCGCAGCGCGGCCCGGTGCCAGGCCGGGCCGTACTCGCCGCCACCGCGGATGTTGGCGACGACATAGGTGCCGCCGCGGGCCAGCCAGGCCCGGCCGAACACGCCGCTGTACTCCGGCGTCTGCGGGATCTCGAACCCTCCGTACCCCTCGAGAAGGGCCGGGCCCTCGGAGTCGCCGCCGACGACGAAGTAGGGGACGCGGGTGCCGTCGGCCGAGGTGGCGAAGAACTGGCGCACGGACATGCCGGCGGCGTCGAAGAACGCCGGCTCCCGCTTGAGGACGACGGCCGGGCCGCCGGCCGTGGCCAGGCTCAGCGTGGCCGGCTGGAGAAAACCCTCGGAGCAGACGAGGTACGAGTCGTCGCGGTCCGGGTCGGAGTCGGCGATCCAGGTGCTGGCGAAGTCGCCGGCGTCCGGCAGGGGCCGGCGGCGCCACTCGGGCTCGTCCGGGGTGAGGATCTCGACGTGGCTGCGGACGTCGGTCATGGTCACCAGGATCAGGTGGTGACGCGTCCACGTGAAGGAGCTGAGCGACGTGCGGTCGTCCGGGCGGAACAGGAGCGTCAGATCGCGGTCGCCGGCGAGAAAGCGTACGAAATCAATCGCCAGTAAAGCGCCCGCCGGGTGACCCAGCCACGGCGAACGGAGCTGAATGAGCATCCAATCGCGGTGCAGGCTGAAGTCGGCGTTCTCCGGAATGTCGATCCGCACGAGCTCACCGGACGGCCGCAGGAGGAAATCCTCGGCGCGGTAGAAATCGAGACGGCGGAAGACGAAGTCGCGCTCGTACCCCGGAGTGGTGTCGTGCCAGGCGCCGACTTCGACGTCTTCCGGCTGCCCAGCGAAGATCAACTCGGCCTCGGTGAGCGGAGTGCCGCGCCGCCAGCGCTTGACGGTGCGCGGATAGCCCGACGAGGTCAGCGAGCCCGCCCCGAAGTCGGTGGCGACGAAAATGTGGTCGGCGTCGATCCACGCGACGCGGCTCTTCGCCTCCTTCAGCGTGAAGCCGTCATCCACGAAGGCCCGTCGCGTCAGATCGAATTCGCGCACCACAACGGCATCGGCGCCACCGCGGGAAAGACAGACGAGACAGCGGTCGTACGAGGGTCGCAGCACCGTGGCGCCGCCCCACGCCCAATTCCCGCCCTCGGCCCGATTGAGCGCGTCGACGTCGAGCAGCACATCCCATTCGGGCTCCTCGAGCCGGAACTGCTCGGCGGTGGTACGCCGCCACAGCCCGCGAGGATGGTCGGCATCGGTCCAGAAGTTGTAGTAGAAGCCGTCCCCGCGCCATCCCGGCATCGGAATGCGCTCCTTGCTGTCGAGCACCTCGCGGATGGCCTCCCGGAGCCGCCCGTCACCGCCGAGCACTTCGAGCGTCTCGGCGTTGCGCTCGCCGACCCACCGCACGACGTCAGGCCCGTCAAGATCTTCGAGCCAGATGTACGGATCGTCAGGCACCCGTCCACCTTCGCACGACGTACTACTGTTCCGCCATGGCGCCCTTCCGGACCATGGTGAGCGCGAGCTACCGCCTGTTCCTGGTGTTCGACCCGGCCTACGACGAGCCGGCCGAGTTCGAGATCGCCCTCAGCGCCGCCCGCGCGGGCACGGTGGGCTGGGCCGACGGGGTGGTGGCGGTCAATACGGAGCAGGACCTGGCCCGGATCGCCCTGGACATCGAGATCCTTCCCGCCCCGCCCCCGCCGGCCGCGGCCTTCGGGGAGAGCCGCCTGCTGGTGCCGACGGGAACCCTGGCCGTCGACAAGTCGATCGACGAGGAGTTCCTCCGCGGCGTGGCGCTCCCGCCCGGCCCCGGCACGTACGGCGCGAGGCTCCTGGCCCACGGCCGGGACGACATGCGGCGGGCCCATGCGGAGGCGTTCGCGCCCGGCTTCACTTACGAGAGCAGCGCCGCGGTGATGGACAGCATGGCCGGGGTCGAGCACTACCGGCTCCAGCTGTGGCACGTGGACGCGAATCCCGACTGGACCGGCTAGTCGAGGTCGAAGATCGGCTTTCCGGCGGCGCGCAGGTGGCGCAGGGCCTCGAGGATCGAGTAGCAGTCGGCCAGGGCGTTGTGGGTGGACTCGGCCGGGCCCGGCCGGCCCAGAGCGTGGGCCAGGCTGCCGGCGGCCAGGTGGGCGGTCACGGGCAGAGCCCGGTTGAGGTACGGGCGGACGTTCACGAACGGCGGCAGCGGCTGGGCCGGGGCGCGGTCCGGCGGCGACTGGAGGATCAGGTTCTCGCCGAGGATGACCATGTCGTTGCCGTACGACAGGGTGTAGGCCCCGTCGCAGAACTTCAGGAAGTCGTCGAGGGCATCGGCGAAACCGACCCCACGCTCGGCCACGGACTGCGCGGTGATGCCGGTGAGCTCCTGGAAGTATTCGGAGAGCCGCGGATTGCGGGCCGGCACGACGAGCGCGTCGAACTCGCCGTCCACGGCCAGGCTGTCGGCGTCGACCCGTACGGCCCCGATCTGCACTATCTCGCGGAACTCACTGGGACCGGTCCATCCGCGGTCCTGAGCGCCGGGCCACGTGGTGAACTCGAGGTCGAAGATCACGATCACGGCCCGATGCTAGGAAACAAAGGTGAACGGCGCCTGCCGATTTCAGGACTGCCGTCGCCGGTTGCCGACTGTGCAGTGGTAGCAGAGGTCGAGGCCGTCCTCTGATCGGTACCACTCGTGGGCGCCGCAATCCTTTCGGCCCTTTGGGGCCAGGCGCAGGAGGGCGAACGGCAAATGGGTGCGCACGCGGGTGCGCCAGCGGTAACGGGGCATGGGGCTAGAGGGTGATCCAGTAGCGCTTCACGGTTTTGCCCTCGGTGGTGCGGATGTCCTCGAGGATGCCGCCGTTGGACTCGATCGTGCGGGCCGAGGGCTCGTTGGCGGGGTCGCACGTGACCAGGACGCGGTCGAGGCCCAGCTTGCGGGACTCGCCGAGCATCTCGGACAAGGCCCAGCGGGCCAGGCCCCGGCGGCGGGCCGAGGGGCGGACGCTGTAGCCGATGTGGCCGCCGTAGTTGAGCAACTGGTCGTTGAGGGTGTGGCGCAAGGCTATGGCGCCCAGGTAGCGCTCGTCCTCGACCATCCAGCGGTACGAGCAGTGCACCCAGCCCTCGGCGGCGGGGACGGCCGGGTCCTCCTCGGTCAGCAGGCGCCGCACCCACGTGGCGAAGCCGTGCTCGGTGTCCACCTCGTCGGTGGGGCGGAGGCCGGCTCCGTCCTGGTGGGTGCCGCGGCCGAACTCGTCGCGGGACTCCAGCCAGGACGTGTGCAGGCGCGGGGTCGGTGCGATCAACTCGGGCATGCGCCGAGCGTAGGTCACGGGGTGGCGGACAGCGTCAGCAGCGTCTGGATCTGGGACTGGCGGCGGGCCGTGACCGTCTCGGCCAGGGCTCGCGCGGGTGGGTAGGCGCCGGATGTGGTCTCCATGCGGGCCGTCTCGACCACGTTGCCCAAGTGGCCCAGGAGGAGGCTCACAGCCGTACGGTCGAAGGTCTGTGACGAGCGAAGCTCGGCTATGTCGGACGGCCGCAGCATGTGCAGGGCGCCGTGGCCCTCGTGCGACGTGGAAGGGGCGGTCAAGGGCTGGCTCCAGCCGAGCAGCCAGCGCTGCATCTGGGCCAGCTCCTCCTGCCACTGGGCCTGGAGCTCGGTGGCCAGGGACCTGAGGCGCGGGTCGGTGGCGCGTTCGGTGGCCAGGGCGGTGACCGAGGAGCCCTCGGCGATCTGGGACATGCCCATCTGCAGGTACATCACGTCGGTGCTGTTGAAAGCCGCGGCCGGCGGGCTGGTCTCCGGCTGCGTGGCGCAGCCGGAGACCAGCAGGATCGCGACCAGTGCGGCTCGCAGCGCTAGTTTCGCGCCCACAGGGCCGGCACGTTCGGCGGCTCCCAGCCGGCGAGCGCGGTGTGCGCCTGGCGGCAGGTGTAGGAGACCCCGTTGTAGGTGACGACGTTGCCGGGGGAGTACGCGGTGCCGGCGCGCCACGTGCCGGTGGCCGGCGGCGTGGTCGTCGGGGGAGTGGTGGGCGGCGTGGTCGTCGGAGGTGTGGTGGGCGGTGTCGTGGGCGGCGTGGTGCCTCCGCCGCCGATGTTCAGGTCGACGCAGGCGTAGAAGGCCATGGCCGTGTCGGCCACGTTCCACCGGGCCAGCACGGTCTGCCGGCCGGTGAAGCCCTTCATGCCCACCGTGTGGGACTTGGTGGCGCCGGGCTGCGCGCCGCCGTCGTTGAACGAGGCCAGCAGCGTGTTGCCGATGAAGTACTCCCACGTGCTGGTGGAGTGGCGGGCGGTCAGCACCCAGTTGAAGTTGACGGTCTGCCCGACCGAGGCGGCCGGCCAGTTGCGGCTGTTGTCGTTGAGCACGGCGAAGCGGCTGCCGCCGCCGTTGCACTGCTTCGAGCCCTTCGGGGCCTCGACGCTCTGCGGCTCGTAGACGATGTCGCCGCAGTTCGCCACGGCGCCGCTGGCGCAGTTGGCCTGGCGGCTGGGCGGCGACGAGATGTAACCGTGCGCCGCGGCGGGGGACACCGCGACGAACAGCGAGGCGACCAGGGCTCCGACGGTCAATGCGGGGAGGGTGAATCTGCGTCTCATGAAGCACTCCTTCATGGGGGGGATGCCGCCCAACTTAAGTTAAAGACTGTTAACAGTAAAGAGACCCATCGATTTCTGGTCCTTTAATTAAGCTGGTGAAAGAAGTGGCCGATTAACAAGCTCGTGCGCAACATCCATGACGTCCTCGACGCGCGAGCCGTGACCACCCTGTTCCAGCCCTTGATCGAGATCTCCACGGGGCGGCTGATCGGTTACGAGGCGCTCAGCCGTGGCCCCGCCGGCAGCCCGTGGGAGATGCCGGACGCGCTGTTCTCGGCCGCCCGCGAGGCCGGTCGCGAGAACGAGCTCGACTGGATCTGCCGCGCGCTCGCCTACCGGGCGATCCTCGCGTCCGACCAGGATCCGAGACTGACCTGGTTCGTCAACATGGAGCCGGCGGCGGCCCGTACGGAATGCCCGGCCGACCTGATCGACGTCGTCGAGCAGGCCCGTCATCGGCTGCGCGTGGTCACCGAGATGACCGAGCGGGCCATCGCGGGCGACCCGTCCGGCCTGCTGTCGGCCGCGGCCACCTGCCGCGACGCGGGCTGGGGAGTGGCGCTCGACGACGTGGGGGCCGACCCGATGTCGCTGGCGCTCATGCCGTTCGTCCACCCGGACGTGGTCAAGCTCGACATGCAGTTGCTGCGCGAGCCCGGTGACCGGCACACCGCCAAGGTGGTCGCCGCCGTCGCCGCCTACGCGGAGGCCAGCGGCGCGATCGTGCTGGCCGAGGGCATCGAGACGCCCGAACACCTGGCCATCGCCCGGACCATGGGGGCGACGATCGGGCAGGGCTGGTTGTACGGGAGGCCGGCACCGCTCGCGGTCGGCGACCGCGAGGTGGCGACACTGCCGTTCATCCCGCCGCCGGCCCGCGACGACCGGACGCCGTTCGAGATCGTGGCGGCCCGGCGGCCGCTGACGCGCGCGACCAAGGAGCACCTCATGCCGACCAGCCGGCACCTGGAGGCCCTGATCGGCGACGGGCACGACGCGCCGGTGCTGCTGGCCTGTTTCCAGGAGGCGCGGCATTTCACGCCGGCCACGGCGCGTCGCTTCGAGCGGATCGCGGCCGGCAGTCCGCTGGTGGCGGCGCTGGGTCTCGGCCTGACGGCCGAGCCGGTCCCGGGGGTGCGGGGTGCGTGCCTGGACGCTAGCGACACGCTCCGCGGCGAGTGGAACGTGATCGTGGTCGGCCCGCACCGGGCGGCCGCGCTGGTCGCCCGCGACCTGGGTGACACGTGCGCCGACGGCCAGCGCAGCTTCGACTTCGCGCTGACCCACGACCGGGCCCTGGTCGTGGAGGCGGCCCGGTCGCTGCTGTCGCGGCTGGCGCCGGCGCAGAGCGCGGCCGGATCCCTTGCGACAGCAGCTGTAGCGCGGTAGCAGGTCAGGAGCGGCGGTCGAGGAACTCGTAGACGTCCTGCGCGTCGACGCCGGGGAACGTGCCGGGCGGCAGCGCGGCCAGCAGATGCGAGTGCACGCGGGCGCTGGGCCAGGCGTTGCCGGCCCAGCGGTCCACCAGGTCGGCCGGTGGGCGCCGGCAGCATGCGGGGTCGGGGCAGCGTGAGGTCGTACGCCTCGTGGTGTCTCCGCCCCGGAACCAGCGGGCGTGCTCGTACGGCGTGCCGACCGTGACCGAGAACTCGCCCGACCGCGTGGACTCGATGTGCACCGTGCACCAGTACGTGCCGGCCGAGGTGTCGGTGAACTGGTAGAACGACGAGTACGGGTCGTCGGCCTGGAAGATCGTGCGGGAGGCCCACTTGCGGCAGATCGGCTGCCCCTCGATGGCCCCGGTCACGTCGCGGGGAAAGCGGACCCCGTCATTTTCGTACGCCTTGTAGACGATCCCGTTCTCGTGGACCCGGGTGAAGTGCACCGGGATGCCGAAATGATGGGTCGCCAGGTTGGTGAACCGGTGCGCCGCCGTCTCGTACGACACCCCGAAAGCGTCCCGGAAGTCGTCGATGGCCAGCGCCCGGTCGGCCTTGGCCTCCTTGAGAAAGGCGACCGCGAACTTCTCCGGCATGAGCAGTGCCGCCGCGAAGTAGTTGGCCTCGACCCGCTGCCGCAGGAAGTCGCCGTAGTCGGCCGGCTCCGGATGCCCGAGCACGAAATGCCCGAGCGTCTGCAGCACCACCGCGCGCGGGTCGTGGCCCTTGCCGCTGGCCACCTGCGGCAGATAGATCCGCCGGTTGTTCAGGTCGGTGACCGAGCGTGTGGAGCCGGGCAGGTCGTTCACGTAGTGCAGTGAGAAGCCCAGTTGCGCCGCGATGTCGAGGATGCCGCGCTGTGACAGCGGGCCGGTGGTGTGCTTGATCGGCCGCAGCACCTGGGCCGCGGCCTCCTCGATCTCGGCGAAGTAGTTGTCGCGCTCGCGCATGTTCACCCGCAGCTGCGCGTTGGCCCGCCGGGCCACCTCGGGCGTGGCGCTCTGCTCGGTGAGCAGCCGGTTCAGCTCGCGATGCAGGCCGACCAGCGACTCCAGGGCGTCCGCGGGCAGCCTGCGGCCGCCGCGGACCAGGGGCAGACCGGAGCTTTCGTACGCCGGCGAGCGCTGGAAATGGGCGAGCTCGATCTCCAGTCCCGCGCGCCGGCTCGGCGCCTCGGCCCGCAGCAGCTCCTGCATCCCGACGCCGAGGGCGCCGGCCAGGGCCTGAAGGACCGACAGCTTGGGCTCGCGCTTGCCGTTCTCGATCAGGGACAGCTGCGACGGGGCCCGGCCGACCGCCTCGCTGAGCTGCTCCAGCGTCAGGTTCTTGCTCTTGCGCAGGTGGCGGAGCCTCTGGCCCAGCATCACGAGGTCGACCTCGGGAGGTGAAGCGGTCACGCGTTTGACGCTAACAGAAATTCTGCGTTTCTTCTCGTCACAAACGCCTTCTGAGCGCTGTACAGGGTGCGCGACAGTCAAATTCTTCCACCGAGAAGGGACTTTTTCACCATGACTGATCAGCTGACCGAAGTTCGTGGCGGTACCGCGTCGGACCTCACTCGGGCATGGGCCGGCGATCCCCGGTGGCTGGGCATCAAGCGCAGCTACACCGCGCAGGACGTGGTCAAGCTGCGCGGCAGCGTCCAGGAACGGCACACGCTGGCCGAGCGCGGCGCGCAGCGCCTGTGGGAACTGCTGCACAGCGAGGACTACATCAACGCGCTGGGCGCGCTCACCGGCGGGCAGGCCGTCCAGCAGGTGCGGGCCGGCCTCAAGGCCATCTACCTCTCCGGATGGCAGGTCGCGGCCGACGCCAACCTGAGCGGCAACACCTATCCCGACCAGTCCCTCTACCCGGCGAACTCGGTGCCCGCGGTCGTCCGCCGCATCAACAACGCGCTCATGCGCGCCGACCAGATCGACACCGCGGCCGGCCGGCACGAGCGGGACTGGCTGGCCCCCATCGTGGCCGACGCCGAGGCCGGATTCGGCGGGCCGCTCAACGCGTTCGAGCTGATGAAGGCCATGATCGTGGCCGGCGCGGCCGGCGTGCACTGGGAGGACCAGCTCGCCAGCGAGAAGAAGTGCGGCCACCTCGGCGGGAAGGTGCTCATCCCGACCTCGCAGCACATCCGCACCCTGAACGCGGCCCGGCTGGCGGCCGACGTGCTCGGCGTCCCGTCGCTGGTCATCGCCCGCACCGACGCGCTCGCGGCCGACCTGCTCACGACCGACGTCGACGAGCGGGACCGGCCGTTCCTGACCGGCGAGCGTACGGCCGAGGGTTTCTTCCGGGTGCGCAGCGGCCCGGACGCCGCGATCGCCCGCGGTGTCGCCTACGCCGACTACGCCGACCTGATCTGGGTCGAGACCGGCAAGCCCGACCTCGAGTTCGCCCGCTCGTTCGCCGAGGCGGTGCACAAGGAGCACCCGGGCAAGATGCTGGCGTACAACTGCTCGCCGTCGTTCAACTGGAAGCGCAACCTCGACGACGCCGACATCGCCCGGTTCCAGAAGGAGCTCGGGGCGATGGGCTACAAGTTCCAGTTCGTCACGCTGGCCGGCTTCCACGCGCTCAACCACTCGATGTTCGAGCTGGCCCGCGGCTACGCCGAGAGCGGCATGACGGCGTACGTCAAATTGCAGGAGGCCGAGTTCGCGGCCGAGGCCGACGGCTACACCGCGACCAAGCACCAGGCCGAGGTCGGCACCGGCTACTTCGACGCCGTGTCGACCGCGCTCAACCCGGAGTCGTCCACGACCGCGCTCAAGGGCTCGACCGAAACGGAGCAGTTCTGATGGCCAATGAGGAAATCACGATCACGGGTACGACGGAAGGCCGCTACGCCGAGATCCTGACCCCCGAGGCCATCGCGTTCGTCGTGGCTCTGGACCGGGAGTTCGGCGCCCGCCGGGTCCAGTTGCTCGAACGTCGCCGCCGGCGCCGGACGACGCGTACCTCCGAGTTGGACTTTCTGCCCTCGACCCAGCACATCCGCGACGACGCGTCGTGGACGGTGGCGGCGCCGGCGCCCGACCTGCTCGACCGGCGAGTGGAGATCACCGGGCCGCCCGAGCGCAAGATGACGATCAACGCGCTGAACTCCGGCGCCAAGGTGTGGATGGCCGACTTCGAGGACGCCACCGCCCCGACCTGGGAGAACGTGGTCATCGGGCAGCTCAACCTGCGCGACGCGCTCGACGGCGACCTCGACTTCACGTCCGGCGAGGGCAAGGAGTACAAGGTCAACGGATGGATCCCGACCATCATGGTGCGGCCGCGCGGCTGGCACCTGCCGGAATGCCACGTGCGGATCGGCGGGCGGGCGGTGTCGGCGACGCTGTTCGACTTCGGGCTGTACTTCTTCCACTGCGCGCAGAGGCAGATCGACCGGGGCTCGGGACCGTACTTCTACCTGCCCAAACTGGAGTCGCACCTGGAGGCGAGGCTCTGGAACGACGTGTTCGTGTGGGCACAGGAGACGTGTGGCATCCCGCGCGGGACCATCCGGGCCACGGTGCTGATCGAGACGATCACGGCGGCCTTCGAGATGGACGAGATCCTGTACGAGCTGCGCGAGCACTCGGCCGGTCTGAACGCGGGCCGCTGGGACTACCTCTTCAGCATGATCAAGAACCGGCCGGACGTGGTGCTGCCGGAGCGGTCGCAGGTGACGATGACGGCGCCGTTCATGCGGGCGTACACCGAACTGCTGGTCCGGACCTGCCACCGCCGCAACGCGCACGCGATCGGCGGGATGGCGGCGGTCGTGCCCTCGCGCGACCCGGTGGCGGCGAAGCGGGCGCTCAACCAGGTCCGGCAGGACAAGAGGCGCGAGGTCGGCGACGGGTTCGACGGGTCGTGGGTGGCGCACCCGGGCCTGGTCGAGACGTGCCGCGACGTGTTCGACCAGTGGCTGGGGGACGAGCCGCACCAGATCGTCCGCAAACGTGAGGACGTCCAGGTGACGGCGACCGAACTACTGGACGTGAAGGCGGTGGGGGTGCAGGTCAGTGAGGTGGCGCTGCGCAACAACGTGAGCGTGGCGCTGCGTTACATCGCGGCGTGGCTGGGCGGCCGGGGAGCGGTGGCGCTCGGCGGGCTGATGGAGGACGCGGCCACGGCGGAGATCTGCCGGGCCCAGCTCTGGCAGTGGATCAACGCGAGCACACCCACGGACTACGGGGTGCCGGTGAGCGCGGCGCTGGTGACGAGGATGCTGCGCGAGGAGCTGGACGTGCTGAGCGAGACGGGAGCGCTGGACGAGGACGCGGCCCGGCGGTTCGGTCAGGCCAGGACGCTGCTGACGGTGCTGCTGACCGAGCGGACGTGCCCGGAGTTCCTCACGCTGCCGGCCTACCTGCGCCACATGTCGGGCGGGGCGGCCGTCGCCCCGGAACCCACCGCTGAGGCTACTGTCGCGGCCTAGGCGGTCCAAGGAAACGGCGCGACCCGGCACCGGTCGCGCCGTTTCCGTGTGGGCTGGGCGGCGATTCCGGGCCGGTCGCGCCGGCTTGGGGGAGAAGCGCGGAGTACGGGGCATCGGTGGGGTGGCGGGAGGCCGTACTATCTCGGCGCGACGCTGCGGGGGCTGCTGCGCGCGGGCTCCGGGAGGGCGTTCGATGAGTGGCATCGGTTTGGGTGGGGGACTGCGTCTCGTGCTGCCGGTCCTGCTGGTGGTGGGTGGCTGCGGTGTGCCGGGGGATGACTATGCGGCTCGGGTGAGGCCGTCCGCGCCTGTGGTGTCGCCGTCTCCTGACGCTGTGGTGGCGCCGGTCAAGTCCAGCATCAGCAAGGCGGGGTTCGCCTACTTTCTCGAGGTGGCGTTCGGGGCCGATCTGGGTGACGACTACCAGGCCGTCACCATGTGGGACAAGCCGGTGGTCACTGTTCGGGTTCGCGGCGGGTCGGCGAAGACCAAGGGCTGCCTGACCGAGGTGATCGCCGACTTCAACGGGCTTACCGCGCGGACGGATCTGAAGGTGGTGACCGGGGCGCCCGACATCGAGCTCTATCTCGGGTCCGAGACGAGGTTCCGTGCCGTCGAGCCGCACTATGTGACGGGGGACGACGGGTTCTACTACCTGTACTGGTCGGGCAAGCACGAGATCACCAACGCCAACGTGTTCGTCCGCTCGTCCGGTATCAGCGAGAAGGAACGTTGCCATCTGATCCGGATGGGCCTGACCGGGGCCATGGGTCTGGCGAAGCAGTCCGCCAAATATCCGGACAGCGTCTTCTACAAGGACTTCGGCACCACGCCGACGCGGTATTCGGCGCTGGACGAGGAGCTCATCGCGCTGATGTACGGCGGGGCGGTGCGGCCGGGTGACAGCAAGGGCGTCGTCAAGCAGACGGTGACGGTGAAGTAGGGCGGCGTTGGGCCGGTGTTCTTCGGGGAGCAGTGCGATGCTGAGGTGATCCCTGAACCGCCGCTGGGAGGACACCTCATGCTGCCCCTCACTGAAGCCAACCTGACGTCGCTGCCCGCGGGGGTGGCCGTCCCGAACTACGACCGGTCGCGGCTGCGTACCGGGATCGTGCACTTCGGAGTCGGTGGATTTCACCGTGCCCACCAGGCCATGTATCTCGATCGGCTGATGAGCGCGCAGACCGCCTTCGACTGGGCGATCTGCGGGGTGGGGGTGATGCCGGCCGACCGGCGCATGCAGCAGGTGCTGGACGCGCAGGACTGCCTCTACACCCTGGTGGTCAAGGCGCCGGACGGGACTCTCGACGCCCGGGTCATCGGGTCGATCAAGGAATATCTGTTCGCGCCGGACTCGCCGGAGGCGGTGATCGAGAAGATGGCGCAGCCCGAGGTGCGGATCGTCTCGCTGACGGTCACCGAGGGTGGGTACAACTTCAACGCCGTCACCGGCGAGTTCATGGCCGACAACCCGGACGTCCAGCACGATCTGGCCCTGCCGGGGGAGCCGCGGACGACGTTCGGGCTGATCACGGCGGCCATCGAGCGCCGCCGGAAGCGTGGGGTGGCGCCGTTCACGATCATGAGCTGCGACAACATCCAGGGCAACGGGGACGCGGCGCGGCGCAGCTTCGTGTCGTACGCCAGGTTGCGTGACCCCGAGCTGGCCACGTACGTCGAGGAGAACGTCCGGTTCCCGAACAGCATGGTCGACCGGATCACGCCGGTGACCACCGACGACGACCGGGACGAGGTGCGCAAGCACTTCGGGGTCGAGGACGGCTGGCCGGTGGTGTGCGAGCCGTTCACGCAGTGGGCGCTCGAGGACAGGTTCTCGTCGGGGCGGCCGCCCTTCGAGGACGCCGGCGTGCAGGTCGTGGCCGACGTCGAGCCGTACGAGCTGATGAAATTGCGTCTGTTGAACGCCTCCCATCAGGCGCTGTGCTACTTCGGATATCTGTCGGGCTACCGGCTCGTGCACGACGTGACCCGCGATCCGGTGTTCGCGCAGTTCCTGCTGGCCTACATGGAGCGGGAGGCGACGCCGACGCTGGAGCCGGTGCCGGGGGTCGACCTGCGCGAATATCAGCACCAGCTGATCGACCGGTTCTCGAACGCGCAGGTGAAGGACACCGTGGCCCGGCTGTGCGCGGAGAGCTCGGACCGCATCCCGAAATGGCTGCTGCCGGTGATCCGCCACAATCTGGCCCACGGGGGCGACATCCTGCTGTCGACGGCCGTGGTGGCGTCGTGGGCCCGCTACGCGACCGGTGTCGACGAGCACGGGCAGCCGATCGAGGTGGTCGACCGGCTGCGCGATCAGCTGGTGTCGCTGGCCCGGCGGCCCGAGCCGCTGGCGTTCATCCAGAACCGGGAGCTGTTCGGGGACCTGGCCGACAACGAGCGCTTCGTGGCGGCGTACACCTCGGTCCTGAACAGCCTGAACACCCGCGGAGCGAAAGCGACGCTGGAAGCTCTCATGGCCGGGGCCCTTTAAGCCGCCACCGGTCTGGCCGTGACCGGGCGGGCCCAGCGCACCGCCCGGTCGAGGATGGCCCGGAACATGATGACGACGCAGGCGACGCCGTTGAAGAACGAGGCGGTCACATCGGTCGGGTGGTGCATGCCGCGGTAGAGCCGCGCGGTGGCGACCAGAAGCGGGACGAGCACGAGCAGCCAGGCCAGGCGCTTGGCCCAGGTCTTCTTGAGCATGACGCTGAGCAGGACGGCCAGCCCGACGTAGAGGGCGACCGCGGCCGAGGTGTGCCCGGACGGGAAGCTCGAGGTGGGCGGCGAGTCGTCCAGATGCTGAACGGCCGGTCGCTGCCGGTCGATGACCAGCGTCGTGAACAGGAAGACCAGGGCCTGCGCGCTGACGGCGGCGCACAGGAAGAGGGGCTCCCGCCAGCGGTGCGTGGTCAGGCGCAGCCCGATGGCCACCGCGGCGGTGATGCCGACGACCACGGGGGTGCTGCCGAGCAGGCTGAAGAACTCCGAGACGTTGTTGAGGATCGGGTCCCGGTGCGCGGCGAAGTCCCGGTTGACGGCGTCCTCGGCGGTGAACGGCCAGTCGTGCGTCCAGACCTTGGTGACGAGCAGGCCCAGGGCGACCATGACGCCGAAGAGAACGGTGACAGGCAACAGGATCCGCGTGGCCACCCGCCCGAGGGAGGTGGCCCAGCTCGATGTCTCGGGGGGCATGGCGCGGTGTTTTACCCGATCGGGTGGCGCGTCAATCAGCCGACGGCGATCACGTGGTTGGTGAGGGTACCGAGAGCCGGGGAGGTCATTTCGATCGTGTCGCCGGGACACGTGGTGAAGTCGGCGTCCGGCACGATGCCGGTTCCGGTCAGCAGGACCACCCCGGTGGGGAAAGTGAGCGCCCGGAACAGCCAATCCGACAGGTCGTCGAAGCCGCGCGCCATGGCCGCCGTCGTGGTCGTCGCGGCATAAACCTCGCGGCCTTCGCGCCGGACCCGGAGGCCGATCTCGAACGGGCCCGGCGGGACCGCCCAGCTTGGCACGATGGCCGGGCCCAGCGCGCAGGAGCGGTCGTAGATCTTCGCCTGCGGCAGGTAGAGGGGGTTGTCGCCCTCGATCGACCGGCTGCTCATGTCGTTGCCCAACGTGTAACCGAAGATCTCGCCGGCCGCGTTGAGGACCAGCCCGACCTCAGCCTCGGGGACGTCCCAGCCGGAGTCGCGGCGGATCGCGACGGCGTCGCCGTCCCCGACAATCCGCCACGGGCTCGACTTGAAGAAGAGCTCGGGGCGGTCGCTGTCGTAGACGTCGTCGTAGAGGGAGCCGTGGCCGGACTCCTCCTTGCGCCCGTCGCGACTGCGCTTGTACGTGACCCCGGCCGCCCACACCTCCTGCTCGTCGACCGGAGCGAGCACCTCCTCGCCGGGCATGGCGCCGGCGTCGCCGTGGGTCGCCGCAGCCTCGACGGAGGCCCGGGCCTGGTCGAGGGGGAGGGCGAGCAGGCCGGCCAGCGTGCCGTCGAGCTCGTGCCATCCGGTGCCGGAGCGCACCGCCCAGCGCGTCCGGTCGCCGTCACGCAGGCGGTACATGGAGATCGACATTCAACCATCCTAGGTGCGGGGATACTCTCTTCGGATGCCTCGTGTGGTCCCGGCGGTCAGTCGCGCGCTCGACATCCTCGAACTGTTCCTGGACCGCCCGCAGCTGTCGGCCCGCGAGGTGATGGAGCGGCTCGACCTGCCCCGGACCACTGTCCACGAGCTGCTCGTCACGCTCGTCGACCGTTCGTACCTGATCGCGGTGCCCGGCCAGCCGGTGTTCTATCGGCTCGGCCTGCCGCTGTTCCAGCTCGGCGCGGCCTTCGCGGGCCGGCTCGACCTGGTGCACGAGGCGCAGAACGTCACGCGCGAGGTGGCCGCCGTGTGCAACGAGGCGGTCCACGTGGCGGTGCTCGACGGCGCGGACGTCGTCTACCTCGTCAAGGTCGACAGCACGCACCCGGTCCGCATGGTCTCCGGTGTCGGGCTGCGGCTGCCGGCGCACTGCACGGCGGTCGGCAAGGTGCTGCTGGCGGCCCTCGACCGGGTGGCCCTGGACGCCGTCCTGGAGAAGGGCGTCCTGCCGGGCATGACGCCGGACAGCATCACCGACCCGGACCGCTTGCGGGAACACCTCGAGGGCGTACGACTCGACGGCGTCGCCGTCGACGTGGGCGAGTCCGACGGCGCCATGCGCTGCGTCGCCGCGGGCATCCGCGACCACTCCGGCGCCGTCATCGCGGCCATGAGCGTCTCCGCGCCGATCATCCGCTGGACCGCGCAGGCGCACGTGGAGTGGACCGAGCTGGTCCGCGAAGGGGCGGCCACGCTGTCCGCGCGCATGGGATATCCGCAGCAGCCTCGATAGCCGACTCCGAAACATTGACACCCTTCGTGGTCCTGTTCTAGCGTCGCGTCCACTTCATACGAGATATCGAACCACGGTTCGAGATTTCGAACAACGAGGGAGGCGACTGTCGATGCGGTCCAGGCGCGAGTTTCTCGGGATGGGAGTGGGGGTGCTCGGCGCGGCCGGCCTGGCGGCGTGCGGTGGCACCTCGTCGTCGTCCACCAGCGTGCAGCCGGAGGTGCCGAAGGAACTGCTCGACGCCGCGGCGTCGATGAAGGGCACCTCGATGGGGCTGCTGTCGCAGAAGCTGTACTCGACGGCGGCCAACGACGCGCTCGACAGTTCGATCAAGAAGTTCGCCGACGCCACCGGTTCGACAATCGAGAACAGCCTCGTCCAAGCCGACGCCGGCGACGTGGTCGCCAAGATCCACGCCGAGGTGGAGGGCGGCGTGGCCCGCGACATGGCGTTCATGACCGACTCGCGGTTCATCGCCCAGTTCCACGCGCTCGGCGACCTGGAGGACGTGACCGACGTCGTCGAGGCGCTGACGGCCAAGTACGGCGAACCGTGCGCCGAGGCCAAGAACTTCTGCGTCTTCGACGGCAAGTGGTACGCCATCCCGTACCACTTCATCGGGATCGGTTCGTTCCTGCGCAAGGACTGGATGCAGGAGAAGGGCATCGCGCCCAAGGACGTCTACTCCTGGGAGGAACTTCGCGACCTGTGCCTGGAAATCTCCGACCCGGGCCAGCGCCGGTTCGGCTGGGGCATGACGGTGAACCGGTCCGGCGACGGCAACGGCATGATCGAGGCGCTGATCAACTCGTACGGCGGGGCGATCGCCTCCAACGACGGCCGCAAGGTCACCTTCGACTCGCCGGAGACCGTACGGGCGGTGACCTTCCTGGGCGACATCTACACCAACGCCAAGTACAAGCCGATGCTGCCGCCGGGCGTGGCCAGCTGGACCGACACCAGCAACAACGAGAACTGGCTGGCCGGCGTCCTCGGCTACACCCGCAACAGCTTCAGCATCTACGCCGACTCCAAGACCAAGAAGAATCCGGTGTACGCCAATACGCACGTCTTCTCCGACTGCGTCGGACCGGCGACCGACAAGTCGCTGCTGCTGGGGCAGTCGCAGGGCTTCGTGGTGTTCAAGGGGGCCAAGAACGCGCCGCTGGCCAAGCTCCTGGCGCAATATCTGGTCAGCGCGCCGGCGCTGGTCGGCGTGGCCAAGGAGGCGCCCGGCCTGGTCATGCCGGCCTGGGAGAAGGTCTGGGACGCCGACCCGTACTTCAGCGGCGGTGACCCGGCGTTCCCCATGGTGCGCACCATGTCGCAGCAGCCGCTGCCGCTGACCACCAAGAACGGCCTGAAGTTCCCGCAGAAGGCCAGCGCCGGCCAGCAGGCGGTGGTCGCGGCCTACGTCCTCACCGACATGATGCAGGAGGTCGTGCAGGGCGCCGCGCCCGCACCGGCCGTGACGGCGGCCCACGCGAAGATGGTGCAGATCTTCGCGCAGCAGGGGCTGCCGCAGTGACAGCGGTGCGGTCGGCGCCGGCCCCGGTGGAGAGCCCGCCGGGGCCCGGCTCCCTCACGACGACTCAGCGGCGGCTGGGCCGCGACTGGCGGCTGGCGATCGTGTTCCTGGCCCCCACGGCCGTGCTGGTCGGGGTGCTCGTGCTGGTGCCGATCGTTCGGTCGATGATCACCAGCACCACGGAACGGCACGGCGCCGACGACGTGTTCGTCGGCCTGAACAACTATCTCGCGCTGTTCGGCGACGATCAGTTCCGTACGGGCGTGGTGAACTCGTTCGTCTTCACGGCGTACGCCGAGATCTTCAAGGTCGTTCTCGGGCTGGCCGCGGCCCTGCTGCTGCACAACCTGCGCCGCGGGAAGGCCGTGCTGACCGGGCTGTTGCTGGTGCCGTGGGTGGTGCCGACGGTGGTGACGGCGTTCAGCTGGCGGTCGCTGCTCGACCCGATCTTCGGCAGCGTCAACACCCTGCTCACCTCCTCGGGCATCGGGCCGCTGCTGGCCGACCTGCACCTGGTCGGCACCTGGCCCGCGGGCTGGCTGTCCGATCCCTCGCTGGCGATGCCGTCGGTGATCCTGGTCAACGTGTGGAAGGGCGTGCCGTTCTTCACCATCTGCTTCCTGGCCGGGCTCAAGGCCATCCCGGCCGACCAGTACGAGGCCGCGACCATCGACGGCGCGTCGGCCTGGCAGCGGTTCGCCCACGTGACGCTGCCCGGGCTGCGCCACGTGATCACCGTGACGGTGACCCTGTCGTCGATCTGGACGTTCAACAACTTCGACCTCATCTGGCTGCTGACGCAGGGCGGCCCGGGCGACGTCACGGCGCCGTACGTGCTCGTCGCGTATTCGAAGGCGATCCTGCAACTGCAGTACGGCGCCGGGGCGGCGGTCACCCTGGTCATGTTGCCGGTGATCGCGGCGCTGGTGTTCTTCCTGGTCCGGCTGCTGCGCGAGGACCGCGAGCCGCTACCCACGAGGAGAGCGCTGCCGTGGGGCCTCGCCGTGGCGTTCACCGTCCTGCTGGCCTGGGCCTCACCGGAAATCTTCTGGAAGGCGGCGGTCGTCCTGGGGGTGATCCTGCTGATCGCGACGGCCATCGGCCGGCTGATCGCGGACCGCCGGCGCGCCGCGCCGGCCCTGTCCGGCCTGGGGCTGGCCGGTCTGCTGGTCTTCGTGCTGGGCCCGATGTACTGGATCGCCGTGACCGCCTTCAAGACCGAGGGACAGGTGGTCACGCGGGTCAGCGACCTGTGGCCGGCGCCGTGGAGCCTGGAGCAGTTCACGGCCCTGTTCACCAACCAGCCGTTCGGGCGCTGGTATCTCAACACGCTGCTGGTGTCGGCGGCGTCCACTGTGGTGGCGCTGGTGTGTGCGGTGCTGGCCGGATACGCGCTGGCCCGGCTGAGGTTCCGGGGTGCGCAGGGTTTCACGGTGACGGTGCTGCTGACGTACGTGATGCCGGGCGCGCTGCTGTTCATCCCGCTCTACCAGCTGCTGATCGGGGCGAGGCTGACGGACTCGTTGTGGTCGCTCGTGGTGACGTACCCGACCTTCACCATTCCCTTCGCCACCTGGCTGCTGGCCGGCTATTTCTCGTCGATCCCGGCCGACCTGGAGGAGGCGGCACTGGTCGACGGTTGTTCCCGCCTGCAGGCGTTCGGCCGGGTGGTCCTGCCGCTGGCCAAGCCGGGCATGCTGGCGGTGGCGCTGTTCACCCTGACCAACGCGTGGAACGAGTTCCTGTTCGCCTTCGTGTTCATCACGAAGGACGAGTACAAGACCCTCCCGGTCGGCATGCAGTCCATGATCGCCGGCGACGTCGTCCCGCAGGGCCAGCTGGCCGCCGCCTCCCTGCTCGTCAGCATCCCGGTGGTGGCGATGTACGCCTTCGGCCAGCGCTTCCTGACCGAGGGCCTGACCGCGGGCGCGGTGAAGGGCTGACGCTCAGTCCTTCCCGGTGGGCTTGGGCTTCTTCGATTTGGCCGGCTTACCCTTTTTCGCCGGCTCGGTGGGGGTTGCCGTGCCGCAGTACGCCGCCACGGAGGCCTCGCCGCCGGCCGCGGCGATGAGGTCCCGGCGATCCCGCCCGTTCATCGGCCTGCCGCCGCCGGCGGCCGTGTGCCAGGCCGCGCACCAGTCCGCCCGTGGAACGGCCGGGCGCGTGGACGAGCGGGACGGCGCCGGCGTGGGCTCCGGGGCGGTCGCCGGGGTGGGCGCGGGCGCCGGCACCACCGGCGTTCTCGGCGGCGTCGTGGCGTCGGGCTTCGAGAAGAGGGGAAGATTCCCGGTTTGCGCCGCCACCGCAGTGCTGCCGGCGAGCAGGAGGGCCACCGCCGTCACGGTGGACGCGATCAGGGTGCGCAGGCGCTTGTTCGGCTTCGGCGCCCGGCGGTACTCGGCGGCCATGGCGGCGGCCATCGCCTGCTCGCCGTGCCGCTCCTCGGCGGTCGCGGGGGCCCGGAGGGCGCCGAGCAGGTGGTCGAGCGCGGGGTCGGAATCGTCCTCTCGCCGGACAGGCATGGTCACACCCTCTCGCTGGAGTCGCGGCTCTCCGCCGCCCGGACACGAACCTGGGGATCGGCGGCCAGCCGGCGCAGGCCGCGCATGGTTGCGATGCGCACAGCGCCGCGCCGCTTGCCCAGCACCCGGGCCGTCGTGGCGACGTCGAGGCCGGCCACCACGCGCAGCATCACGGCCTCGGCCTGGTCGATGGGCAGGAGCGCGACCCGGCTCAGCGCCCACGCCGTTTCGGCGCCCTCGATGACCTCGGCCGCGGCGTCGGGGCCGGCCGAGCCGGTGTCGACGGTCGCGGCCGGGTCCTCGCGGCGCCGTCCCGTCCGGCGGAGCTCGTCGATGCCGCGATGCCGGGCGACGCGGAACAGCCACGCGCGGAAGCCGGCCGGGTCGCCGGTGAAGCGGCCGAGGTCGCGGGCGATCTGCAACCAGGTCTCCGAAGCGACGTCCTCGGCGGCGTCGCCGGCGAGCACCCGCAGGTAGCGCAGGACCGCGGGATGCAACGCCCGCCAGAGGACGGCGAAGCCCCGCTCGTCGCCGGCGCGCGCGGCGGTCAGCGCCGCGGCGAGCTCGTCATCCTTCGGCAAACGGTGCACCCCTCTCGAGAACAGGAGCACGGTACCGGCCGGCCGGTGTATCAGAAATATGCGCCCGTGAATGCGCCGCCTTCCTAGCGTTCCCTCGACGTTCGTCGATGACAAAGGGACGAGGGGTATGGGAAGAAAACGGGGGACGCTCGTTACGGCACTGACATTGGCGCTGGTAGCGGGCGTCGGTGGCTGGGGCTTCGTGGCGACGCGCGACGATGGCACGGCGGTCCGGGAGGACCAAGGTCTGTTCGACCGCTTCGGTGTGGCCGCCAGGGATCTGGTGGACGCCGACCGGACGGTGAAACCGAAGGCCGAGCCGGTCAGCGCCGGCCTCGCCCTCGACCAGCAACCGCCGGCCGCGAGGAAGTGGCCGGCGCCGAAGCGGGTCCGCGAGGTCGCCTCGCGCCGGACCGCGAACGGCACGGTCTACGAGCTGGCGGACGGGCGGCTCCAGGCGGAGATCTCGCCGGTGCCGGTCAACTATCGCGACGGCAAGGGCGCGTACCGGCCCATCGACACCCGGGTGCGGCCGGTGAAGAGGGCCGGTTACTCGCACGGGAACTCGGCCAACGCCTTCACCAGTCTGTTCGGTGACCGCGGCGTGCGGTTCGAGAAGGACGGCCGGGCGGTCGAGCTGGGCCTGCCCGAGACCGTGGCCCCGAAGGTGTCGGGCTCCACGGTGACCTATCCGGGCGCGGCCGGCGACGCCGATGTGGTCTACGACGTGAGCTCGACCGAGCTCAAGGAGAAGATCGTCCTGAAGCGGGCCCCGTCGGGCCCCGTCTCCTTCACATTCCCGCTGGACACCGAGGGCCTGACCGCGGTGCCGCAGCCGGACGGATCGATCGCCTTCCGCGGCGGCGGCGGAGCGACCGTGCTGACCATGCCGGCGCCGTACATGTACGACAGCAAGAGCGCGACCAGCGCGAAGGTGTCCCAGACGGTCACCGGCGACACGGTCACGGTCACCGCGGACGCGGCCTGGCTGACCGATCCGGCGCGGGCCTACCCGGTGGTGGTCGACCCGACGATCAAGGTGCAGCCGGTGCCGGCCGACGCCCAGGACGTCATGATCTCGTCCGGCGCGACGACCACCAACTACAACAACTCGTACGAGCTGCGGGTGGGCACCGACGCGACGGCGGCCTGGCGCTCGCTGCTGAAGTTCGACACCAGCATGGTGCCGGCCGGCACCGCGATCGACGACGCGCAGCTCCAGCTCTACTACGACTCGTCCTACTACGCGTACGGCCAGGACGTGCCGATGGAGGCGCGCAAGGTCACCGCCGCGTGGTCGGAGTCGACGGCGACGTGGGCGACCACGAACGCGGCGATCGCCGCCGAGCCGGCCGGCAACATCGTCACGGTCGACGACGGCGACGCCAACACGGCCGCCGTGGGCACCTGGACGGCGTCGGCCAACACCACGCTGACGTCGAAGGCGATCGGCGCCGACTACCGGGTCAACAACGACGCGACGACCGGGCACACGTACACCTACGTGCCCACCATCACCGAGGCCGGCGACTACCTGGTCGAGGTGCACTACGTCGGCGAGTTCGACCGGGCCGTCAACGCGCCCTACACCGTGCACTACAACGGCGGCTCGAAGACGTACACCGTCGACCAGACCACCCCGGTCGCGGCCGGCGGCTGGAAGACCCTCGGGGTGCACCCGTTCGCGGCCGGCACCACCGGCAAGGTCGTGCTGGGCGACGTCGCGGGCAAGGCCGTCATCGCCGACGCCGTCCGGTTCACCAAGGCGACGACGGTCAAGGCGAACAGCAAGTCCAGCGTGTGGTCGTCGTTCCCGGTGCGCAACGTCGTGCAGGAATGGGTGAACGGCACGGCCGCCAACCACGGTCTGATGGTCAAGGCCGTCAACGAGACCGACAAGGGCCGCGGCGGCGCGATCTTCCAGGCGTCCGAGTTCGCGTACGAGAACGCCCGCCGGGACGCGAACCTGCCGAAGCTGACCATCACGTACGGCAAGCCGGGTGTCGCGGTGAACGCGCCGACCACCATCACGGCGACCGGCGCGCTGCTCGACTGGCCGGCGTACACCGGCACCGACATCGCCGAGTACCAGGTGCACCGCAGCGTCTATCAGACGTGGACGCCGTCCGCGGCGACGCTGGTCGCCCCGGTCGCCAAGTCCACGACGACGTTCCAGGACAGCACCGCGTCACCGACGGCGGCGGCCGAGACCGACATCATGAAGCGCAAGTTCTTCTACTACATGGTCGCGGTCAAGACGACCGACGGAAAGATCCTCGCCGGTCCGACGGTGCCGGCCATGCTGCCGAAGGCCGGGCAGATCACGAAGATCTTCCGGAACGGAGTGGCCGACACGACGCTGTCAGCCGCGCAGCCGGCGGTGAACGTCAACAGCTACGCCGGTGACCCGTACGTCTCGCCGGGCAACAACTCGGCCGTGTACGGCGACACCCGCGGCCTGGTGAAGTTCCCGGTCTCCGGCATCGCGGCGAACGCCCAGGTGGTCGACGCGCAACTGCGGATGTGGAACGTCGGTCTCTACCCGGGCACCGACACCGACGAGAACGTCGACGCCTACCGGCTGACCCGCGCCTTCGACCAGGCCAAAGCCACCTGGAACACCAGCGACGGCACGACCGCCTGGACGACGGCCGGCGGCGACTACGACGCCACCGCGCTGTCCGCGTACAACGCCTTCACCAACGACCCGAAGTGGACGGCCTGGAACGTCACCGCCGCCGCCAAGTCGTGGGTGGCGACCCCGGGCACCAACCACGGCCTGCTGCTCAAGCAGCGCGACGAGGTCAACGCGACCGCACGGGCGATGCTGCTGAGCGCCGAGACGGCCGAGCCGATGCTGCGGCCCACGCTCGAGGTCACCTATCTGGAGCAGACGCCGGAGTCGACGTACTACGCGCCGCAACTGCCCGACGGGGCGCCGCCGGCGACCACGTTCACCACCCCGGTCTCGCTGTCGAACCCGACCGGGGCCACCTGGAAGGCCGCCGACTGGCAGCTGTCCTACAAGTGGTCGCGGGCCGACGGTGCGGCCGTCGCCGGGTCGGCCGCGGTGACCGCGCTGCCGGCCGACGTTCCGTCCGGCGGCACCGTCGATCTGACCGCGACGGTCACCACGCCGCCGTCGACCTCCGAGGGCAACAAGAAGACCGACTACACGATCAGTTGGGAGCTGAAGAACAAGACCACCGGGCAGAGTCTGGCCCCGCTGGCCCAGAAGATCGCCGTGGTCGAGCCCACCTCGGATCAGCTCGGCCTGGAGGACTTCTACTCGTACGCGGGGAAGAACACCGGCGCCGGCGGCACCCTGATGAACAACCTGTACGCCGGCAACACGGTCTGGCAGTACAACGCGTTCAGCAACCCGTCGCGCGGTCTGTCGTCGTTCGTCCGGCTCACCTACAACTCGCTGGACACCACCGACACCGTGGCCGGCTTCGGCTGGTCGCTGCAGGCGTCGTCGATGATGCGCCTGGGCTCGCCGCTGGACTTCCACCCGAACCCGAAGCCGACCCGGGTCACGTTCACCGACGGCGACGGCACCAGCCACTGGTTCACCCTCGACTCCGCCACCGGCACGTGGGTGTCGCCCAAGGGCGTCCACCTCTACCTGCAGCAGAAGACCGGCGTCGACTGCAAGCCCAACACCCAGGAGCCGCAGGCCTGGTCGCTGACCCGGCCGGACCGTACCCAGTTCTTCTACGACTGCGACGGCTATCTGACCTCCACCGTGGACAAGAACGGCAACACCATGCTGTTCACCTACGAGGAGCGCAAAAGCAACAACGCGCCGACGAAGTTCCTGCGCTACGTCACCGACCCGGAGTCCCGGCAGACGATCACGATCGACTACTGGGCCAAGGGCGAGAGCTTCGAGTACATCGACGACACCACGTGGACCCGGGCGGCCGGCGCCTCGCTGACCAACCCGAAGATCATCGACCACGTCAAGACGATCAGGGACGTGTCCGGGCGGGTGCTGTCCTTCACGTACACCGACAAGGGTCTGCTCGGCGAACTGGTCGACGGCGCCGGCTCGGCCGACGGCACGCCGAAGACCTTCAAGTTCCAGTACGACATGACCCAGGGCAACAAGAACGTCAAGCTGGTCAAGGCCACCGACCCGCGGGGCAGCAGCACGAGCCTGGTCTACAACTACCCGTCGGCCGGCGACGACCCGCAGTGGCACTGGCGCACGAAGTCCTACACCGACCGGCTCGGTGGGCTGACGCAGTTCGCGTACACCGACCCCGACGGTCCCCAGGGCGCCGGCGTGGACACGGTCGTCACCGACGCCGAGAACCACACCACCACCTACAACCACGACGGCTACGGCCGCGCGTACCGGGTGACCAACGCCAAGAACGAGGTCACCGGGCTCACCTGGGACGACCAGCACAACGTGACCGCGCTGACCGAGCCCAACGGCGCGGTGTCGGCCTGGCGGTACGACGCCAGGACCGGCTACCCGCTGGAGACGAAGGACGCGCTCGCGGTCAAGAACGGGTACGCGGGCACCGTCCTGACGTACCAGACCCAGCTGGGCGGCTACGTGGCGGATCTCGCCACGAAGACCAGCCCCGAGGGCCGCAAGCACACGTTCACCTACACCGCCGAGGGTGATCTGGCGACGGTGACCGACCCGGTCGGCGCCGTCACCACGAACACCTACGACACGTGGGGACGCTCGCTGACCTCGAAGGACGCGAACGGCAACACCACCACGTTCACGGACTACCACCCCAGCGGCTACCCGCGGAAGATCACCGACGCCGCCAACGCCACGACGACCTTCGCGTACGACGCCCGGGGCAACGTCACCGAACTCACCAACGCCAAACAGGCCAGGACCAGCCAGGGGTACGACACCTTCGGCCGGCCCAAGGACAAGGTCGAGCCGATCGACGCGGCCACCGGCCGCTATCTGACGACCAAGGCCTCGGTCTACGACGCCAACGACAACATCCTCACCGCGTACGCGCCGAACGGCGCCGTCACCACGGCGGTCTACGACAAGGCGGACCAGCCCGTCGAGACGATCGCCCCGAAGGACGAGCCCGGCGACCCGGAGCGGAAGACCACCACCACGTACGACAAGGTCGGCAACACGCTGACCGTGACCGAGCCGCAGGGCAACCTGACGGCCGCGGCCGGCGACTACACCATCACCACGAAGTACGACGCGATCTACCAGCCGATCGAGGTCGTCAACGGCGAGGGCCAGAAGGCCACGTCGGTCTACGACAACGTCGGCAACCTGGTGACGGTCTCCGACCCCCGGAAGAACGCCACCGCCGACACCGCCGACTTCACCAGGAAGTACGAGTACGACCTGGTGCACCGCGTGGTGCGGACGACCGACGCGGCGGGCCGGTCGACGAGCGCCCGCTACGACAAGGACGGCCTCACGGCCGGCACCACCGACGCGGACGGCAACGAGTCGCTCGCGACCTACAACGCGCGCGGCGACCTGATCGAGTCGAAAGTGCCGCACAGCAAGGACGCGGCCGGCGCCATCACCTATCGCACCACCAGATACGAGTACGACGCCGCCGGCAACCAGACCAAGCTGATCACCCCGCGCGGCGTCGAGAGCACCGGCGACGCCGACGACTTCGCCCAGGTCACCGTCTACGACGCGCTGAACCGGGCGAAGGAGGTCTGGTCGGCCTACAACAAGAGCGACAGCCGCTACAACACGCCGGACAAGACGCTGTACGAGTACGACCCCGCGGGCAACCTGACCAAGGTCAGCGCGCCACCCTCGGACGGTCAGCAGGTCCGCAACGACACCACCTACCAGTACTTCGACAACGGGTGGCAGAAGTCCTCGACCGATCCGTGGGGCATCGTCAACACGTACGACTACAACCAGCTCGGTCAGCAGACGAAGAACACGCTGACCTCGGCCGGTGGGTCGGTCACCCGGACGATGACCTGGGACTTCTTCCCCTCCGGCAGCCAGCGGGCGCGCTCCGACGACGGCGTGCCGGTGGGCCGGGACGTGGTGCTGGTCGACAGCTCCGACTCGAACAACACCGCGAGCCAGGGCACCTGGACCAGCGGCGCAGCGACCGGCCAGTACGGCTACGACGTCTACACCGCCCCCGCGGGCAGCGGCGCGGCGCAGTACAACTGGCAGCTGAACATCCCGCGGGACGGCACGTACGAGGTCTTCGTCTACTACCCGCAGGTCAGCGGGGCGGCCACGAACGCCCGGTTCACCGTCACCCACTCCGGTGGCAGCGCCGTCAAGACGGTCGACCAGACCACCGGCGCCGGCACCTGGGTGAGCCTCGGCAGTTACGCCTTCACCGAGGACGCGCCGCAGAAGGTCACGCTGACCGACCAGGCCACCGGCAAGGTGGTGGCCGACGCGGTCAAGCTGGTCCGCGCCAGCGCGGGCGAGACCGACGACGAGAAGAAGGAGTTCACCTACAAGTACAACGCGAACGGGTTCATGACCGAGGTCAAGGACCTCAGCCCGGGCGCGAAGATCGACACGTACCGCATCGGGTACGACGGCCTCAACCAGATCAGCAAGGTCGAGGAGGTCACCGCCGGCGCGGTCCGGAACACCACGGCGCTGACGTACGACGCCAACGGCAACCCGCTGACCACGACCCACGACGTCACGTGGTCGAAGGTCGAGTACGACACCCGGGACATGGTCGCCAAGGTGACGAACGCCGACTCGCCGTCGGCCGGCAACCAGCAGATCTCGTCGTTCACCTACACCGCCCGCGGTGAGCTGCTCAAGCAGGTCAAGCCCAACGGCAACACGGTCGACCTCGAGTACTACCTGGACGGCTCGGCGAAGCACCAGGTGGAGAAGACCTCCGGCGGCACCCTGGTGGCCGAGCACACGCTCGAGTACGGGGCCAACGGAACGCCGTCGCGGGACGTTCTCAAGCTGATGAACGCCGACGACACGGCGGACTACATCGACAACACCTACACCTTCGACTACGACCCGCAGGACCGGATCGCCAAGCTCACCAAGAGCGGGGACAGCTCCGCCACCGAGTCCTACCTGTACGACGCGAACGGCAACATCGTGTCGCAGACGGTCGACTCGGTGGAGACGAGGAGCCGGTACGACCGCAACCGGCTGCACTCCACCACGGCCGCCGGCGTGACCTCGACGTACAACTACGACCCGCTGGGCCGGCTGGACACCGTGTCGGTCGGTGGCGAGCGGGCGCAGAAGTATCACTACGACGGTTTCGACCGGACGGCCAAGGTGACCGCCGGCACCGAGTCGGCGACGTACGCCTACGACCCGTTCGACCGCACGACGTCGCAGACCGCTGACGGCAAGACGACCGTCTTCACCTATCTCGGCCTGGACAACCAGGTGCTGCGGGAAGAGGTGGCCGGCAAGGCCGACAAGTCGTACCAGTACTCGCCCTGGGGCCAGCAGCTCACCCAGATCAAGCACAAGGACGACGGAAGCCGCGAGTACTCGCAGTACTCGTACCGGCCGCGGGGCGACGTCATCGGGATCACCAAGGAGGACGGCAAGACCCGGGCCACGTACGGCTACACCGCGTACGGCAGCGACGACGAATCCCAGTTCACCGGCGCTGACAAGCCCTCTTCCTCCCCCGGGCAGGACGAGCCGTACAACGCGTTCCGGTTCAACGCGGCCCGCTGGGACGCCGGCTCCGGCACGTACGACATGGGTTTCCGCAATTACGACCCGGGCCTGAACCGATTCCTCACCCGGGACAACTACGGCGGTGCCCTCGGTGACATGGGCCTGACCACGGACCCGTTCACCAACAACCGGTACGCCTTCGCGGGCGGCAACCCGATCAGCTTCGTGGAGCTCGACGGCCACCTGTTCGGGATGTCCTGGTCCGATCTGGGCCACGCGGCGCTGGACGTGGTCGGCATGGTCCCGGTCGTCGGCGAGGTAGCCGACGTGGCCAACGGCATCTGGTACATGGCCGAGGGCAACTACGTCGACGGGGCGATGTCGCTGGCCTCGGCGATCCCGCTGGCCGGCAACGTGGTCGGCGCGGTCAAGGCCGCCCGCACGGCCGACAAGATCTACGACGCGGCCAAGACGGCCGACAACGTCGTGGACGCGTCGAAGGCGGCGACGCCGCCGAAGGCGCCGTCGACCACGAAGGCTCCGGACTGCAACAGCTTCGTCCCGGGCACCCGGGTCCTGCTCGCCGACGGCACCAGCAAGGCGATCGAGGACGTCGACATCGGTGACGAGGTCGCGGCGTCGGACGTCGAGTCGGGCGACCGGCAGGTTCGCCCGGTCACCCGCCTGATCAGCGGCGACGGGGTCAAGCGGCTCTACACGATCACGGTGGACACCGGTTCCGGGCCGGCCGACCTGGTCGCCACGTCCGGCCACCCGTTCTGGGTGCCCGACGCCGGCCGGTGGGTTCTCGCCGAGGACCTCGAGCCCGGCATGTGGCTGCAGACCGGCGCCGGCACGTGGGCGCAGGTCACCGCGGTCGAGCACGAGAAGCGGGTCCAGCGGGTCCACAACCTGACCGTCCAGGGCGTACACACCTACTACGTCCTGGCCGGCGGGACCGCTGTCCTCGTACACAACGACAACTGCCCCAACCCGGAAGCACAGGCGGACCTGGCGAACCGCCGCACGCAGGACAACATGAAGTCGGTCGCGGACGAGGACGCCGCCTACGACGCAGCCAAGGCCGCGGGCACGCCCAAGCACAAGCTGCCGAAGAAGAACACCTTGTCCCGGCTCGACTACGGCGGCCAGTCGTTCTACGGCAAGAACGGCCGGGCCGGCGGGCGCGCCACGCCGTTCCCCGGCAAGGGCAACCGGATGACCGCCACGTCGTACGAGGACCACGCCGAAGGCGATTCCTTCGCCAAGGCGATCGACTGGGCCAAGCAGAACAACCACAGCGGCGGCGAGGCGAACCTGTTCGTCGACCGCAACCCCTGCCGGTTCTGCCGCAACAGCATGGCCGGCTACGCCGAACAATTGGGACTCGACACCCTGAAGGTCTACGGTCCGAACGGGTTGCACGGCGTCTATACGAAAGCGACGGGTAGATATGTCCCGCAATGATGACGAGCCGAAGGTGACGGTGGAGTTCTTCGACCCGGAGTCCACCGAGGTCGTCGAGCTCGACGAGGTGACCGCGATCTACGGCTCGCTGGGCACCCGGCCGGCCAGCTTCACCTGGAACGATTGCGGCGACGAGGTGCTCACCGTCTCGGTCGGCGAAGATCATTCGACGGTGACGTTGCTGCGGGACCGGTCCTTCTACGACCTCGTGCACGCCGAGGTGGAGGGGGAGGAGACCATCGAGATGGACGGCGATGTCGTCGCATGGCCGAAGGCCCTGATCCTGCCACGGGAGAAAGGGCTGGAACTGCTCACTCAGATGCCCCGGGTGGACGAGGTGTTCGATCGCTACGAGTGGCGGATCCAGGACTGATATATCCGGACGATAGGCAGGGGTGTATGTCGCACTCCTAGCCTCTCCCGGGTGTGGAAAACGATTGGTGTGACATTCGCGGCCGGCGCCGTCGCCATCTCCTTCGCGGGATGCGGCGGCGCCGAGCCACAGGCGTCGACGTGGGTGAAGCCGTCGCCGCCGCCGCCGGCACGGCTGGCCCGCATCACCTCGGCCTGCGACCTGCTGCCGGCGGCGGCCGTGATCGGGCTGCTCGGCGGGACCGAGCAGACGACACTGTCCGGTCAGGAGCTTCCGGCCGAGAAGAACCCGAACGGCAACGTCTGGCGGCACTGCGCGTACGGCCGGGACGGCAAGCGGCCGTTCGCCCTGTCCGTCGCCACCATGCCGAACCGGTCGGGCACCGCCGAAGAGACGATCGACGCGGTGGCCCAGGCCGGTGCGAAGCCGGAGCGCCTGGACGGCCTCGGCGCCGCGGCGGTCTCGTACGTCGGTGACGGCGGCCGGGCGGTGATGGCCGTCGTCCCGTACGGCAAGGAGCTCCGGGTCGTGCAATTCACCGGTCCCGAGCTGGTTCCGGCGGAAAAGCTCGCCGGGGCGGTGCGGCACGTGCTCGCCGAGATCTGAGCGCGCCGGCGCCTGTTTCTGTTACTCCCGGAGGCCTTGATAATGCTCACTGCGCGATTCCCGCCATTCGCGTTGAACTCCGCCCGTTCGCCTTTCTACTGTGGGGGCCGATCAGGGGGGAGATAGATGTCCATCGAGGTCCGTCTGCTCGGGCCGGTGGAGTTACGGGGAGACGCCGGGCCGGTTCAGCCGGGGCCGGCCAAGCGACGGGCGGTCCTCGCCGCTCTCGCCCTGGAGGCCAACCGGCCGGTGACGCTGCATCGGCTCACCGACATGCTCTGGGCCGGGCAGCCGCCCGCGTCCGCGGTCGCGAACATCCGCAACCACATCGCGGCGCTGCGGCGCACGATCGGCGGCCGGATCGTCTCGCGGCACGGGGCGTACCAGATGAACCTGGCGCCGCACGAGCTGGACGTCGCCTCGTTCCGCCGGCTCGCCGAGCGGGGGCGAGCCGCGTTCCAGCAGGGGGACCCGGAGCGGGCGGAGCCCGACCTGGCGGCCGCGCTGCACCTGTGGCGCGGGCCGGCCGGACACGGCCTGCCCCGGGTGGCGGCCCTCGACGTGCTGCTCTCGGGGCTCGAAGCGGACCGGCTGCGGACGGTGGAGGATCTCATCGAGGCCCGTCTGGTGCTCGGGCGGACCGACGACCTGGTGCCGGCGCTGCGCGACCACCTCGCCGCGCACCCGCTGCGCGAGCGGGCCTGGGGCCAGTTGATGCTGGCGCTGTACCGGGCGGGTGACGTGGGTGCGGCGCTCGCCGCCTACCGGCAGGCCCACGACACGTTGCACGCCCAGCTCGGCGTCGATCCCGGCAGCGACCTGGCGGCCCTGCACGTGGCGATGCTGAACCGGGCGCCGCGGCTCGATCTGTCCCGCCGGGAGGTCCCGCGTGAGCTGCCGCCGGACCCGGCGCCGTCGCCCGGGCACGCCGAGCCGCTGGCCGCGGTGCTGACGGCCGCGACCCGGCCGGCGCCCGGCCGGCCGGCCGCCGTGGTGGTGCACGGCCCGCCCGGCAGCGGCACCACGGCGCTGGTCACCCGGGCCGGGCACCGGCTGGCCGGGGCCTATCCGGACGGGCAGGTCTTCGCGGCGGCCCGGCCCGGCGTCCCGGTGGCCGACCTGCTGGCCCGGGTGCTCCGGGCGCTCGGTGTCCCGGCGGGCGAGGTGCCCGAGCACGTGGACGAGCGGCTCGGCCGGTACCGGTCGCTGCTCGCGGCCCGGCGGGTGCTGGTCGTGGTGGACGGCGCCGACGACGCCGGTCAGGTGCGGCCGCTGATCCCCGCCGCGCCCGGCTCGGCGCTGCTGGTCACCGCGCGCCGGCCGCTGCCGATGCCGGAGGAGTTGACGCATGTGGCGCTGCGGGCCACGGCCCGGGGCCGCGCTTTCACAGGAGACCGAGGTTGAAGACCTCGAACGAGGCGCCGTAGCGGACGCCCAGGCGGGTGCCGGCCTGGCGGGAGAAGCCCTCCAGGAACTCCTCGGCGTCGAAGGGGCCGGAGGTCAGGCCGTTCAGGTACGCGGCGTGGGCCTCCAGCGAGCGGACGCCCAGGCCGAACGTCTCAGTGGTGTCGACGCCGTGGGTGGCGCGGGGGGAGCCGGCCGCCCACACCTGGCGGGTCGACCATTTCTCCAGGTCCTGGTCGCGGAAGATCCAGCGGTTGGCGGCGTCGCGGGCCGCGTCGAGGACGGCGCGGCCGGTGACGATGTGGTCGGACATGTTCAGGGCCTGACCGGCCTCGTCCCAGCTCTCGCGGAAGTTGTTGGTGATGATGACCTCGGGGCGGTGGGTGCGGATCACCCGGGTCAGCTCACGGCGCAGCGGTACGCCGTACTCGAGCACGCCGTCGGGAAGGCCCAGGAAGCCGACCTCTTTGACGCCGACGATGGCCGCCGAGGCGCGCTGCTCCTCCTCGCGGGCGGGGGCGGCCTCGGCCGGGTCCATGCCGTCGATGCCGGCTTCGCCGCTGGTCAACAGGACGTACGTGATGTCCTTGCCCTGTGCCGTCCAGCGCGCGATGGCGGCGGCCGTGCCGAACTCGAGGTCGTCGGGGTGGGCGACGATGGCCAGGCCGCGCTGCCAGGACTCGTCGACGGGCTGCAATGAGGCGGGTGAGGTCATGCCCTCAGCCTACGAGCCGGCGCTCCCAGGCCCATGCGGCGATCTCCACCCGGTTCCGGGTGTTCAGCTTCGTGTGGATGCTGCCCAGGTGGGTCTTGACCGTGCCGACCGAGATGAACAGCTGTGCCGCGATCTCGGCGTTGGTCAGGCCCCGGGCGGTCAGCTTCACCACCTCCAGCTCGCGGGGCGACAGGTTGCCCTCGTCGGTCGCGGCGGCCGGGGCGGACAGGTGCTCCAGGAGACGTACCGTGATGGACGGGCTGATCAGAGCGTCGCCCGACACCGCGGCCCGGACCGCCTCGATCAGCAGGGCCGGGCCCGAGTCCTTCAGCAGGAAACCGGCGGCGCCGTTGCGCAGCGCCTGGTGGACGTATTCGTCCAGGTCGAACGTGGTCACCACGACGATGCGGAGGGGGTCGGCGACGCCGGGACCGGCCAGCAGGCGCAGGGCCTCCAGGCCGTCCATCTTCGGCATGCGGATGTCGAACAGGGCCACGTCCGGCTTGAGCTTGCGGGCCAGGGCCACCGCCTCGACCCCGTCGGACGCCTCGCCCACGACCTCCATGTCGGGCTGCGCCCCGATGATCATGCCGAAGCCGGTACGGACCATCGCCTGGTCGTCGGCGATGAGTACACGAATCACCTGAAGAACCGCCTTTACGGAATGGGGAAGGCCGCGTCGACCACCCAGCCGCCCTCGATGCCGGGGCCGGCGGTGATCCGGCCGCCGACCGCGCGGACCCGTTCGGTGAGGCCCACGAGACCGTACCCCGGGCGATCTCTCGGCGTGGCGGCGCGCGCCGGTACGCCGTCGTTGGCCACCCGTACCAGCAGCCAGTCGGGGGTGCGGCGGACCCAGATGTCGGCCACCTGAGCCGCGGGGGCGTGCTGGCGGACGTTCGTCAGGGCCTCCATCACCACCCGGTAGGCCGAGGTCGACACCTCCACCGGCAGGCCCTCGGCGTCGCCGTCGACGTGGATGCGGGCGGTCGCACCGCCGGCCGAGTTGAACTGGTCGAGCAGGACCGGCAGCTCGCCCAGGCCGGCCACCGGGGCCAGGGGCGCGTCCGGTGACGAGGAGGGGTCGCGCAGCACGCCGACCATGCGGCGCATCGACGCCATCGTCTCGGCGCCGGCCTCCTCGATCTGTTCCAGGGCCAGCAGCACGCGTTTGGGGTCCTGCTCGGCGATGAACCGGGCGCCCTGGGCCTGCACGACGATGCCGGTCACGTGGTGGGCGATGAAGTCGTGCAGGTCGCGGGCGAACTCGGCGCGCTGCTCGGCCCGCACGGCGTCGACCGCGCGCTGCCGCGAGCTCTCCAGGGTGCGCAGGTAGATGCCGACGCCGATGGCGGCCGCGCCGGCCAGGGCCTGGATGAGGCCGAAGATGACGAACTCGGCCGACTGGCCGCCGCGCAGCGGCTGGAAGCTGACCGCGGCGCCGACCATGACCACGGCGGCGACCGCCCAGCCGGGCTTGGCCCGCCGCGCCAGCACGAACAGCACGCCCAGCAGGGCCGCCGACTCGGCCAGACCCCAGCTGAAGTAGCTGTAGTCGTCGGAGTAGTTGCCGACGACCCAGAAGGTCAGCAGCAACGAGGCCGCGCCGAGCGCGACTGCGACTTTCGGCAGAGCGGTGGACCCCTGTTTGTGCGCGGGCAGCCAGACGATCGCGGCGGCGATCGCCATCAGCACCTGGAGCAGGCCGATCAGCTCGGACGCGCGCAGCAGACCCTGCGCGACGTCGAACAACCCCAGCACGGTCATGGCGGCCAGCCCGAGGAACTGACCGAGGCGCAGGAGGATCAACCGGTTCGTGTTCGTTTGCATCGTGACCCAGCGTAGTTGCAGGTGAGCGTGCCTTCATCGGCCGAAAGACAGATCCGGATCCCCGGCCACGGGCCGATGTGCCGGACCACCGGCTAACGCCAGCATTTCCGGCGTCAACACCATCACGACGCCCCGTGGAGTTTCCATGCAGACGCCCGTTCTCCAAGACACGATGGCGGCCGTCGCCGCGGTCGACCTGACCAAGGTCTACGGCAGCGGCGACACCGCCGTCCGGGCCTTGGACGGCGTGACCGTCGGGTTCGCCCGCGCCCAGTTCACCGCGATCATGGGGCCGTCCGGTTCCGGCAAGTCGACCCTCATGCACTGCCTGGCCGGCCTCGACACGGCCACCAGCGGGCAGGCCCTGCTCGGCGGCACCGACCTGACCAAACAGTCCGACAAGGTGCTGACCAAGGTGCGCCGGGAGCGGATCGGATTCGTCTTCCAGGCGTTCAACCTGCTCCCGCAGCTCACCGCCGCGCAGAACATCACGCTTCCGCTGGAGCTGGCCGGGCGCAAGCCCGACCACCACCTCTACGCGCACCTGACCGAGACGCTGGGCATCGTGGCCCGCCTCGACCACCGGCCGGGCGAGCTCTCCGGCGGCCAGCAGCAGCGGGTCGCGCTGGCCCGGGCGCTGGTCTCGCGGCCCGAGGTGGTCTTCGCCGACGAGCCGACCGGCAACCTGGACTCCCGGTCCGGCGCCGAGGTGCTGCTCTTCCTGCGCAACTCGGTGCGCGAGCTCGGCCAGACGATCGTCATGGTCACCCACGACCCGGGCGCGGCCGCCTACGCCGACCGGGTGGTGCTGCTGGCCGACGGCCGGGTGGCCGGCGAGATCGACCGCCCCGACACCGCCAGCGTCACCGACGCGCTGCAGGGTCTGGCGGCCGCCCGATGAGCGTGCTCCGCACCCAGATGCGCGGCGTCGTCCGCCGCCCGACCCGGCTGCTGCTGACCGGCCTGGCCGTCCTGGTCGTCTCCTTCGTCGTCTACGCGTCGGTGCTGGCCCAGCAGATCACCGAGCGCAGCGTGCTCAACGGCCTGAGCGGCACGCCCGAGGCGGTCGACCTGGTCGTGCGCAACGGCGAGATCTCCACCGCGAAGGCGGCCGCGATCGCGAAGGTGCCCGGCGTGGCCGAGGCGGTGGCCCGGGTCGACACCGGTGGCCAGGTCAACAACGACTATCTGCAGATCACCGGCGATCCGGGCGCCGGCCCGCTGGCCGTCGCCACGCTCACCCAGGGCCGCTATCCGAGCAAGGCCGGCGAGATCGCCGTCACCCCGCGCACGGTCGAGCGGATGGGCCTGAAGCTCGGCAGCACGGCCAATGTGCAGCTGCGTTACACCGAGGACGGCAAACCCCTGGCGCCGACGCGGGTCACGGTGGTCGGTCTGGTCCAGGCCCGCGACGATTTCGGTTTCCAGGCGTACGCCCCCACGGCCGCCGTGGTCGCGATGAGCGGCGCCACCTTCGTCAACCAGGTCGACATCCGCTACGCGCCGGGCGCCGGCGACGTGCGGGACCGGGTCGCCGCGCTGGCGCCGGGGGCGGAGGTGGCCACGGGGGCCGACGTGCGCCTCGAGGAGGCCGAGCAGAAGGCGTCCGACATCAACGCGGTCTTCGCGGTGATCGCCATGTTCGTCGCGATCGCCGTGGTCGCGGCCGGGCTCGTGGCCACCTCGACGTTCCGCATCATGTTCGCCCAGCGGATGCGCCAGCTGGCCCTGTTGCGAGCGGTCGGCGCCGGCCGCGGCTCGATCACCCGGGCGCTGGCCGCCGAGGGCGCGCTGACCGGCCTGGTCACCGGCGTGGCCGGGGTGCTGCTGGCGCTCGGCGCGGGCCACCTGGTGCCGGTGGTGGCGGGGTGGTTCGGCCCGCACATCGACTCGCCCGGCTTCCCGCTGCTGTGGGCGCTGGCCACGGTCGTGCTGGCCGTGCTGATCACCGTCCTGGCCGTGCTGGCCCCGGCCGCCTCGGCCGCCCGGGTGTCGCCGCTGGAGGCGCTGCGCAGCTCGGGAACGACCGGGGCGCGGCGCGACATCGGCGCCCTGCGCTGGATCACCGGCCTGGTCCTGGCGGCCGGGGCGGGGCTGCTGGCGGCGTACGTGGTGAACGGTCTTCCGGGCCGGAACCCGGAGAACTACGACCCCTCGAACAACCTGTTCGCCGTCGTCGGCTCGGGTGCGCTGGCCTTCTTCGCGCTGGTCGCGCTCGGTCCGGTGATCGTGCGGCCGGTGCTGGCCCTGCTGGGCGCGCCGATCCGCCGCTCCGGCCCGGTCGGCCGGCTGGCCGCGGGCGGCGTGGGAGCGGCTCCGCGCCGGGCCGCCGCGGTCTCGGTCGTGGTCGCGCTCGGCGTCACCCTGATCGCGGGGACGCTGGTCGGCGGGGCGTCGATCCGGGTGCTGGCCGACCGCGAGTCGGCCGCGTCGGCCCCGGCCGACTACGAGCTGAGCGGCACCGACGAGTCGCCGGTGCCGCCCGCGCTGGTCGAGCGGCTGCGCGCGAGCAAGGACCTGGCGCACGTCGCGCCGTACCGCCGGATCCCCGTGAAGATCGGCGAGGTCGACGGGCTGAACGTGACCGACGTGCCGTGGAGCGCGGTGCCGCGGCTGGGCCAGCTCGACGTGGCGGCCGGCTCGGTGGGCGATCTGGGACCGGGCAAGGCGGTCATCTCCGGCTTCACCACCGACACGACCGGGCTGCACGTCGGCGACAAGATCACCCTGCACGCCGGCAAGCGCGCCGGCACGTTCACGATCGTGGCCCAGCTGCCCGACTCGGGGCCGCTCGGCTCGGCCGTGGTGCTCGACCCGGCCGACCTGACCAAGCTCGGCGCCCCCGCCACCTACGACGGTGTCCTGATGGACGCGGCCGTGAGCGGGGAGAAGGGCCGGGCCGACGGCAAGCGGGCGATCGACGAGGCCGCCGCCGGCGGAACGTTCAGCCTCGACGTGCTCGCCGACCAGCGCGACCAGATCGACAGCCAGCTCACCCTGCTGCTGGTGATCGCCCTGGCCCTGATCGGGCTCACCGTGGCCATCGCCGTGGTCGGCGTCGGCACCACGACCGCGCTGTCGGTCGTCGAGCGGGTCCGCGAGTCGGGCGTGCTGCGCGCGGTCGGCCTGTCCCAGGGCGGCCTGCGGGCCATGCTGACGACCGAGTCGGCGCTCTACGGCGTGATCGGCGCGGCCATCGGTCTGGTCCTGGGGGTTCCGTACGCGCTGCTGGCGGTCAAGGCGCTCGGCGTGAACGCGCCGTTCGCGGTGCCGGTGGGCCAGCTCGCCGTGGTCTTCGTGATCCTGGTCGCGCTGACCGCCCTGGCCGGGGTGCTGCCGGCCCGCAAGGCGGCGAAGGTGAGTCCCGTGGCGGCGCTCGGAACGGAGTAAAAAGTCATGCATGGATGACATGTGGCCGTTGTTCGGGCTCCGGCTGGTCCACCGCGACGTCGTGCTGCGGCCGATGTGCGAGGCGGACCTGCCGGAGCTCGCCGCCGTGCTGCCCGGCGACGTCGGGCACGATCCGCGCCTGGCCATGTGGCCCGGGCAGAGCTTCGCCGAGAACGAGCGGCGGCTGTTCCGCCAGGGCTACTGGAAGGCCTACGGCACGTGGGATCCGGCGTCCTGGGTGCTGCACTTCGCCGTCTCGTACGAGGGCCGGCTGGCCGGCGTGCAGACCCTCGAGGGCGAGAACTTCCCGGCGCTGCGCACTGTGGACACCGCGTCGTGGCTGGTCCCCGAGGTCCGGGGGCGCGGCGTCGGCGTCGCCATGCGCACGGCCGTCCTCGGCTTCGCCTTCGGGAGCCTGGGCGCCGTCGCGGCGATCAGCTCGGCGACGACGGCCAACAAGGCCTCGCAGGGTGTGTCACGCCGTCTGGGGTACGCCGACAACGGCGTCAGCCACATCGTCGACACCACGGGCGACGTCGCCGAGCTGCGGCATTTCCGCCTCACGGCCGCCCGCTGGCCCGGCGCCGAGGTCACGGTCGAGGGCTTCGATCCCTGCCGCCCCTGGTTCGGGATGGCCGCCATTTGACCGATTCGGTACTCTCACGCCGCTAATTGCAGATCAACGGGGGACGACGTGGAACGCAAGGTGGCAATTTCGATCGGGGCCGCGGTGGCGGTGCTGGCCGCGGGTGGGGGCATAGCCGCGCTGACGTGGCCGGACAAGGCGCCGCCGGTGCTGGCGTTCGACGAGCCGGCGGCGACGGCGGCGGCCGCGGAAGCGGACGCGGCGGCGGCGAAGGTCGTGGCGACGGCCGAGCCCACGCAGGCCCCGGTGCTGCCCAACGCGCCGGTGCGCACGGCCGTCACCAAGGTCGAGCTCGCCGCCTCCTCATCGGGTCAGGTCGACCTGCCGCAGCGGGCCACCAAGAAGTTCAGCATGGTCACCGTCAGCTGGGCCGACCCCAAGGCCGCGCCCAAGGGCACGGTCGAGGTGCGCACCCGCAGCTCGGCCACCGGCGCCTGGAGCGGCTGGGAGTCGCTCGAGGTGGCCGAGGCCGCGGCCGACCGGCCGTCCGAGGCGGCGCGCGTGCGCGGCCGCACCGAGCCGCTGTGGGCCGGGCCGTCCGACGGCGTGGCCGCTCGCATCGCGGGAGCGACCGCCACCGGCCTGCCGGCCGGGCTGCGGCTCAACCTGATCGACCCCGACGCCCCGCCCGCCGCCGGCGCGGGCGGCGGCATGCTGGCCGAGCCGTCCACCCCCGCGTCGGCCGCCGCGGCCACGCCCGAGGCCACCGCGAACCCGGTCGTGGCCAAGGCGGCGATGCCGGCCATGGTGACCCGCGCGCAGTGGGGCGCCGACGAGACCACGGTCAAGGCGCCGGCCGAGGTCGCCACCGAGGGCGTCAAGATGGTCTGGGTGCACCACAGCGGCTTCGGCAACAACGAGACCTGCGCCAACTCGCCGAAGATCATCCGCAGCATCATGGCCGCCGACATCGCCGAGGGCTTCGACGACATCGGCTACAACTTCATCGTCGACAAGTGCGGCACGCTCTACGAGGGCCGCAAGGGCAGCGCGACCAAGGCCGTCATCGGCGCCCACACGGTCGGCTTCAACACCGCCTCGGCCGGCGTGGCTCTGCTCGGTGACTACACCTCGATCCGGCCGTACGACAACGCGCTGAACAAGATCGCGCAGCTCGCGGCGGCCCGCCTCACCGCGTACGGCTTCGACCCGGCGACTACGGCCGACATGGTCGAGGGCGTCGACGGCCGCATCTGGCCCAAGGGCACCACGGCGACCTTTCCCCGCATTTCCGGGCACAAGGACGGCGAGCAGACCAAGGACGGCTATCTGACCGTGTGCCCCGGCGCCATGATGTACCCGCTGCTCGGCTACATCCGCGGCAAGGCCGCGCTGCCGGGCCTGGCGCTCAAGAACGTGGCCGGCACGGTGTCGGCCGGCGTCACCTACGTGAAGAACACCGCGACCGTCAACTGGACGCTGGCCGGCGGCAACGTCAACCGGTTCAACATCCTGCGGGACGGCGCCGTGGTCGCGACCGTGGCCGGCACCGTGCGCACGGCCACCGTGGCCGTCACCCCCGGAACTCACACCATCGCGGTCCGGGCCGTGCACGCCAGCAACATCTACGACACCACCCCGGCCGTGAAGGTCGTCTCCGACGTCGCGGCGCCGACCTTCCCCGGCCCGCCGTCGGTGATGCTGCGCACCGGCACCTACTCGGCCACCTCGGTGCCGGTGTCGGTGGTCTGGCGCTCGGCCGACAACGTCAAGGTGGTCGGCCAGGCCGGCAAGACGACCTCGCCCGGGTCGGCCACGCTGGCCGCCACGGCCACCGCCTGGAACACCGCGGTCAAGCCGAACGCCGCGCTGACGTACACGATCACCGCCCGCGACCTGAGCGGCAACAGCCGGGCCGCCGCCGTGACCCGCAAGATCACCCAGGTGCCGGAGACCTCGGCCGGCAAGACCGGCGCCTGGAGCGCCCGGGCCGGCGCGGCCTACCTGGGTGGCAAGGCGCTGGCCGCGAGCGCCAAGAACGCGAAGCTGTCGTGGACGTTCAACGGGCGCTCGGCCGCCCTGACCTTCGCCCGCACCAAGCTGACCGGCGTCGTCTACGTCTACGTGGACGGGGCCAAGGTGGCCACCCTCGACACCAAGGCCACCACGACGGCGTACCGCCAGACGATGTACGTCCGCAACATGCCGGCCAAGGTGCACACGGTCTCGATCGTGGTCGCCGGAACGGCCGGCCGCCCGCAGGTCATCGCGGACGGTCTCACGTACGCGAACTGATCTTCTCCAGCTCGCCGGCGTCGTCCTCGGAAAGTGTGAGGGCGGCGCCGGCGGCGTTCTGGCGCAGGTGGGCCACTGACGACGTGCCCGGGATCAGCAGGATGTTGGGCGAGCGCCGCAGCAGCCAGGCCAGGGCGACCGACATCGGCGTCGAGCCCAGCCGGGTGGCCACGGCCGACAGCGCGTCCGACTGGAGCGGGCCGAAGCCGCCGAGCGGGAAGAACGGCACGTAGGCGATGCCGTCGGCGGCGAGGGCGTCGATCAGCTCGTCGTCGTGACGGTGGGCCAGGTTGTACGCGTTCTGCACGCACACGATCGGGGCGATGGACCGCGCCTCGGCGACCTGCTCGGCCGTCGCGTTGCTCACGCCGAGGTGCCGGATCAGGCCTTGCCCCTGGAGCTCCACCAGCGTCGCGAAGGCCTCGGCGAGGGAGCCGGGCTGGGGTCCCTGCGCGTTGCCGAGCCGCAGGTTGACCAGGTCGAGGGTCGCCAGGCCGAGGTTGTCCAGGTTCTCGTGGACCTGCCGGCGCAGGCTCTCCGGGTCGCGGGCCGGCGGCCAGCCGCCCTGGGCGTCGCGGTTGGCGCCGACCTTGGTGACGACGTGCAGCGAGGCCGGGTACGGATGCAGCGCCTCCCGGATCAGCTGGTTGGTGACCCCGGGGCCGTAGGCATTGCTGGTGTCGATGTGGGTGATGCCGAGCGACACGGCCTCGCGCAGCACGGCCAGCGCGCCGTCGTGGTCGGCCGGCGGGCCCATCACCCAGGGGCCGGCGAGCTGCATGGCGCCGTATCCGAAGCGGGTGACGGTCAGGTCCCCGAGCTGCCATGTGCCGCCGGGAAGGGAAGTGATTGACATGCCCTCTACTCTGAGCTGGTAACTCTCTATCGGGAAGTAGGCACCTCAGGGTGCGTTGGGCACCGGAGGGTGGGCATGGCGACGACGACGGCGGCGCAGAAGAGGACCGCGGCCAAGGCCGAGTACAACGCGTTCCTGGCGGTGTGCCCGAGCCAGAAGCTGCTCGAGCGGGTCTCCGGCAAGTGGGTGACGCTGATCCTGAGCGCGCTCGGCAGCGGGCCCGACTGCGACGGGCCGCCGCGGGCGATGCGCTACTCGGAGCTGGCCCGGCTGCTGGCCGGCGTCAGCCAGAAGATGCTCACCCAGACGCTGCGGTCGCTCGAACGCGACGGCCTGGTCAGCCGCACCGTGGTACCCACGGTCCCGGTCACCGTGTCGTACGAGCTGACCGGTCTTGGTCTGTCCCTGCACGAGACGATGCGCTCGCTCAAGCGCTGGGCCGAGACCCACATGGACGAGGTGGCGGCTAACCGAGACGCCGCGGCTGGCTCCGGCGCTCGGTGACCGGTGGGTCGGACGAGGGCGCCGGGGGCAGGGTGAACCAGAACGTGGCCCCGCGGCCGTCCTCGCCCTCGGCCCAGATCTCGCCGCCGTGGCGCTCGACCGCCCGGTGCACGGTGGTCAGGCCGATGCCGGTGCCGGGGAAGTCCTCGGCCTTGTGCAGGCGGGCGAACGGGCGGAACAGCTCGCCCGCCTTGCCGGCCGGGAAACCGGCCCCGTTGTCGCGCACGAAGTAGCCCCTCGCGGTCCGGCCCACCTCGATGGCCGGATGCTCGACCTTGCGGGTGAACTTGACCGCGTTGTTGATCAGGTTCTCCAGGATGACCCGGACCAGGCCCTCGTCGGCGTCGGCGGTCATCGCGTCGTGCACCGTGAAGCCCACCGAGCGGCCCGGGTCGCGGGCCTCCACCTCTCCTATCACCGACCACGTCGTCGAGGTCATGTCGAACTTCTCCCGGCGCAGGTCGCCGCGGCTGGCCCGGGCCAGGATCAGCAGCGACTCGACCAGGTCGGCCATCCGCAGCGCAGCCGCCTGGATGCGGCCCAGCCGGCGGCGGGCCTCCTCGCTGAGCGGGTCGTCCTCGTCGTCGAGCATGTGCTCGGCGAAACTGCTGATCACCTGGAGCGGGCCGCGCAGGTCGTGCGAGACCGAGCCGGAGAACGCCTCCAGCTCGCGGTTGCGCCACTCCAGCTCCTCGACCAGGGCGGCCCGGGTCTCGGCGAGCTGCCGGGCCGAACGCTCCTCGGCCGCGTCCAGCTCGCGGCGCATCAGCTCCTCGCGGATGCGGCGGCTCTCGTCGTGCGACTGCTTGCGGCGGATCTGCGTACGGACGTGGGCCCGTAGCGCCTCGGCGCCGGACTCCGTCCGTACGTAGTCGTCGGCGCCCGCGGCCAGGCATTCGAGCATGTCCTCGTCGGTGGCGCCGGTCATCACCACCGGCGTCTCGCCGATCACCGGCACCTCCTTGATCCGCCGGCACGCGTCGCGGCCCAGATCGCCGGAGAGCCCCATGCCCAGCACGATGCAGTCGACCGGCTGCTCGGCCAGCAGGTCGAGGGCGTCCTCGGTGGCCGCGACCGGCACCACGTCGTAGCCGTCGGCTCGCAGCGCGTGGGCCAGATCGGACAGCCGCCCCTTGTCCGGGGTCAGGGCCAGCACCTTGCTCGGACCGTGCAGGCTGCCGGTGACCTCGATCGGCAGCTGCTCGGAGCTCTGCCGCAGCACCGCGTTGAGCTTGGCCGGCACGATGGCCAGGTTCTGCTGCTTGCGGACGAACGCGTCGGCACCGGCGTCGAGCATTTGGAGCTCGGTGGCGTAGTCGTCGGCCGCGGTCATCAGGATGCACGGGATGTCGCGCAGCGCCGGGTCCAGGCGCACCCGGCGGATCACCGTGGCCCCGTCGATGCCGGGCATCACGCCGTCCACGATGATCGCCTGCGGGCGGCGGTCGGCCGCCGTGCGCAGGCCGTCCTCGCCGCTGGGCGCGGTCAGCACGGCGTAGCCCTCGCCCTCCAGCAGCTCCCGCAGCTGCTCGCGGAAGGTCATGCTGTCGTCGATGACCAGGACCGTCGTGCGGTCGTCGGCCCGGGCCGGCCCGTCGCCGAGCAGCTGCCGGGTGCGGGCCACCACATAACCCGCGTCGTACGGCTTGCCGACGTATTCGTCGGCGCCGGTCCGCAGCCCGGCCAGCCGGTCGGCCACCTCGTCCTCGCTGGACAGCAGCACCGTCACCACGCCGGCCCGGCTCGGCATGCCGCGCAGCTCGGTCAGCAGCTCCAGGCCGTCGGCGTCGGGCAGCATCACGTCGAGCACGGCCACCTCGAACTCGGCGGCGACGAACGCGGTCCGGGCCTCGGCCCCGGTGGCGCAGAGGATCGTGGCGAACCCGTCCGCGTTGAACGCGTCGTGCAGGTCCATCCGCACGGTGAGGCTGTCGTCGACGATCAGCACCTGCCGGGTCATCGCCGGCCTCCGGTGGGTTGCATCTCCACCAGCCGGGCCGCTATCCGGGCCGGTGACATGATGTAGGCGGCCGCGCCGAGCAGGGCCGCCTCGCGCGGCATGCCGTAGACCACGCAGCTCGCCTCGTCCTGGGCGAAGGTGGTCGCGCCGCGCGAGCGCATCCGGAGCAGGCCCTCGGCGCCGTCGCGGCCCATCCCGGTCAGCAGGCAGCCGGCGGCGGCCGCGCCGAGCTCGGCCGCGACCGACTCGAACAGCACGTCGACCGACGGCCGGCACGAGTGCCGCGGCGGCGCGTCGCTGAGCCGCAGCAGGCCGTCGCGCAGGAACAGATGGCGGTCGGGCGGGGCCAGCACGACCCGGCCGGTGACCGCGCCGATCGGCGTGCCGTCGCGGGCGTACGTGACGTCGCGCCCGGTCTGCCCGGCCAGCCAGTCGGAGAACGCCACGGCGAACGGCTCGCTGGCCGCGATGTGCTGCACGCACAGCACCGGCGGCTGGAAGCCCACCGGCAGCGCCCGCAGCAGGTCGGTCAGCGCGCCCGGCCCACCGGTGGAAGCGCCCAGGGCCACCGCCCGGAACGTCTCGGTGACCGGCACGACGGTGGCCCGGGCCGGCGTGGCCTCGCGGGGCGGGCTGCTCCTGGGGCGGCCGTCCAGGCGGGCCCGCGGGTGGGTGATCACGCGGATGCGCGAGACCAGCCGTACGGACTGGCGCAGCCGGCGCCCCCAGTCGGCGTCGCTGGCGTCGCCCCGCGGCTTCTCCATCACGTCGACCGCGCCCGCCGCCAGCGCGTTGTAGGTGCTGAACATCTCCTGCCGGTCGGCCGACGAGACGACCAGGATCGGCGTCGGATGCTCGGCCATGATGTGCTCGGTGGCGACCAGGCCGCTCATCGTCGGCAACATCATGTCCATGGTCACCACGTCCGGGCGCAGCCGGGCGACCATGGCGACCGCGTCGGCGCCGTCGGTCGCCTCGCCCACGACCTGGAGCTCCGGGTCGGCCGCGAGCGACTCGCGCAGATGGTGGCGCATGGTCGCGGAATCCTCGACGAGCAGGACACGGATCATCGAAGGATCAGCCTCCGGATGTGCGAGAGAAGCTCTTCCTGGTTGAACTCGCCCTTGACCACGTAGGCGGACGCACCCGCCTCGGTGCCGCGGCGGCGGTCCTCGGCGGTGGCCCGCGAGCTGACCAGGATGGCCGGCACGTGGGACAGGGTGGGATCGGCCCGCGTCTCGGCCACGAAGGCGAAGCCGTCGATGCCGGGCATGTCGATGTCGGACAGGATCAGCCCGTACTCGCGGGACCGGGCCTTCTCCAGGCCCTCCTCGCCGGAGGCGGCCAGATCGACCTCGTAACCGGCCGACTCGAGGATGCTGCGCTCGAGCATGCGGGTGGTCAGCGAGTCGTCGACGACCAGGATCGGCATCGTGCGGCCGTTGGTGTCGGTGGACGGCCCGCCGGTCGTGGGCCCGACCTGCCGGGCCTCGGCGACCAGCCCGTGCGGGTCGAGCACGAGGCGGGGATTGCCGTCGAGGTCGATCGAGACGCTGCCGATCACCGAGGCGGCCGGGGCCAGGTCGGGCAGTGGGCGGGCCACCAGGGTGGTGGTGCCGGCGAGCCGGTCGACGCCGACGGCCGCGGTCTCGCCGTCGGCGGTGAGCACGATGGCCACCCCGGTCCCGGTCAGCTCGGCGTCCTGATGCAGGGCCCGGCACAGCGGCAGGAACGGCACGACCCGGCCCTCGTGGGCGAGACGGCCGGTGTCCATGGCGGTGGTGATCTCGTCGCCCGACATCCGTACGCACCGGCGGACCGCGTCCAGCGGCATGGTGACGGTGTGCTCGCCCGCCTCGACCAGCAGGCCGTTCATGCTGAGCAGGGTCAGCGGCACGGACAGCCGCACGGTGGCGCCGAGCCCGGGCCGGTTGTCGATCGAGACGCTGCCGCCGAGCTGGTCGGCCACGTCGCGGGCCACGTCCATGCCGATGCCGCGCCCGGCCACGTCGGTGACCGCGGGCGAGGTGCTGATGCCGCCGTGCAGCACCAGGTCGATCAGCGTGCGCGGGTCGGGATCGGCGCCGGGGGAGAGCAGGCCCCGATCCCGGGCGGTGCGGCGCAGCGCGTCCAGATCGAAGCCGCGGCCGTCGTCGGAGCAGCGGAACTCGGCCCAGCGGCCACGCCGCTCGACGTGCACGGTGACCGAGCCCTCGGCCGGCTTGCCGGCGGCCAGGCGCTGCTCCTCGCGCTCGATGCCGTGCACCACGGCGTTGCGCACGACGTGCAGGAAGGCGCCGTTGACCTGGTTGAGCAGCTGCGGGCCCATCCGCACCTCGGCGCCGGTGGCGTGGAAACGGACCCGTTTGCCGTCGGCGTCGGCGGCGTCGCGCACGGCCCGGCGCAGGGCGGTGAAGATGGTGCCGGCCGGCACCAGGCGCAGCCCCTCGGCGCGGCCCCGGACCTCGTCGAGCTCGCGTTCGACCTGGTCGACGGCGTCGATCAGGCGGCGGCCGAGCGCGCCCAGGTCGCCCGCGAGGCGCTGCACGCTGCTGCGGGTGACGGCGTCGCCGCCGCCGACCCGGCCGGTCCGCAGGCGGTCGCCGAGCGTCTCCACCCGGCGGTGGATGGTGGCCAGGGTGCGGCTGCCCTCGCGCAGCGGGGCGATCCGGGCGCTGGCCTCGCCGATGGCGTCGAGCAGTTCGTCGAGGTCGGCCGTGACGGCCCGTTCGGGGGCCGGAGCCTCGGTGGCCCGTTCCGGAGCGGCGGCCGCCGGCTCTTCCACCGGGGCGGGCGCCACCGGAGCGGGCGCCGCCGGAGCGGGCGCCGCCGGATCCGGGCCTGGAGCCGGGGGCGGTGATTCCGGCGCGCTTACAGCTGAGGGGTTCGCAAGCGCGGCCACCCTCCCGGCGATCTCGTCGTTGAGGCGCAGCAGCTCGCGCATCTCGTCGGCCGGCAGGGGAGCGGCGTCGTCGCGGTGCGGGACCAGCACCTCCTCGAACGCGTGGGCGTGCTCGGCGATCTCCGGCTGCTTGACCACCCGGGCCGCGCCCTTGAGGGTGTGCGCGTACCGCAGCAGCCGGGCCACCACCTCGGGGCCGGGCTGCTGGTCCAGATCGAGGACGCCCGTGCTGATCTGCTCGACCAGCTCGGCGGCCTCGATCCGGAAATAGCGCAGCGGATCGCGGTCGGCCATCAGTGACGTCCGGTGCCGACCAGATCGAGCAGCTCGCCGGAGAGCGTGGTGAGGTGGGCCGCGGTCTGCTTGGTCTGCACCGCGCTGGCCTCGGTCTCGCGGGTGACCCGGGCCGTGTCCGAGGCGGCCACGTTGACCTGCTCGACCGCCGTGGTCTGCTGCTTGGTGGAGAGCTCGATCTCGCGGGTGGCGTCGCTCGTGGTCGAGACCAGGCCCACGATGCGGCGGAACGAGCTGGTGGCGTCGTCGAACTGCCGGGAGCCGGAGTCGACCGCCTTGGCGCCGATCTCGGTGGCCATCACCGTGGTGTTGACCGCGCCCCGGACGTCCTCGATCAGGGCCCGGATCTCCTTGGCGCTGGCCGCGGTCCGGTCGGCCAGCTTGCGGATCTCCTCGGCCACCACCGCGAACCGGCGCCCCCACTCGCCGGCGCCGCTGGCCTCGATGGTCGCGTTGATGGCCAGGATGTTCGTCTGCTCGGCCAGCTCCGACACGAGATCGACCACGCCGCCGATCTGCTGCGACTTCTCGCCCAGGGCCAGCATGTGCTGCACGATCTGGTCGACCTGGGTGCGGATGGCGGTAATCGAGGCCCGGGTCTGGTCGATCGTCGCGTCGCCGGTGCGGGCGGCCTCCGCGGTCTCCTCGGCCACCTTGGAGACGCGCTGGGCGCTCTCGGCGATCTGCCGTGAGGTGATCAGCAGCTCGCTGATGGTCGTGGTGATCTCGCTCATCGCGCTGGCCTGGTCGCGCCCGCCCGCGGCCTGCTGGGCCGCGGCCGCCTCGAGCTGGGCCGACGAGCTCTGAATGTGCCCGACGGCCGCACCGACCTCGCGTTTGAGGTCACGGCTGAGTTTCCAGGCCACGCCGGCCGCGCCGCCGATGAGCAGCAGGCCGATCGCGATGATGAAGATCATCGCCCACATCGCGCGCTCGGACGAGTCGTCGCTCTTGGCGTTCACCGTGGTCTGCACCTGCGCGATCAGATCGGAGATCGACTTCTGCACCGTCTGCCGGGCCGCCTTCACCGCCTCGTTGCCGCTGAACTGGGCCACGCTGTTCAGGTTGGTGATCTTCGCGCGCTGCGCGATGAGCCCCGAGACGAGGCCGGCGTGGATGGCCTCGGCGTCGGCGACCTTCTGGAGCAGGGCCTTCGAGTTCGGGTTCTCGATCGTTCCGCGCAACGACTCGAGCTGGGCCAGGAACTTCGAGCGGTCGGTGTTGGTGGCGTTCAGATATTCGTCGGTGCCGGCCAGCATGTAGCCGCGGTAGTCGGCGATCCGCGACTCCATGAGCGCGCTCAGCGCCTCGGCGCCGACCAGGTTCACCCGCGCCGACTCGATCACCGCGTTCTTGGTGTGCAGCACGTAGCGCAGCGCCACCACCGACGTCACGGTCATCAGCAGGGTCAGGAACAGGGTCAGGCCGAAACCGGCCGCCAGCTTGGTGCCGAAGGTGCGTCCCGCCATCATCGTGCGGCCTCCTGGTCGGTGAGGTGTCCGGTCAGCGCGTGCACGGTGGCGCGCGTCGCGGGGATGTCGATGATCGGCCGGGCGCCACCGGGCAGGCCGACCATGCCGCGGACGCTCCCGGTGACCGCGTTGTCACCCGATTCCCGCACGATGTCGGCGGTCCCGGCCCGTACGTGCCCGTCGAGGTCGTGGAAGGCCAGGCCGAGCGGCGGGTCGCCGCCGGCCAGCACGAGCCAGCGCGGCCGCTCGGCCACCGGATGGCCCAGCAGCGCGGCCAGGTCGTAGACGGGCACCACCTGACCGGCGAACCCGGCCAGGCCGAGCAGGGCCGGCTGCGGGCCCGGCAGTGGGGTGACCGGCCGGTCCGGGTGCAGGCCCGAGGTCTGCGAGAGGCGGATGGCGTACGGGCGGCCGCCGGCCCGGATCGTCAGCAGCTCGACGTGCTCGTCGTCGTGGCTGCGGACCGGGTCGGCGAACGAGCGGTCGAAGTCCTCCCGCAGCTCCTCGAGGCGGCTCGCGACGGTGCTCATCGCCGGACTCCGCAGGCGTCGAGCTCGGAGCGGCACTGCACGGTCAGTGCGAGACGGCCGAAGCCGCCGCCGAACAGGGTGATCCGCTCCTCCTTCTCCTGGGTCAGCAGGTCGAGGGCGCGTTCCAGCTCGCCGGCCGCCGTCCGCTCGTCGCCGTGACGCCGGGCCAGCTGGCCCAGGCGCATCCGGGGCAAGGCGAAACCCGGATCGAGATAGGCGGCCAGGCGGTACTGGCTGATCGCCTCGGCCACGGCCGATCCGCCCTCGAGACACAGGCCGAGCAGCTGGTGCGCGTCGGGGTCGAGGCCGTTCTCCTCGATCAGGCGCCGGGCCAGGGTGATCGCCTCGCCCAGGCGGCCGGACTGGGCCAGCAGGATGCCGTGCAACAGGGTGCCGCGCTCGCCGTCGATCAGGTCGAGGGCTTCCGCGAAGCGTTCCTCGCGGAAAAGGGCCAAAGCTTGGTTGTACGAGGTCTCGCTGCCGGTCTTCTCGGGTTCGCTGGGCTTGGCGGCGACCGGGGCCGGGGCCGGCCCGGGCGCCGGCTTCTCCTCCTTGCAGTAGTAGAACGCCTGGTGGCTCTGCCGCAGATCGAGCCCGTCGGCCCGGCTGCCGAGCGAGTCGGTGTGGCCGAGGAACAGGAAACCGCCCGGGGCGAGCGCGGTGGTCATCCGCTCGACCAGCGACGACACGACCTCCGCGGTCAGATACATCAGCAGGTTGCGGCAGAAGATCACGTCGTACCGCCCGGCGGTCCACAACTCCGGGTCGGGCTCGGCGACATTGTGCCGCTTGAAGCGCACGAGCCGCCGGGCCTCCTCGGCGACCCGGTAGCCGCCCTCCTCCTGCTGGAACCACTTCCGGCGTACGTCGTCGGGCGTCTCCCGCAGCGACCACGCCGAATAGCGGGCGGCCTCGGCCCGGCTCAGCACGGCCGGGTTGGTGTCGACGCCGGTCACATCGATGATCCAGTCGCTTCCCGGCTGCACCATCCGCCCGGTGATGGCCAGCGAGTAGGCCTCCTCGCCGGAGGAGCAGGCCACCGAGAGCATCCGCAGCACGCGCTGGCCCTGCCGGGCCGCCACCCGCTCGGGCAGAGCTTCGTCGCGCAGCGCCCGGAACTGCTCGCCGTGCCGGAAGAAATAGGTTTCGGTGATGCTGAGCCGCTCGACCAGGACGGTCAGCTCTTCGGGCCAGGCCCGGGCGGCGAGGCGGTCGAGGTACGCCCGGGCGCTCATCCCGCGAGCGCCGGCCCGCTCCCGCAGGGTCCCCGTGAGGTGCCCGGAGTCGTTGTCGGCGAAGGTCCAGCCGAGCCGGCGGGCCAGCACCTCCCGGAAGCGGATGAGCTCCGCCGCCCCGATCATGTCGCCACGCCCGCGGCGGCCGCGGCTTCCCAGACGTCGTCGGGCACGGCCCGCATGCTCTGCAGGAGCAGGAGAGGCTCGGCGCCGAACGTGCCGACACCGGCGACGAGCCGGCTGTTGCCCCCGCCGAGCAGGGCCGGGTGCCCGCCGGAGGGCTCGGCCTCGACGTTGCTCACGCCCAGGACGGCCCCGGTCCCGAAGGCGACGGCGCCCCGGTCGGTGCTGACGGCGATGTACCGTTCGGGCTCGGCCGACCCACCGCCCAGCAGCCGGGACACGTCGATCACGGGCGTGGGCACGCCACGCAGCACGCTGATCCCGCGCACGAAGGCGGGCGTCCCGGCCAGGGGCCGCGTCTCGAGCGGCCGCATGGTCTCGATGACTTCGTCGAGCCGCAGCGCACAGAGCAGCGGCCCGGCCCGGAAGACGAGGGCCGCCACTCCGGCGCCCTCCTCCTCGGAGGCCACCGGCGCTTGTCCGTACTGCCGCATTCCGTCAGATTAGTAGTGATTCATCCGTCATTTCCGAGATTTCCTCGGGTAACCACCCGTCGATCCCGAATAGCGCCCACCGCGCGACCCTGCCTACCGTCCCAGAGCCGGACCGGGCCGCCCCGCCTTCCGCAGCTGGGCCGGGCCGGGCCGCCCCGCCTTCCGCAGCTGGGCCGGGCCGGGCCGCCCCGCCTTCCGCGGCTGGGCCGGGCTGAGCGGCCCTGCCCTCGGCGGCTGGGCCGGGCTGAGCGGCGCTGCCTTCGGCGGCTGGGCCGGGCTGAGCGGCGTTGCCTTCGGCGGCTGGGCCGGGCCGAGCGGCCTTTGACTTCAGCTTCGGGGACCGGGGCGCGGCTCAGTCTCGGGTGTGATGACCGCGGAACCACTCGGTGGCGTCCTCGGGGCCGGACTGCCGGGGCTCCTCCGAGACGCCCCAGCCCGCGGGAAGGGCGGGCTTGGCCTCCGCGTCTCCGCTGAGCGGATCGGCGCGGCGCCCGGCCACGGGAACACCGGGATCGTCGGGCTGGAGCGGGGCCGATGCGTGCCCGGCGGCCGGACCGGGTGCCGCGGTGTGACCGGTGGGTGGGAGGCCGGGTGTCATGGGCTGGGTCGCGGCTGTGGCCTGGGCCGGGGGTGGTGGGGCGGAGTCGTCGGTGCGGGGGATGGGCGGCCAGTTGGCGGGCAGGCGGTGCATGGCGGCCGCGGCCGTCTGGCGGCGCTTGGTGTCGCCCAAGTTGGCCATCGCCGAAGCCGTTCCGCTGACCCGGGCGGCCCGGTTCTGCGCGGGGGCCGGGGCGGCGCCGGCCGGGGCAGCGCCGGCCGGGGCGGCGTGGTCAACCGGGGCAGCTGGGGCAGCTGGGGCAGCTGGGCTGGCCGGGTTGCCGACGGTGCCGAGGGGCGGCGCGCCGAACGCGGCAGCGGCGGAGCCGGCAGAGGGAGACCCGACGGCGCCGAACGCGCCGGCGGCGGAGCCGAACCCGTTGGGGGCGGAGCCGGTGGTGGGCTCGATGGTCGCGGGCTCGGTGGTGGTGGCGCGGGTCGGCGGGCCGGCGGGCCAGAGGCGGGGGCGGCGCTTCGCGGCCAGGTCCTCGACCCAGCCGAAGGCCAGTACGGCCAGGATGGTCAGCACGAAGGCGGCCAGCAGGTCGCCCGCGTGGCCCATGCTGTCGCCCACGTCGTCCAGGGCCAGGAACGTCAGGACCGGCCACACCGCGGCGATCGCGATGTTGTGCCACAGGTAGATGGTCACGGCCCGGTTGTTGATCAGGGTGACCGTGCGGTCCAGGGGCCGCACCTTCGACAGCCACGTCATCGACGGCTGCCAGCGCAGCGCGATCAGCACGAACGCCAGGGACCAGAGCGCCTGCGCCTCCGAGATGTCGTTCAGGTCGTACGTGCCCTCGTCCCTCATGAAGTAATAGGCGCCGGCCGCCAGCACCAGCGCGACCGGGCCGGCGATCCACGGCTTGAGCCGGGCCAGGCGGCCGTCGTGGTGGGCGAAGCCGGCCGTCCAGCAGGCGCCGTACGTCACGAAGTCCCACAGGGCCGCGTCGGCCGTGTCGGGCAGCGTGAAACCGGTGACGTCCAGCGCCGCCATGATCAGCAGGGGGAGCGCCACCGCGGCCCAGCCGGCCTTGCGGTAGAGCAGGTACAGGATCGGCGAGAGCAGCACGAACCACAGGTAGGCGCGGATGTACCAGAGCGGCTCCCACACGTCCAGGGCCTGGTCGCTGCCGGGCGGGTCGCCGATCGGGAACAGCCAGAAGAGCAGGCTCGGCACGCTGAACGGGTGGTCGCCGCCGGACTCCGCGGCCCAGCCGGTCACCAGCATGACCGGCACCGCGATCAGCCCCAGCAGCCACAGCGGGGGGAGCAGGCGCCGCAGGCGTGACGTGACCACCTTGGTTCCCGCGCGCTTGTCGAGCGACGCGGCGGTGAGCGAGCCGGCCAGCGCGAACATCACGCCCATGGCGGGGAGCAGGACGGAGAGCCAAGGCCAGCCGTACAGGTGGTAGACGATCACCCGGACGATGGCGGCGGCGCGAAGGAGATCCAGGTATCGGTTACGCACCGCGAAGACCTTGCCAGTCCGGCCACTGTGGCGGGACCGTCCGGCCGGTTGCCAAGACGACCTCGCAGGCTTACCCCGTACGAATGAACTGTCCGAATTGTCTGTGCGGTTGTGCGACACCCGTGCTGCCCTCCACCGAGGTGTTTCCCCTGCTGGCGCCGCAGATCGAAGGCATCTCGGCCGATCGGTGCGGCGATACGGCCGTACGGTCGATCAGTGACCGTGGCCGGGTCGTGACGTTGATCCCCGGCGAGCGGCGCACCGGAGAAGGCCGGGCGCCCGGGAATCGATGGGGTTAACGGGGCATGCGGAAACCTGTAGTGGTCGTCTGCGCGGCGGCGTCGGCACTGTTGCTCGCGGGCGGTGTCGCGGCAACCACCGCGGATGCCGGCGAGAGGCCGGACACGCAGGGGTGGGGTGGGTTCGCCTTCCCCGGGTGGCCGTTCTTCGGGGCGGATCACTCCGATGACGACCGGTATTCAGATGTGGACGAGGAGCCGGACGACTACCGGAACTCCGACGACCGCCCGAACGTAAGTGACGACGACAACTCGATCGACGATTACGACAATTCGGATGAAGAGCCGGGGGCTGATCGGGAGCGGCCGGGCTTCGCGGTCCAGCGGCAGCCCGCCCAGCAGGACGCTCAGCAGCAGGCCGCTCGACGGCAGGCCCAGCAGCAGGCGGCCCAGCAGGCCGCGCAGCGGCAGCAGGCTCAGCACGCGGCCGCTCAGCGCGCCGCCGCTCAGCGGGCCGCGGCCCAGCGTGAGCAGCGCCAGCGCCAGTGGCAGCAGGGTCAGCGGCAGCAGGGTCAGCGGCAGCAGGCGCAGCGGCCCGCCGCTCAGCGCGGCGCGACCGTGTTCGACGCCGCCCGGCGCAATGTCACGGCGGCTGACATCTCCGGCAGCCCCGCGGCGCCCGTACAGCAAAGGGTCTTGATCCTGGTCAATCAGAACCGGCGCAAGGGCGGCTGCGGACCCCTGGAACTCGACCGGCGGCTCATCGAGGCGGCCAACCGGCACGCGGCCGACATGGCCCGGCGTGACTACTTCGAGCACGACTCGCCGAACGGCGACAGCGCGGGCGACCGGGTGAGCCGCGCCGGTTACGACTGGAAGCGCTACGGCGAGAACATCGCGCGCGGCGCGGACAGCGCGTGGGAGGTCGTCGACGGCTGGATGAACAGCCGCGTGCACCGGGAGAACATCCTCGACTGCGGCCTGCACGAGATGGGCATCGGCCTGGCCCTCGACCGCGATCGGACCACCTACTGGGTGCAGGACTTCGCCACTCCGCGCAGATAGTCCTTTTTGTACACCTAACTGAATACCGGTTTAGTGCCACGGCGCTTCCCCGGGATCTATGTGTCGCACGTCTGTGCTTCGATATGCGAACACATTTCCTGGGGAGGAAGCACATTGGGAGTGAGACGGGTGGCTGCCCGCCTCACCGGGACTGCTATCGCGGTCCTGGTCGGCGGGGGTCTCGGCGCCGTGGCGCTGTCACCGGCCGGAGCCGGCGCCGTGGTGAGCAAGCCGGTGGCCGCGGTCGTCGTGACCAAGGCCGCAGCGGCGGGCTGTGCGACGGGTAAGTACCAGAAGTCGGTCGAGATCCTGCTCAACAAGCTCGGCGGCTTCGGCAAGATGTCGGTCGACGGCAAGCAGTCCGCGACCGACTGCGCCAACATCAAGAAGTTCCAGAAGAGGTACGGCATCCAGCCGGCACAGGGTCTCGCCGGCCCGACCACGTACGACGTGGTCATGCGCCTGGCGGGCACCAAGATCGCCGACTGCAAGGCCGCCAAGACCGGGGTCACGTTCTGCGTCAACCTGACCAGGCAGACCGCGTGGGTGATGAAGAACGGCAAGCGCATCACGCCGTTCACCGTCGTCCGCACCGGCATGAAGGGCTACCGTACGCCGGCCGGCACCTTCAAGATCAACAAGCGGACCGTCAAGGAGTGGTCGGACCCGTACGAGGTCTGGCTCCCCTACTGGCAGCGCTTCAAGGGTGGTATGGGTTTCCACCAGACCACCACGTACATCCACGACAAGTGGCGCGGCTCGCACGGCTGCGTCAACCTGTTGCCGGTCGACGCCAAGGCGTACTACAGCGTCGGCAAGATCGGGATGACGGTCAAGACCTTCGGCCGCCGCCCCGGCACCTGATGTCGCCCGGGGGCGGGTCGCGCTACGCGGCCCGCCTCCGCGCGTGGGTGGTGAGCACCTCGTTCGCACCGAAGTGGCGCTCGACACCGCCGGCCGTGACCAGCCAGAGGCCGTCGCGGCCCAGCGTGTACCGCACGTCGGTGAACCGGCTCACCGTGTCATCGTGATGCACGACGGTCAGCTCGTCGGCGCTCATCATTTCCACCCCTTGTTCTTCGGTCGGCGGTGCTTCGTTCTTTACGGATCCGGCCGCCCGGACGGTTCATTTCCCGCCTCGGCATAGAGTGGCGTGCGTGACCCGCTCACGACCCCTGGTGATCGCCGCAGCGATGATCTTCCTGGTCAGTTCCACGGCCGCCTCGTGCGGCGACGACGAAAGCGGGGTCGGTCTCGGCGAGGCCACCCGGGGCACGGTGGCCGAGATCGTCGAGGCGCCCGGCTCCGTCACGGCCCGTGCCGCCGCCACGGTCAGCGCTCCCGCCTCCGGCACCCTCGCCGAGCTGCGCGTCGAGCCCGGTCAGCGGGTCACCAAGGACCAGGTGGTCGCGGTGATCGATTCTCCCGAGCTGGAGTCGCGCCGCCGCTCGGCCGAACGAGCTCTCGATCAGAGTTCGGGCGGATCGGTCGCGGTGAGCGATTCCTCCGCTTTCCTTGCGGTACGCCATCAGACCGACGCCGACGCCGAAAAGGCGTACAAGCAAGCGCGGGCCGCGGCCGCTCAGATCACCGATCCCGCGATCCGGCAGACCCTGTTGCAGCAGGTCGACACCGCCCGCCGGCAGTACAACCTGGCCTCGGCCGCGGCGGCGGCCGCCCTCCGCTCGGTCCAGCAGGGCGTGGCGTCGCTGGGTGAGGCGGTGAGCTCCCTCTCGTCGGCCCAGCGGCTCCAGGCCCAGCAGGCGTACGACCTGGCCGACGCCGCGGTCGAAGCGCTCACGGTGCGGGCCCCGGTGGCCGGAGTGGTGCAGCTGGGCGGCGTGGCCAGTGGCGGAAACTCCCTCACCGACCTTCTGTCCGGGGGCGGCGCCGCGGCGGGCTCCGCATCTTCGGGCGGTGGAGCGCTCCCCGGCGTCGACGAGGCCGTGCCGCGGGGCGCTTTCGTGGCGGCCGGCACGCCCCTTCTCACCGTGGTCGACGTGAGCCGCCTGGGCCTGACCGCCGAGGTCGACGAGACGGACGTCCTGCTGGTCAAGGCGGGCACCACCGCGACCGTGGAGCTGGACGCCGCCCCGGGCGCCTCCTACGAGGCGAAGGTCCGCTCGATCGACCTGCTGCCGACGACATCCGCGCGCGGCGGCGTCTCGTACAAGGTCCGGCTCGACCTCACCACCGGCGACGGCGCCCCGGCCCCGCGCCCCGGGATGAGCGCGGTGGTCCGCCTCCAGGTCCGCGAGGCCGACGACGCGGTGACCGTCCCCGCCTCGGCCGTCATCAGCGTCGACGGCAAGGACACGGTCTGGGCCGTGCGCGGCGACCGCTACGAGCGGGTTCCGGTCACCCTCGGCGTCCAGGGCGAGGACGTCGTCCAGATCACCGACGGCCTCGACGCCGGCCAGCGGATCGCCGTCTCCGGCGCCGACGAGATCCAGCCCGGCGACAAGGCCCCGTGACCGCCCCCGCCTCCCTCGACGGCGCGCCGGCGGCCATCGTGGCCGAGAACGTCAGCCGGACCTACGAGCTGGACGGGGTCTCGGTGCCGGCGCTGCGCGGGGTGTCGCTGACCGTGTCGGCGACCGACTACGTGGCCATCGTGGGCACGTCGGGATCGGGCAAGTCGACGCTGATGCACCTGCTCGGCGGGCTCGACCGGCCCAGCGGCGGCACGCTGCTGATCGGCGGGCGCGACGTGTCGGCGCTGAGCCCGGCCGAGATGGCCCGGCTGCGCAACGAGACGATCGGGTTCGTCTTCCAGTCGTTCCACCTGCTGGCCCGCACCACGGCCCGCGACAACGTGGCCCTGCCGCTGGTCTATCGCGGGGTGGGGCGGCGGGAGCGCCGCGCCCGGGCGGCCGAGATGCTGGAACGGGTGGGGTTGGGCCACCGGCTCGACCACCGGCCCAACCAGATGTCCGGCGGCGAGCAGCAGCGGGTGGCGATCGCCCGGGCCCTGGTCACCGGCCCGTCCGTGCTGCTGGCCGACGAGCCCACCGGCAACCTCGACTCCACCACCGGCCAGTCGGTGCTGGCCCTGCTCGAGTCGCTCAACGCCGACGGCGTGGCGGTCGTCCTGGTCACCCACGACAAGGACGTCGCGGCCCGGGCCCACCGCCAGATCGTGATGAGGGACGGCCTGATCGTGGCCGGGACGGCCGCCGCATGAGGCTGGCCGAGGCGTGGCGGGTGGCCATCGACGCGCTGCGGGCCAACCGCCTGCGCAGCGTCCTGACCATGCTCGGAGTGGTCATCGGGGTGGCGGCCGTGGTGGCCCTCGTGGCCATCGGCACGGGCACCAAGCGGCAGATCGAGCAGCAGGTCGAGGGGCTCGGCAGCAATCTGCTGCTGGTCGTGCCGGGCCGGCTGGAGGCCGGCGCGGCGCCCACCGCCTCGACGCTGACCATGGACGACGTGGACGCGGTGACCCGGGTGGTGGGCGACCGGGACCGGGTGGCGGTGACCATCAGCTCGGGGGAGACCGTGCGGGCGGGTTCGCAGTCGGCCTTCGCCAGCATGCAGGGGGTGCTGGAGACCACGCCGACCGTGTTCGTGCGCAAGCTCGACCGGGGCGGCTATCTCACGCGTACGGACGTGACGACCGGGCGGCGGGTCGCCGTGCTGGGCGCGGGGGTGGCGTCGTCGCTGTTCGGCGACCGCGACCCGATCGGGCGGCAGGTCACCATCGGCGGGGTGCGGTTCCGGGTGATCGGGACGTTCGAGCGGCTCGGGCAGAGTCTCGGCGTCGACCGGGACAGCGAGGTGCACGTGCCGGTCACGGCGGCGCAGCGGCTGCTCGGCACCGACCGGATCGACGGCCTGGCCATCCGGGCCCCGGACCGGGAGCGGATCGGGGCGCTCGGGGCGGCGGTCGTGGCCACACTCAGCGACCGGCATCCGGAGACCGACTTCAGCGCGGTCACCCAGGAGCAGATCCTCGGGGTGCTCGGCGACATCCTGGGCGTGCTCACCGGCGTACTGGCCGCCATCGCCGGCATCAGCCTGCTCGTGGGCGGGGTCGGCGTCTCCAACATCATGCTGGTGTCGGTGCGGGAGCGGACCAAGGAGATCGGGCTGCGCAAGGCGGTCGGCGCCCGGCCGCGCGACATCGGCGTGCAGTTCCTGCTGGAGGCCGTGCTCCTGACGACGCTCGGAGGCGTACTGGGAATGGCCTTGGGAATTTCCGCCGCCCTGGTCGTGGACCGGCTGTCGCCCGTGCCGGCGGCGATCACCTGGTGGTCGTTGGCGCTGGCCTTCGGGGTGTCGGCCGCGGTCGGCATCGTCTTCGGCGTGGTGCCGGCGCAGCGGGCGGGCAAGCTCGACCCCGTTGTCGCGTTGCGCACAGAGTGACCGGGCGGCCGCTTTTCTGTCGGAGGTGTCGGGGAAGCTGGGCCCCATGAGACGGGAACCGCCGGCGCCGCTGCTGGTCATCACGGCGATCGCCTCGGTGCAGGTGGGCAGCTCGATCGCGCACGGGCTCTTCGACGACCTCGGGGCGAACGGGGTGACGTTCCTCCGGCTCGCCCTGGCCGCGGTGATCTTCGCCCTGGTCACCCGGCCCCGCATCCGGTCCTGGAGCCGCTCGGCCTGGATGGCGGCCGCGCTGCTCGGCGTCGTCATGGCCGGGATGAACCTGATCTTCTACCAGTCGATCCGCACCGTGCCGCTGGGCATCGCGGTCACCGTCGAGTTCCTCGGGCCGCTGCTGCTCGCCCTCGTGCAGACCCGGCGGCTGCTCGACCTGCTGTGGGCCCTGATGGCGGCCGGCGGTGTGCTGCTGCTCGGGCTGGACAGCGGCGGCTCGGCCCCGGTCACCGGGCTGCTCCTGGCCTTCCTGGCCGGGCTCTTCTGGGCCGGATACATCGTGTGCAGCGCCCGGCTGGGCGGGCTCGTGCCCGGTGCCGGCGGGCTCACGGTGTCGCTGTCGGTCGCGGCCCTGATCGCCCTGCCGTTCGGCGGGGGAGCCGCGGTGGAGGCGATCGGCCACCCGTCCTGGCTGGTCGCGGCGGCCGCGGTGGCGCTGCTCTCGTCCGTACCCTCCTACGGCCTGGAAATCCACGCCCTCCGCAAGATCCCGACCCAGGTCTTCGGCATCCTGATGAGCCTCGAACCGGCCGCGGCGGCCGTGGCCGGGCTGATCATTCTCGGCCAGCGGCTCGGTGGCGCCGAGATCGTAGCGTTGGTGCTGGTGACGCTGGCCAGCGCCGGGGTGACGCTGGCCGGGCGGGAGAAGGCTCAGGAACAGGTGGTCCTCGCCGAAAAGTCAGGGGACACGAGGAGGACGTGAGTTGCCGTTTCGGATCCGCGACAAATCCGGCGCTGCCCGGAGTGTCGCGTATTTGATGCTGGCGGCCGCGCCCGCCAACTTCGTCACCTGCATCGTCCTGCCCAGCTCGCGCCCGATCGGCTGGATCGTCACCACCGTCGTCGTCTGCGCCTTTCTGATCGTCGGCGGCCTCATGTGCCTGCGCCGGCCGGAGAAGGTGCCGCACGCCTGGTGGCTGATCGCGCCGTTCTTCGCCACCGCCCTGATCACCACCCTGAACCAGCTCTCGGACGACGCCAGCACCGGCGCCCAGCTGTTCTACCTGTGGCCGGTGCTCTACGCGGCCAACTTCCTCAGCCGCCGCCTCATGGGCGTCACCCTGGCCGCGATCTCCCTGGCCCACGCGTCGGTCGCCTTCCGGGTGCTGACGACCGGGCACGCGACCTCCGACTGGTTCTCGCTGACCGTGGCCTTCGGGCTGACCATGGTCGTCGTCTACAGCCTGCGCCGGCGCAACGACACGCTGCGCGAGGTGCTGGAGACGCAGGCCCTGGCCGACCCGCTGACCGGCGTCGCCAACCGCCGCTCCTTCGACAGCGAGATCGGCCGCGCGGTCGCCTGGTCCCATCGCACGGACAGCCCGCTCGCCCTGCTCACGGTCGACATCGACTACTTCAAGAAGATCAACGACACCTGGGGCCACGCGGTCGGCGATCGCGCGCTCCAGCAGGTGGCAGAGGCTTTGTGTGGTACGGCCACAGGTCCCGACGACGTGGTGGCCAGGCTCGGCGGCGACGAGTTCGTGGTGCTGCTCCGCGCGGACCGGATGGCGGCCCGGCGTGCGGCCGACGCCGCGCGGGCGGCCCTGGCCGGCACCGGCCTGCCCGGCGGGGCGCCCGGGCTGAGCATCGGCATCGCGCTGCTGCCCGACCACGCCGAAACCGGCGACGAGCTGATCAAGGCCTCGGACACGGCGCTGTACGAGGCCAAGACGGGCGGCCGGGGCCGGACGGCGATGGCCCACCCGGCCGCGGCCCGGCAGAACGTGGACCGGGTGCAGCCGTCGTCGATCAACTCTTACGGATGACGGGCTGCTCGGCGGTGGGCTCGTCGAAGGCGTCGTTCGCCGGTCGTTTCTCTTTCTCGGGCTCTTTTTCGGGCTGGACGCCCAGGATGTCCTCGCGGCTGCGCGGATAGGGGCCCCAGCCGTCGCGCAGGACGTGGATGTAGACGGCCTCCAGGCAGACGCCGACGCGGGCGGCGAGTTCGCTGTCGTCGGGCCGTCCGAGACGTACGGCCTTGGCGAAGTGGTCCAGGGCCTCCATGTGACGGCCCTGGTCGTAGCAGCTGCGGCCGGCGTTCTCGTGCACGACGCTGCGCAGGAGCTCGGGAACATCGTCGGCGGTGGCCTTGGCGAAGAGGCGGTCGGCCTCCTTGAAGTCCCGCCGCAACCGGAGGATGTGGGCCAGCTCGGCCTGAGCGATCACCATCGACTGCACGTCCCGGGCCGACTCGGCGTGGGCCAGAGCGAGCCGGCTGGCGGCGGCGGCCATGCCGAGCTCACCGAGAAGGCGGTAGACCTCGGCCCGGACACTGAGCAGTCCCGCCTTGGCGACGTTGTCGACCTCGTCGGCGAGCGGCCCGTCGAGCTTCTCACCCAGTTCGCGCAGCGCCTCCCGGTCCTCGACGACCTCACGGAGGGTGCCGCCGTCGAGCCGCCAGCGGATGGCCTCGAGATCGGCCGCGGACAGGCTGGGCCGCTCGGGTTCGGGCTCGGGTCGCTCGTCACGGCTGCGCTCGGCGGCCTCGGCGAGCATGCGCTGCTCGATACGCCGCCGAACCGCCTCGGCGTCCATGGTCGAGGGGCCGTCGGTGGTGTCGCCCGGCTCGTCCTCTTGCTCGTCCACGGCCGCGGCCGGGCCGTTGGCGAGGGCCATGGCGCGGAAGAGTCCCGTGACGTCGAGGTCGATGACGACGCCGTCGGTGGAGCGTTTTGGTTTTTCGCCTCTATCGACCGTTGGGCGCGTCTCGGCTACCTGGGACTTTTCGGACATTTCCGGCTTTTCGGCCGGCTGGGGTTTCTCGCCGGCGTCGGCCTCTTCTGTCAGCGGCTCGTCTTCAGCCTCGGCCTTGGAGCTGAACCACATGCCGCCGAAATCGGTGTCGGCGGGCCGCACAGGCTCCGTGTCGGGCCCGGACACCTCGAGCCGGGCGATCGGCCGAAGGTTGTGCAGCGTGCCATCCGGATCCATGTAGGGCGCGGCGTGCGCCCCCAGACGCTGCTCACCCGGCGTCTCAACCGGCCGCGCCGCCTCGTCCTCGGCCTGCGCCGGCCCCGCGTGCTGAGCGGTGTGCTCAGCGCTTCCCGCATCCGGCCGGCGCCCAGCGCTGGGCCAGTGAGGAGCCGGCCCGTCCGACGGCACCCGAGGAGCCGGAACGGCAATCGCCGCCGGCCCCGCTCCTTCCTCACCGGAACGCCCAGAGGCAGGAGCACTGACCGGCGCCGAAGCAAGCGACGTAGGCCGCGGCGCAACCTGCCGCACATCACCAAGCGACCCGGGCCGAGCCGCGGGCACAGCCGCCTGGGACTCGCCGATCGCCCGGCCGTCGACCGCGTGACCGCTCACGTCCGCGCCGCTGACGGTCTGACTGCTTGCGGTCCGGCCGCTCACGGTCTGATCCTGATCCGCGTGGCTGGGCGCCGCATGACTCTGCGCCGCATGGCCCGTGGACGTCTGAGCAGACGCCGTCGGGCCGGGCGTGAGTGAACTCTGAGCGTAAGCGGACGGCGGCGGCCACGCGGCCGGCGAGGCCGGAGCGGACGGCAGCGGACCGGTCGGGGCACCACCCGGCCGATGGTCTTCGAGGCCGGCCGGCGCGATCGGTCCACCGGGCACCGGCACGTCCGTGGATTCCGCGAAGCCCTGCGGCCCCGCTGCCGGTTGCGCGCTCGGCGGCGTGGCGCTAGACGGCGTGGCGCTAGGCGGCGCCCAAGGCGAGGTCCCCGCCGGTGCGCCGGTTTGCGGGGTTTCGCCGGGCTGTGTTGCCGGGCCTTGCTGCGGCACGCCGGGCTGTGTTGCCGGGCCCTGCTGCGGCACGCCGTGCTGCGTTGCTGGGCCCTGGCTCGGCATGCCGTGCTGCGTTACTGGGCCCTGGTGCGGGCGCGGTGTGGCGGCGGGCTGGGCGTAGTTCTGCGGGTGGGCGGCGTCCGAGTTCGGAGGCGCGGCCCCGTGCTGCGGCGCGGGACGTGGCTGGGCGTAAGCCTGCGGTGCGCTTTCCTTTGGTGCGCTTTCTTGCGGCCGCGTCTGAGGCTGTGGTGACTGTGCTGGCAGGGCGCCAGGCATGGCCGAGCTCTGCGGTACTGCGCTGGACCGCTGCGGAGCACCCGTCTGCTGAGGCGCGGGCTGCTGTTGGGGAGCGCCGTGCGCCGGAAGTGCCGGCCTCGCGGTGCCGTCGTGCGCCGGCCGAGCCTGCTCCGGCGAGCTGCTGTAAGGCTGCTGCGGAGCCCCGTGCTGTGGCTGGTGCGGCGGCACAGCGCTCGGCGGCGGGACCGGCCCGGGGGCAGCGTAGGACTGCGGGGTCTGCCCGGAGGCGGGGATGTGGCCAGGGGTGGCGTAAGGCTGCGGGCTCTGGCCGGAGGCGGGGATGTGGCCAGGGGTGGCGTAAGGCTGCGGGGGCTGGCCGGAGGCGGGGACCTGGCCCGGCGTGGCGTAGGACTGTGGGGCGTTTCCCTGGGGTGCCGGAGCCTGAGGATGTTGTGCGGCTCCGGGGAAGGTAACCGCCGGCGTCACTGGGGCAGCCGGCGGTGCCGGGTGCGGGTGGTCGGACGACGGGCGCGGGGCTGCGGGGGAGATCGGCGGGGTGAGGCCGGTCGTCGGCAGGGAAGGCGGGGGAGCCTGGTCGGCGACCATGGACCATGGCCCGTCGGACTCCGAGAGAGTGACGTGGGCGGTGCGCGGGCTGCGGCGAGGACGGTGGTCCTGCGAGCCGTAGCCCCGGGCTGCGTCGAAGGGCGCGCCCGAGCCGTCCTGCGGCTGCGGGGGAAGACCAAGACGGGAGTTCGTGGTCGCGGGCGAACTGCTGCCGCTCTGCTGCTGCGGTGGGATGCCGAGGCGGAAGTTCGTGGTCGCGGGCGAACCGCCGCTTTGCTGCTGCGGTGGGTCGCCGAGGCGGGAGTTAGTGGTTGCGGGGGAACCGTCTCCACGTTGTTGCTGTGGTGGGACGCCTAGGCGGGAGTTTGTGGTTGCCGGGGAGTCGCCGCCTTGTTGCTGCGGTGGAATGCCTAGGCGAGGGTTTGTGCTCGCGGGGGAGCCGCCGCCGACCGGCTGGTTCTGCGTGGCGGAGGGTTGCGCGGATGCCGCCGGGGCCCGGCCGGGAGCCGGGTGGGACTGGGGCGAAGGAAGCTGGCTGTGCGATCCGTCGGTGGGGTGCGGCGGGCGCGCGGGCTGAGGGGGAGCAGTCGCGGAGCTCGGCGTTGGGCCGGTGCTGCCCGCGTTGGGTTGGGGCAGCGACGAGGGGCCGTTGTTCGCGCTTGCCGTGTGGCCTGCGTGCGGCTGGGCGGTTGGCGACGACGCGGCCGCCGCGGGAGGCTGCGGCTGAGCGGTCGTAGGAGACGCCTCCGGCGCCGGCCGTCCAGCTTCGGGCTGCGGATAGGGCCCGGCCTCGCCAGCCGCGTGCTGCGGACGGGTGGGCTGTTGGGGCGCCGCGGGCTGCTGGCGGTTTGGCTCCTGGGGCGCTGCAGAGTGCTGGCGGTTCGGCTGCGGAGCGGACGCAGGTTGCTGGCGATTCGGCTGCTCAGTGGCCGTGGGCGGCTGCTGGGCGACTGTGGGGTGCTGGTGGTTCGGGTGCTGGGTGACCGTGGGCGGTTGCTGCGCGGCTGTGGGGTGCTGGTGGTTCGGGTGCTGGGTGGCCGTGGGCGGCTGCTGCGCGACTGTGGGGTGCTGCTGGTTCGGGTGCTGGGTGTTCGCAGGCGGCTGCTGGGCGACTGCGGGGTGCTGGTGGTTCGGGTGCTGCGCGGGCGCGGGCTGCTGGTGCGCGGCCGCGGGCTGCTGGGGAGTGACGGGCTGCGAAGGGGGCGTCGGAGCCGCGGGGGCGGGGGTGACTACGCGCGCGGCCGGGGTTGGGGCGTGGGTGCCTACGACGCGAGGGGCCGTGGGTGGGTCGGCCTTGACCACGCGGGGAGTGGGGGGCGGTGCTTCCTTGCCGATCACCTTGGGGGGTGCGGGCGGCGCCGCCTTGCTGATGACTCGTGGGGTGTCGTTCTGCTCGGCGGAGGCCTGGTCGTCGGTGGGGGCCTGGGACTCGGGCTCCGTGCGGTGCGGTGCGGGGTCGGCCTCGTCCTGCTTCGTGGGGCGCAGGTCGGCGGTTGCGGCCGGGACGCGGGAAGCTTCCGGCTCGGGGGTCTCCTCGGCGGTGGTGTGCTGGGGGTCCGCAGTGGGCCGGTGGCGTTCGGCGACGATCTCGCCGTCGATGGTGCGGGCGGGGCGCTCGTCGAGGATCTCGCCGTCGATGGTGCGCGGGGTGCGGGCGGCGGGCTCGTCGGCGGGCCAGGTCTGGGCGTCGGCGGCCTCGACCGGCCAGCGCTCGTCCAGCGGGTCATGGTCGGCCGGCCAGGGACGGCGGTCGTCGTAGGCGTCGGGACGACGGCCGTCGTACGCCTCGGCTGGGCGTCGCTCGTCGTACGCGTCGACTGGGCGCCGCTCGTCGTAGGCGTCGGGGCGGTGCCTCTCGTCGTAGACCTCGTCGGGGTAGCGCTCGTCGTAACCCGGCGCCTGGGCGCGGCCCTCGTAGGCGGAAGCCTGTGCGCGGTAACCAGCCGGCTGGCCCCGGTCGTCGTAGACGGCTGCCTGGCCTCGGTCTTCGTAACCCTCGGGCGGGCGGCGACGGTCGTCGTAACCGGGAGACCGGCGGCGGTCGTTGTAGTCGGCGGGGCGGCGGCGCTGGTCGCGTGGGTCGTCGGCCTGATATTCGTCGGCGGGGTAGTGCTCGTCCAGCTCGAAACGGGCGTCGAGGTCGTAGCTGACGCGGTCGCCGCGCCGACGGGAAGTGCCGCGGTAGTCGTCCTCGGGGGAGCGGCGACGGTCGCGCGGGTCGACCTCGTCGTAGGCCCGGTCGTCGTCGCGGCGCGGCTGCTCGTCCCAGATCATGGCGGTGCGGTCGCCGGTGCGGCGCCCACGTTCGTCGGTGGGGAAGCCGGGGGCGTAGCGGTCGTCCGGCCGGCGCGGGTCGCCGGAAGGGCGGCGCGTCTCGTCGTGAGCGCGGCGCGGCTCGTCGGAAAGGCGGCGCGGGTCGTCGGAAGGACGGCGAGGGTCGTCGTGAGCGCGGCGCGGCTCGTCGGAAAGGCGGCGCGGGTCGTCGGAAGCACGGCGAGGGTCGTCGTAGGAATCGTAAGAACGACGTCGGCTGTCGTCGGGCGCTCGGCGGCGGTCGCCACGGTCGAAGGCCGCCGGGTCCTCGAAGGACGCCGCGGGCCGGGGGCGGCGATCATCGCGGACGGCGCCGTCGCCCTGGGTCACGCGGCGCGGCCGCTCCTGGTCGGGGCGGCGGTAAAGGTCCATCGGGTCGCCCGGCGCCTCCGGCACGCGGGCACGTCCGCTGGCCGCGGGCCGCATGTCGCCCTCGGTCCGCCGGCCACCCTGCGGAGCCGGGCGCGGCGCCGGCCCCCGCCGGTCCCCGCCAGGACCCCGGGGGTCCGAAGAGGGCGCGGAGACGCCGCGGTCGGCGGCAGGCCGCTCGGAGGCGGGGCGCTCCGAAAAGGGCCGCTCCGAGACGGGCTGCTCCGAGACGGGCTGCTCAGGACGGTCCGAGGCAGCACGACCCGCAGCGGGACGGCCCACGGATGGGCGGTCCGAGGCAGGAAGGTCCGAGGCGGGACGGCCCACGGAAGGGCGGTCCGAGGCGGGACGGTCGGAGGGATCCCCAGCGGGCCGGGCACGACCACGCTTGCGGCCGTCGGCGGCCTTGGGACTCGCCTTGCCGGCCAGCCGGCGCCAACGGCTCCCCGAGCGGCGCTCCGCCGCCGGCTCCTCGTAGTCCTCGTCCCAGCCGACCGTCACGGCGCCCGGCTCCGGGCCGTGTCCGTATGCCACCAGGTCCCGGTGGTCGAACGGCTCGTCGATGTCGTCGTGCAGGTCGGTCTCGCGGCGCCGGGCGCCGCCGTCGGCGATCGGGAACTCGGGATTTTCGAAGTCGGCGCCCAGCTCGGGGCGGTTGAAGTCGACGTCGTCGAAGTCGTCGCCGGCCAGGTTGGGCTGGGACGTGTCCACCGGGGAGAAGTCCGGGTCGTCGAGCCAGCTGGGCCGCTTCGTGTCGAAGGCGCTTCCGTTCGCCCGCCGCTGCCGCCGGGCCGCCAGCTCGTCGACCGGCGTGCCGTCCTCGCCGGCGCGCTTGGTGGGTATGACCGGCTCGGGGCCGGTACGGCGTACGAAGGGACGCTCTTGAACGACAGCCGCGTTCGGAACGAGCGAGTATTCGGAATACTCCTCGTCCCAATATTCGTCGTCCTCGAAACTCATGAGGCGACCCTTCGCGGCATGCTGCCCCCCGTCTGTCACGCGTGCCCGGATCGTCCCCTCCCACGCGGTGGATGTGGAAGGTTAACCACGGATTTGCGAACAGCGCTACCGCCCCCGGGAGCGCTCCCCGAGGCTCGGGGCGTGGTTCGTCGAGGGAGAGTACGGAGAACCTCGCGATCGGGTTCAAAGGAGATCGCTCAACTTAAGTCATTCTTAAACACGTATTGAGGACCCCTTTAGAGCTACCCGCAGGTAACAAAGTGGCGAAGGCCACGATGGCTTTCCACGGATCTTGGTGCTACGGGATGTCACGGTGGATGAGCAACACACACGGACCCTCAACTCCCCGGCCGGCGACCACGCCCCCGTTTCCAACGGTCGCCACCGCGCTAACCCAGGGCTCTCACACCGACTTGCCCCCCATGACGGTGTGAGGGAACTTCTGCGCGGCGTGGCCGGGAGTGACGGCGGTGGGAGCGCGCCCCACCGCCGTCACGCATTTAAGCTGGTCCCGTGAGCGAGTTGCTCGAAGGCACACCCGTAGCGCTCGGCGGCCCCCGTGGCTTCGCCGTCACCCGCCTGCTGCCCGCCAAGGGCCGCCGCATGGTCGGCGCCTGGTGCTTCCTCGACGCGTACGGCCCGGTGGACATCTCCGGCGGTCCCGGCATGCGCGTCGCCCCGCATCCGCACACCGGCCTTCAGACCGTGACCTGGCTCCTACGGGGCGAGGTGCTGCACCGTGACGTCCTCGGCTCGGTCCAGGAGATCCGCCCCGGCCAGCTCAATCTCATGACCGCCGGCCGCGGCATCGCCCATTCCGAGGAGACGCCGGTCGAGCACTCGCCGATCCTGCACGGCGTTCAGCTCTGGGTCGCGCTGCCTCATGCCGTACGGGACATGGCCCCGGCCTTCGCTCATCACGCCGACCTGCCCGTCGTCTCCCGCGACGGGCTCACCGCGACCGTCCTGATGGGCTCTTTCGAGGGTGTGACCTCCCCGGCCGCCTGCTACACCCCGCTGATCGGCGCCGAGTTGACGCTCGAGGCCGGCGCCGAGGTCGACCTGCCCCTCGATCCCTCATTCGAATACGCGCTCCTCACCCTCGACGGCGCTCCCACAGCCGACGGGACGACCCTCAAACCAGGTCCTTTGCTGTACGCCGGTGAGGGCCGCCGATCGATGCGACTGGCCACCTCGTCGGCGTCGCGCCTGCTCCTGCTCGGCGGCGAGCCCTTCGAGGAGCGCCTGGTCATGTGGTGGAACTTCGTCGCCCGCGACCACGACGAGGTCGTGCAGATGCGCGCCGACTGGGCCGACCGCACGCCCCGCTTCGGCGACGTACACGGCTATGACGGAGAGCCTCTGCCGGCCCCGCCGATGCCGATCACGCGCCTGGTTCCGCGGGGCCGGGTCCGCTAGCGGGAAAGGCCGCGAGCGCCGCCAGGTCGAGCACGACGATCCGGCGATAGGCGGTGGCGATCAGCCCGGCCGTCCGCAGCTCCTGCACGGCGTTCTGCACCGTCGCCCGCGAGGCCGCGATCATCGCGGCCAGCTCGGGGCGGCTCAGCGGCACCGCGATCTCGACGCCGCCGCCGGGGTGGTCCCGCCCGCACGTCTCGGCGATCTCGGCCAGCAGGCGGGCCAGCCGCACCGGCGCCGGGAACGCCGTGAAGTCGCTGCGCCGCCGGTTGGCCCAGGTCAGCTGTCGCGCGATCATCGCCATGACCAGAGTCGAGGCCGTCGGGTGGCGGCGCAGGAAGTCCTCGAAGGCGGCCTTGGTGACCACGCCCGCGTGGACCGTGCCGCAGGCGGTGACCGTCGCGTTGCGGGGGCTGCCGGTCAGGGCGCCGATCTCGCCGACCAGCTCGCCGGGCAGCCGGATGCCCAGCAGCGTGCCGAAGTCGGCAGTGGTCACCTTCACGAAGCCGCTCTCGAGCACCACCACGTGTGATCCGAGCGCCCCCTCGCGCAGGATCGGCCGGCCGCTCTCGTAGCGGTGCCGCGCGCTGAGGCCGAGCAGGTCGTCGACGGCGGCCGGCGCGAGGCCGCCCAGGAACGTGCCGGGCGGCCAGGTGCCGGTGCGCCTCGGGTACCGGTCGGCCATCAGTCCATAATGGCCTCACCACGCGTGGCGGAGAACCTCTGTCAGCCGGCTCTCGGCCCGGGTGGCGGCCAGCCGTCCCCGGTGCAGCACGGCCAGGTCCTCGACCGCGCAGGCGGGCGGGCGATAGGAGTTGGCCGCGGCCAGCGCCGGGTGCAGGCCGGCCCAGGCCAGCAGCGCCTCGCGCAGCGCGGGCAGCACCGGCTCGGGCGAGTCGCCCGGGTCGCGGGCGCGCTCGGCGAAATGCTGGCGGTACGGCCAGAACGACCACACCTTCGTCTCGTCGATGAGCTGCTCGACCGGGTCGGGCCGTTGATAGCGCATGGCGATCTCGATGGAGCGCATGCTGCCCTCGGCGATCAGCTCGCCGACCATGGCGTGCCGTGCGCGCACGCCGGTGACCTCGTAGAACGTGCTGCGGCAGCCGCGCGGCCGGGCCGCGCCGACGATCGTCTTCCAGGTCAGCGGGCGTTCCGGCCGGCCGGCCAGCAGCTCGGCCACGGCCTCGTAGTAGATGATCTTCGTCTGCCAGTGGTTGCGCCGGGGGCAGGGGTTGTCGGCGAGCCGGGTGTACCAGCCGGCGATAGTGGTCTGCCCCAGGTCGTCGATGATCGTTGTTGACATCGTCCCTCTGTCCCATCCCTGATCCGCTGGGAGATGTCGAGCGTCGCCGGAGGGTTCCGGCCCTCGCATCACGCGTTTTCGTATAACTGGTGTCGTACGCCCGTCACTTCGTCGAGCACGCCGTCGCAGTCGGGTGGCGGCCCGTCGGCGCGCCAGGCCACCTGCTGGTCGGGCCTGATCAGCACGAGCCGCCCGCACCAGGCGGCCGGCATCGGCGCCCCGGCCATCGCCAGGTGCCGCATCGGCACGCCACGGGCCCGGGCCGCCGTCACCAGCGGCCATCCGCCCTGGTCGTCGGTGAGGTCGACCAGGGTGAGCTGCGGCCCGAGGCGGTCGAAGAACTGCTCGCCGCCGGCCAGCCGGAAGGCGGGCGGGCGGAACCCCGGAGCGCCGGTCATGCCGGCCGGCCCGGTGCCGGCCGGGTCGAGCTGCGGCGCCTCCTGCCGCAGGATCTCCACGAGCACCTCCCGGTCGGCGCCCGAGGCCACCAGCCGCTGGAAGCGGCTGCGGGTCTGCCCGGCCCGCCGGCCCAGCTCCCGGTCGAGCAGGGCCTGCCGGCGGCGCTCGGCCTGATAGCCGGCCAGCAGGTGCTCGCCGGCCCAGCCATGCACGGCCGCGGCCAGCCGCCAGCCCAGGTCGACGGCGTCGCCGATGCACGTGTCGACGTCGTTGCCGGGCGGTTCGGCCTGGTGGGCGGCCTGCCCGGCCAGGAAGACGCGGCCACGGCGATAGGCGCGGGCGACCGACGGCGTTCCCGCCCGCTGCGCGACCCCGCAGATCTCGGGCTCGCCGGGCAGCCCGAGCCGCTGCGTGAGCAGCCCGGCCGGGTCGGCCACGGCCGCCTCGTCGCCCTCGGCCAGCGGCAGGTGGGCCACGCAGAGATCACCGTCGTGCCCGGTGAGCAGGGTGCTGCCACCGGTGATCACCGCCGACGGGTGCCGCCACCGGGCCGCCACCTCGGGACTGCGGAAGGCCACGGTCAGATAGGTCGCGGCCGAGCCCAGCTCCTCCATCGGCACGCCGGCGCAGCGGCGCACCGTGCTGCCGGCGCCGTCGCACCCGGCCAGGTAGGCCGCCTCGATCACGTGCCGCTTGCCGGACTCGGCGTCGATCACCGTGGCCACCACGCACTCCTGCTCGCTGCGCAGGTCGGTGAGCGTCCAGCGCGAGCGCAGATCGATCAGCGGGTGGTCCAGGGCCCGGCGCAGCCGCCCGGCCAGCCGGGACCCGGCGATCAGCAGGTACGGCTCGATCGGGTCGGTGCCGTCGCCCGACGCCGCGTACGCGCCGCGCAGGTCGGTGACCGAGGGCAGCCGCCACACCAGCAGCGGCTCCTGGTCGACCCCGCGGGCCCAGACGACGTCCACCGGCCCGTCCGGGTCGACGCCGGCCGGGCGCAGGTCGCCGGCCAGGCCGAGGCGGCGCAGCAGCTCCATGTTGCGCCCGTTGACCAGCAACGGCTCCAGGATCCGGGGTGGACCGCCGGAGCGCTCCACGACCATGCTGGGCACACCGTGATGGGCCAGCTCCAGTGCGGTGAGCGAGCCGGTGACACCGGCTCCGGCCACGAGCACCGGCGTCCGGAACGCGGCTGTCGGCATCGGCGTCCCCTTGGCGGTGGGGGTGATGGGCGGGATACATCCGCCATCCTCGGCCGCGCGGGTCGTCCGTACATCACGTGTTCACGTGGTTCGGGCGCCACACTCCTGCGCGACGAGGGTGGCGAGCTCGACGCGCCGCCGGATGCCGAGCTTGGTGAAGATGTTGCGCAGGTGCGCGTCCACGGTGTGCCGCGAGATGAAAAGGGTCTCCGCGATCGTGATGTTCGTGCTGCCCTTGCCGACCTCGAGGGCCACCCGGCGCTCGGCCGGGGTGAGCTGGGGAAGGCAGGTGCCGGCGGGCTCGGGCGCGGCCCACGTGCCGAGCCTCTCCTCGACCCGGCGGCGGGCCCGGTCGGCGCCGGCCGTGGTCACGATGGACAGCGCCTCCTCGTAGTGGCCGCGCCCGCGACCCAGCGCGGCCGCCTCCTCGAGCGCCGCCGCGAGGGCGAGCGGGCGCCCGACCTCCCGGAACCGCTCGGCCGCGTCGAGCAGCTTGTCCAGGCTCCGGGTCAGGACACCACCGGCGTACGCGGCGGCGGCCGCGGCCGAGCGCGAGCCGGGATTGTTCGCGGCCAGCCGCTCGGCCGCCCGCACGGCGGTCGCGGCCTCGTCCGGGTGGCCGGCCTCGAGGGCGACGCGGACGAGCTCGGCCGCCGCCGCCGGATCGTTGGCGAGCAGGGCCGGGCGGGTGGGCAGCGCCCGATAGAAGTCGCGGAGCAGGTCGAACGCCGCTGAGGTGTCGCCGCGGGCGTTCATCAGCACGGCCTCGGCCCACAGCACGTCCTCGGGCACGGCCGTCACGCCGCCGTCGGCCAGACGGCGTACATGGTCGAGGTGTCCCTGCGCCGCACTCAGGTCGCCGCGCAGCACGCAGACGCGCATGAGCATGCCCAGCAGCGGCATGGCCAGGGCGTGGGCGTTGTGCCGTTCGGCCACGGCGAGGCCCGACTCGGCCTCGACCGCCGCCTCTTCGAGCCGCCCACGGGCGTACAGCAAAGAGGTCTGGAAGTAATGCCAGAGAGGCTCGGCCCAGGACGAGCCGGAGCGGTCGGACTCGCGGCGCCCGTCGCGGATGACCTGCTCGGCCTCGTCGAACTCGTCGAGGACGGTCAGCGCCCCGCCGAGCCAGATGCGCGGATGGCGCTGGGCCGCCTCGCCGCCGGCCTCGTCGGCCAGCTCGGTCGCGGCGCGCGCGTGGGCCAGGGAGTCGCCGAGCCGGCCCTCGGCGAAGGCGACCAGGCTGCGCCCGGCCAGGCCGAACACCGCCGCCCCGTAGGCGCCACCGCGCCGGCCGAGCTCGTCGGAGCGGGCACCGGACTCGTCGGCCTCGGCCAGCTGATCGAGATAGCAGAGCGCGTGGGCCCGTACGGCGTGAAGCCGGGCTTGGACGGAGAGCGAGATGTCCGCGTGCCGCAGCGCCTGATCGGCGTACTGGACTGTCATCTCGTTGAGGCCGCCGTGTTTGCAGGCCTCGGCCAGGCCGAGCAGCAGCAGCGCCTCGGTCTCGGCGTCGAGGCCGGCGCCGAGCGCCTCACCGCCCAGCTTGCGGGCCTCGCCGAGGCGGGCGGCGGCGGCCAGCAGCCCGACGGTGTCGGCGATCAGCGCGGGACGGTCCGGATCGCCGGGATCGGCCGCGGCCAGCGCGCGCAGCATGACGTCGGCCGCGGCGCCGGGCGCGACCCGGGCGATCTCGCGGGCCATCGAACGGACCATGTGGACCGCGCCGGCCGCGCCGGAACGGCCACTGCGCAGCTGGTGCCCGGCCACCTCCAGGGCCGGCCGGTCGAGGGTGGCCGCCTCGCGGTGCAGTTGCTCGCGCAGGCCGCGGGGCAGGGTGTTGTAGACCGCCTGCCGCACCAGGTCGTGGGCGAAGGCCAAGCCGCCGCTCGCGTCCTCGACCAGGAAGTCGGGCATCACCTCGTCGATCAGCGGATAGAGCTCGACCGGCTTGTGCCCGGTCAGCCGGGCCGCCTCGTCGAAGGTGAACGGGCGCTCCAGCACCGACGCCGAGCGCAGCAGCCAGGCCGCCTGGTCGGGCAGCGCCTCGACGTTCTCCCGCACCGAGTCGACGAAGCTGGACGGCAGGTCGTCGCCGACCACCGAGCCGACGTCGTCCGCCACCACCAGCTGCCGGGTCGCGACCAGGGCCTTGAGCAGCTGCTCGGTCTTGAGCGGATTGCCCAGGCAGGAGGCGGCGAGCGCCACGACGGTGTTGTCGACCTCGGCGCCGACCACGTCCTGGCTGAGCTCGGCGATGGCCTTCTCATTCAGAAGACCGAGACGCGTCTGCTGTACGCCGTCACGCCGCAACCAGCCCATGAGCTGATGACCGGGGGTCTCGCCCTCGTCCGGTGACGGCGGCCGGTGCGCGAACAGCCAGCGCACCGGCGAGGAGGCGAGGGCCGGGATCAGCTCGCGCACGGCGAGCGCGCTGAGCTCGTCCATCCACTGCGCGTCGTCGATGACGATCAGCAGGGGCCGCTCGCCGGCCGCCTCCTCCAGCGACGCCCGCAGGCGCTGGAGCGCGCGCAGCGGGTCGGCCGGCTCCTGCCGGGTCAGCCACGCGAACGCGGGAGACGGGGGCCGGCCGTCGCGCAGCGCGCCGGCCAACGTGACCAGGGGCGCCGCCTGGTCGAGCCGGAACGCCTCGCGGGCGGCGACGGCGATGCCGCGCTCGGCGGCCAGCCGGGCCGCGGCGTGCAGCAGCGCCGATTTGCCGATGCCGGGGACGCCGGTCACCACGTGGCAGCCGCCGGCCCCGGCCGCGGTGTCGTCCATGAGCCGGGTCAGCGACTCGACTTCGGCGTCCCGGCCGACCAGTCGCCGGATCATGTCGGGGGTCCTCATCGCGCCTCATACGTACCACGAAGCGGTGCCCGGCGCATCGGGTGCGGGTACCCGTCGCGGGTCAACTACCCATTCGGCTGGGTCAATGGCCGCGAAGCGAGCCGACCTGCGATTTCGCCGCACCCGGCGGGGTGCCACCCGGTCGAGCAGTGTCGGGCCGCGACGGCCCGCCGATAGCTTCCGGACGTCAGAAAAACCTGATCAGGGGGGGTCCGCGATGTACGGAAACGAATCCTTCGGACGGCGGCTGAGGCTGGGGCACCTCGGCCGCCGGGGCGGCTCCGGCCTCCTGCTGGTGCCGCTCGACCACGCGGTCGGCGCCGGCCCGCTGCGCGCCGACGGCGACCTGGACACGCTCGTCGCCCAGCTGGCCGAGCACGGCGCGGACGGGGTGGTGGTCCACAAGGGCGCCGCCCGCCGGATCCGCCCGGCCCGGTTCCGCGACCTGTCCCTGACCGTGCAGCTGAACGCGAGCACCCGGATGGCGGCCGACCCGGACGCGAAATATCCGGTGGCCACCGTGCGGGAGGCGCTGCGGCTCGGCGCCGACGCGGTCAGCGTGCACGTCAACGCGGCCTCGCGCACCGAGGCGGCGCAGATCGCCCACCTGGCCGCCGTGGCCGAGGAGTGCGACCGCTGGTCGCTGCCGCTGCTGGCGATGATGTACGTGCGCGGGCCCGCGGTCCGCGACGGCCGCGCGCCCGAGCTGGTCGCGCACGCCGTGGCGGTCGCCGCCGAGATGGGCGCCGACCTGGTCAAGACCGCGCTGCCGGACGATCCGGTGGCGGCCGCCCGGATCATCTCGGGGGCGGCGGTGCCGGTGCTGGCGGCCGGGGGAGCGCCCGATCCGGCCGGGGACGCGACGCTGGGCCGGATGGCCGCGGCCATGCGCGCGGGCGCGGCCGGGGTGGCGGTGGGACGGCTCGTCTTCACCGCCGCCGACCCAGGCGCCATGCTGCGCCGGCTGGCCGCCGTCGTGCACGACCGGACTCCGGCGGTGGCCCGATGAGCACCCGGGGACGTGAATGCTGGCTGGACCTGCGCGGGGCCGGGCCGTGGCGGCGCGAAGCCGCCGAAGAGGCGGTCCACCTGCGCTTCGAGGCGATCGTCGCCGACGACCCGGCCGACCTGGCCGATCTGCCGCCGACCATCACCCGGGTGCTGGCCGTGGCCGGCGCGCTGCCCGGCGACCTCGGTAACGCCGACCTCGTGTTGACCGACCCCACACGGCCCGCCGGGGACCGCCCGGGTGTGCGGTTCGGCAGCCGGGTCGACGTCACCGACGCGGCCAGCCTCGACCTGGCCTGCGAGCGGGTCCGGACCGACGAGATCACCGTGCTGCGCTTCCACGACCCCACCCACATCCCGCTCGAGATCGTGCTGGCCGCGGCCGACGGCTCGCTGGGCCGCATCATCACCGAGGTCGGCGACATCGACGAGGCCTCGGTCCACCTGACCGTGCTCGAACGCGGCCCCGACGGCGTGCTGCTGCGCCCGGGCGGGCCCGGCGACGCCACCAAGCTGACCGAGGTGGTGCGGCGCAGCTCGCCCGAGATCGACCTGGTCACTCTGACCGTCACCGGCGTGCGGCACAGCGGCTCGGGGGAGCGGGCCTGCGTGGACACCTGCTCCTATCTGAACCAGGACGAGGGAATCCTGGTCGGCTCCCGCTCGCAAGGGCTGATCCTCTGCGTCAGCGAGACCCACCCGCTGCCGTACATGCCGATGCGCCCGTTCCGGGTCAACGCCGGCGCGATCATGTCGTACACGCTGGCCGACCACGAGCGCACCCGCTATCTGTGCGAGCTCGAGGCGGGGGCGACGGTCCTGGCCGTCCGGGCCGACGGCCGCACCCGGCCGGTGACGGTGGGCCGGGTGAAGATCGAGACCCGGCCGTTGCTGTCCATCGAGGCGGTGGCACCCACCGGCGAGCGGGTCAACCTGATCGTGCAGGACGACTGGCACGTGCGGGTGCTCGGGCCGGGCGGCGCGGTGCTCAACTCCACCGAGCTGAAGCCGGGCGACGAGGTCCTCGGCTATCTGCCCGGCCGGGAACGGCACGTGGGCTATCCGATCGACGAGCTGTGTCATGAGCTCTGACCTGCGCAAGATCCAGGACTCGCTGCTGCCGGCCGCGCTGGCGGCGGCGGCGAGGTCGCCCTTCTACCGCACGCGGCGCGACGGGGTGCCGGCCAACCGGTCCGAGCTGGCGGACTATCCGCTGACGACCAAGAGCGACCTGCGCGGCGCCTATCCGTTCGGCATGCTCGCGGTGGACCGGTCGCGGCTGGCGACCTATCACGAGTCGAGCGGGACGACCGGGACGCCGACGGCCTCCTACTACACCAAGGGTGACTGGGAGGACCTGATCGAGCGGTACGCGCGGGTGCGGGTCGGCATCGAGCCGGACGACACGTTCATGGTCCGTACGCCGTACGCCCTCATGCTGACCGGGCACGTCGCGCACGCGGCGGCGCTGGCCCGCGGGGCGACAGTGGTCCCGGCCGACAACCGGTCGCTCGCCACGCCGTACAGCAAGGTCGTGACGTTGATGCACGACCTGGACGTGACCCTGACCTGGTCGCTGCCGACCGACACCCTGCTGTGGGCGGCGGCGGCCGCCCACGCCGGCCTGCGGGAGTTCCCGGCGCTGCGGGCGATGCTGGTGGCGGGTGAGCCGCTGGGCCCGGCCCGGCGGGACCGGATCTCGGAGATCTGGCGGGTGCCGGTCGTGCAGGAGTACGGCTCGAGCGAGACCGGTGGGCTGGCCGGTGAATGCCCGCACGGGCGGCTGCATCTCTGGGCGGACCGGGCCATCTTCGAGGTGTACGACCCCTCGACCGGCCGGTGCTCGGCCGAGGGCGCCGGGGAGCTGGTCGTGACGATGCTGGTGCGCGAGGCGATGCCGCTGCTGCGCTACAACATCGGGGACCGGGTGGAGGTCACCTACGGCGAGTGCCCGTGCGGCTCGGAGCTGCCGGTCGTCCGGGTCCTGGGCCGCGGCCGGCTCCAGGGCGATCTCGAGGAGGCGGTGTTCCGGCTGCCGCTCTCGTACGGGGTGATGTTCTGGCGCGCCCGTCAGTCCGAGCGAGGGTTGTACGTGCAGATCGAGGTCCCCGCCCGCTACCGGTACGCGGCGGTGCGTGATCTGACGGCCGCTCTCCGGACGGAGGCGCTGGTCGAGGCGGTGCCGCCGGGCACGCTCGTGCCGGCGGCGGCACTGACCGCGCCTCCGGAGATCATGAAGCCGCGCAGCGTGTTCGCGCCGGGTGAGGACTGGGACCGTGCGCTGCGCTACTACTGACATCGCCGTCGTGGGCGCGGGGATCGGTGGTCTCGCGGCCGCCGGCGCCCTGCGACGGGAGGGCTTCTCCCGGGTCACCGTGTACGAGCGGCAGGCGGCCCTCCCGGACGAGGGATACGGCATTCAGATCTCACCCAACGCGGCCGCACTCCTGGACGGGGAGGTGTTCGCGACGGCGGCGCGGCCGGCCTACCGGGAGCTCCGTCGCTGGCGCGACGACTCGGTGATCTCCAGGATCGGCCTTCAGCGGTACGCCACGCCGTACTACACGATGCGGCGGGGCGACCTGATCGCCGCGCTGGCCACCGCCACCACCATCCGTCTCGGCGCGCCGGTGCGCTCGGCCGGCGACCTCGACGCCGACCTGGTGGTCGGCGCTGACGGGCTGAACTCGGTCGTCCGTTCCGCGATCACCGGCGATCCGGCCCGGGAGAGCGGCTACGTGGCGTACCGGGCGGTCGTGCCGGCGGACCTCGACCGCGTGGTGGTGTGGCTGGGCCCTGACCGCCACCTGGTCGCCTACCCGATCGGCGGGGGCGTCAACGTGGTGGCGGTGGTCCCCGACGACGGCGTGGGACTCGAGGACGGCTTCGCCGAGTGGCATGCGGAGCCCCGCCGCCTGGTGGCCGGCGGTGATTTCGTCGCGCATTCCCTGCGGGACCGGACGCCATCGCCGCGGTGGCACAGCGGCCGGGTCGTCCTGATCGGCGACGCGGCCCATCCGATGCTGCCGTTCGTGGCCCAGGGCGCCGGCCAGGCCATCGAGGACGCCGCCACGCTGGCCTTCTGCCTGCACCACCCGGACGGGTTCACCCGGTTCGAGGCGGTGCGGCGCCCGCGGGTCGAGCGGGTCTTCGCGATGTCCCGCGCGGGGCTGCTGACCTATCACCTGCCCGACGGCCCGGAGCAGGAGCGCCGCGACCGGGAGCTGGCGGCCGCGCCGGCCGGCTCCCTGGACTGGCTGTACGGCTAGTCAGCCGGCGTCGGCCCGTATCTCCGGGTGTTCCCGCAGGCGGAGCAGGGAGACGAGCTCCACGCGCGACGCGAGGCCGAACTTCCGGAAGATCTGCCGCAGGTGATAGTTCACGGTGTGCGGCGACCGGCCCAGCCGGCTGGCGATCTGCTGGTTCGTCAGGGCCAGCCCGACCAGCTCGGCGATCTCCAGCTCCCGCTCGCTGAGCAGACTCCAGTCGGCCGTGCGCGGGCTCGTCCGCTGATGCGGCGCCACTGTCATCCGCGACCGCGGCCGGCGGGGCCCCTGCTCGTGCCGCAGCGCCGCCACCACCGCGTGCGGCATCGACGCCTCGACGACGGCCCGCACCAGCTCGTGGCTGAACGCGAGCGCGTCACCGGCCGGCACGAGCAGGCCCGAGTCGAGCGCCTCCTCGACGTCCGGCAGAAGCGCGACCACGCTGCCGCCGAGCAGCTCACTGAGCCGGGCCGGCGAGACCGGCGACCGCACCGCCGTCGCCGCCTGCACGAGATGGCGCGCCGACGCCGACAGGTTGGCCACCCGATGGGCGAGCCGCGCCCTGGTCCGCTCGGGCAGCATTCCCTTCTCGGGCAGCATCTTCTCCTCGTGCAGCCCGGCGAGCAGGTCGAGGATCGCGCCCGGCCGGCCCGCCGCGACGCGGGCCAGGTCGAGCAGGCGGTCGCTGGGCGGGCCGCCCAGCCGGGCCGCGATCAGCCGGCGGACGTCGGCCCGGCCGAGCGGGGCCAGCACCACCCGGTGCACCTCGGCCGGCGTGGTCGCGAGCACGGGCTGCCGCGCGGTGACCACCAGCACCGGCGCCGACGCGGCCAGCCGCTCGGGGAAGTGCGGATCGGCGGTGCCCGGCCGCAGCGCCTCCCGGTCGCGCACCACCACGATCCGGTCGGGTGCGGTGGCCACGGCCGCGCCGAGGCGCCGCCCGGCCACCGCGAGCTCCCGCAACAGACGGCCACACCCGATCTCCGGTGGCCCGTCGAGTATCAGCACCGTGGGACGTCCCGGCGCGGCCCGGCGCAGCAGGGCCGCGAAACGCTCGATCTCACCGTCGCGGCCGATCAGCGGAAGTTCCATGGCTCCGATGGTGCGGCCCCGAGCTTCCGGAAACCCGCTAGAAGTAGCGCGTTGGGCGAAGATCCCGAGTCGGCCTTCCAACACATTTCGCGCTGACTGTCATCGCCTTGACGCTCACCCCGCCCCGGGCGGATCGTCGAAAGCGTGTCCGCCCTCGACCTGGGAAAGCTGGCGCTGATAGTCGCCGCCCCCACCTTGATCGGCGCCGCGGTGGTCTACGCCCCACGATGGTGCGGCGCCGTGGCGGACCGCTGGCGCGTCCTCCATCCGCCGCCGCCCCAGCCGATGGGGCCGCCCATCGAGCAGCTGGCGGCCGACCTCCGCCGCCTGCTCCGCCTGCACAGCGAGCTGACCGCCTCGGCCCACCTGGCCATGCGGGCCCACCGCCTGTGGGCGATCGAGGCCGCCATCGCCACCCGGGCCGTGGAGGCGGCCCGGGCGCTGGACGTGCCCCATCCCGAGCCCGCGACCCCCGGCGCCCTGACCCGCCGCGAGCTGCTGGACCTGCTGACCGCCCTTTCGATCGCCGGCTTGACCCTCCCGTCGAAGGTGGGCCCTTTCACCTCGGACGGCCGTTTCTGACGCCACCGATGAGTTCGAGCCCCGAGCGGAGTCAGTCAGAGCACCAACGACTCCACGAAAGGCCGATCCGATGACCAAGCTGACCCCCGAACGCGCCCGCAAAGCCATCATCGACCACACCCACCGCCTGGCCGCCGCGGCCACCGCGGCCGGACCCGGCACCGTGGTGCCGACCGCCCCCGAGTGGACCGTCACCGACCTGGTGGCCCACATCGGCCAGACCCAGCACTGGGTGGCCGACATCTTCGAGCAGCAAGTCACCGACCTCGAGAAGCTCCCCACCGAGATGGCCGAGCCCCCCACCGACCCCGCCGAGTGGCCGGCGTGGCTGTCCGTCTCGTCCGACCGGGTGACGAAGGCCCTCGCCTTGGACGTCCCGGTCGTCAACGCCGCCGGCGACGGGCGCTCCGGCACAGAGTTCTGGCTGTCCACGGTCCTGAACGAGACAGTCGTCCACGGCGCCGACGCCGCCAACGCGGCCGGCCGTACGGCCGATGTCGACGCCGACGTTGCCGCCGCCCTCATCACCAACCACTTGGCGATGCTCACCTCCCCGACCTGGGAGATGCGGCGCCCCGAGTCCGCCCACGCCCTGCGGGGCACCGGCCAGACCCTGCAGTGGAGGGCCACCGACATCGAGGCCGCGTGGTTCATCGAGCGCCACCCGGCCGGCGCGACGTGGCAGCCCGCGACCCACGCGGCCGACGTGACAGTGACCGCTTCGGCCGGCACGCTCCTGCTGACGTTGACCCGCCGGCGCCCGCTCACGAGTTCTGGCGTCGACGGCGACGTCGCCCTGGCCCGGCACTGGCTGGACAACACCGCCCACGTCAGCGACTGATCAGATCCGCGGCACCAGTGCCCTGAAGTGCCTGACTCCGCTGAGCAGTTCGTGCTCGTTCTCGATCCGGGTCAGTTCCACGCCTTCGAACTTCCAGGTGCGCCCGTAGGCGTCCGTGAACATGTGCACCCAATTCGCACGCTCCAGAATGTCTTGCTCCTCGTCCGGAGACCAGTCCTCGGCGAAGGCGATGTCCGCGCCCGGATCAACGACGTATTGGTGCCAGGCCAGCCAGAGCCGGCCGTTCACCTCCCGGAAAAGTATGTTGTACGCCAGGAGGGGTAAAGGACCGAAGTTTCTCAATCGGAATCGTACGACGAAACGCCGCCGCCCTTTGATGATTTCGAAGCCGCGGAATTGGTCTTCGGCGATGACCGCGCGGGCATATTGTTGATCCGTCATCCGGCGTTCGTGCTCCCATCGGTCCCGATCTTCCTGAGCGCGGGACTGCTCGACCCCGACCGCGTCCTCGGCCTGGCGTCCTCGGCGTATCTCGAATCTCAGGAGCAGCGCGGCGACGGAGAATGCCAACAGGGACATGATGACCCCGGCGAAAGTGGACCATGCCTCGAGCTTGTCGGCCCAGTTCGGCGATTGCGTCAGAACGATGATTTCCTGCGCTGTCGTATTCATTCGCACACGGTACGAGCGATATGCCACGGAATCTGTCAAGAATAAAGCGGATTCTGAGTCAGATCGCCATGGCCGGCGGATAGGGGGCCGGCCGGGGATCATATGTGGACCAAGCCGCGGCCAGGCGCCGTACGGCCTCGGTCAGATCTTCCGGTGAAGCCAGGAAATGCAGGCGCACATGATCCTGGCTGGCGCCGGACGGGTCGAGGCCGGGGCCCGGCAGGACCGCCACGTCGTGGCGCAGGGCCTGCTGGGCGAACGAGCGGGCGTCGCCGTGCGGCAGGCGCACCCACAGGGTCTGCCCGCCCTCGACCGCCGGCGCGTGCCAGGACGGCAGGGCGCGGGCCAGCTCGGCCCGCAGATGGTCGTGGCGGTCCTTTCTGAGCTGGGCCGACCTCGCCAGCTCCGGGCCCAGCCGGGGGAGCAGGTGGGCCGCCGCCAGCTGGGCCGGGACGTTGCCGCCCAGGTCGAAGACCGTGCGCATGCGGGCCAGGCGGGCGATCAGTGTGGCCGGGGCGCGGATCCAGCCGACGCGCAGGCCGCCCCAGATCAGCTTGCTCAGCGAGCCGATGGTGATGACCTGGTCGTTGAAGGCGGCCAGGGGCGGGGGCGGCGTGTGCCCGGGGAAGCCCAGGTCGGCCAGGGCCTCGTCGTCGATGAGGGGGAAGCCGGCCTGGGCGGTGCGGTGACGTTCGGCCGGCGGCAGGACGGTGCCTGTGGGGTTGTGGAAGGTGCTGATGACGTACGCCAGACTGGGGTTGACCTTGGTGAATCCCCGCAGATCGACCGGGAGGGTCTGGAGGACGGCGGCCTCCTCGCGGAACGCCTCGATGGCGCCGAAGTAGGTGGGCGCCTGCACGATCACCCGGTCGCCGGGGCGGATCAGAGCCTTGGCCAGCAACGTCAGCGCCTGCTGGCCGCCTGTGGTCACCATGATCTGGTCGGGCGCCGTGGGCAGGCCCCGTTCGTCGTAGCGCTCGGCGAGGGCCCGGCGCAGCGCCGGATGGCCGGTCGGGTGATATCCGATGTCGCCCGTGATGGCGGCCAGATCTTCCAGCGACGAGGCGTAGGCCGTCAGCAGCGCGGGCGGAGGAGCGTCGGGGGCGGCACAGGCCAGCATCAGTACGCCGTCACGCGGCTCCAGCAGATGAAGGAACGCGGGCGCCTCGGTCGTCGGCCGCGCGGTGCCCGAGGGCGGACCGGCGACCCGGGTGCCGCTGCCCTGCCGGCGGACGATGCGGCCCTCGGCCACGAGCAGGTCGTACGCGGCGACGACCGTGCTCCGCCCCACCGCCAGCGCCGACGCCAGCGCCCGGTCCGGCGGCAGCAGCGTGCCCGGCGGCAGCTCGCCCTCGCCGATCAGGGTGCGGATGCGGGCCGCCAGCAGCAGATAGAGCGCGCCGCGCCCGGTGGCCCAGCGGCCCAGGCGCTCGACGATGCCGATTGGTTCCATCGACAGACCAATCTAGGGGCATTGGCACTGCCGTGGCGAGACCCTTCTCGCGCACGATCGTCCTCATGAGCGCGATGACCGCCCTGATCGACAGCACCGTCCGCTACGACCTGGCCGAGAGCACCTGCCCGCCGCTGCGCTTCACCGAGGACGACCTGAAGGGCCTGGCCGACCTGCCGCTCGGCTACGGCACCACCCGCGGTGACCTTGCGCTGCGCTCGCTGATCGCCGCGAGCACGGGTGTGACCAGCGACGACGTGCTGATCACGGTGGGCGCCATCCACGCCATGTCGCTCCTGCCGGCGAAGCGCGTGCTCCTCGTCGGCCCCTGCTTCCCGCCCGCGCGCTCATTCCCCGAGTCCCGCGGCGCCCGCGTCGACATCGTCAGCGCCCGCTTCGACGAGGCGTACCGCCTGCCCCTCGACCGCATCGAAGCCGCGCTCGACCCGGCCACCGATCTGGTCTCGCTGGCCTCACCCCAAAACCCTTCCGGTGTACGCGTCGAAGCACGCGACCTGGAAGCTCTCGCCGGCCTGGTGGCCCGCCGCGCTCCCCGCTGCCGCATCCTGGTCGACGAGACCTACCGCGAGTCCGTGTACGGCGACGCGCCGGTCCCGCCCACGGCGGCGGCCCTCTCTCCGGCCGTCGTCACGTGCTCCTCGGTCTCCAAGGCGCACGGCGCTCCCGGCCTGCGCCTGGGCTGGCTGACCACCACCGACCCCGCGTTGTACGAGCAGGTTCGTGCGGCCAAGTTCGAGACCACCATCGCCTGCTCGACGATCGACGAGCACCTGGCCACCCGGGTCCTGGAGCGGGGCACCACGAGCGGCCCGTTCCTGCGCGAGGCCCTGGACCTGCTCCTGGCCTGGGCGGCCGACAATCCGGTCGAGATCGTCACCCCTGACGGCGGCCCCCTGTGCTGCCTGCGCCTGCCGGCCGGCCTGGACGTGGAGAGGTTCCACGCCACCCTCCGCGAGGCCGACACCCGGGTGGCCCCCGGCGCCTGGTTCGGCGAGGACGACCACATCGTTCGCGTCGGCTTCGGCCACCTCAGCCTGCCCGACCTCGAGCGGGCTCTGTCCACCGTGGCCGCCGCGATCAGTAGCCAGGACCGACGACGCTGATGGTGCCGAGCTCGGGAAACCCGTCGCCGGGCCGGAACCGGTCGAGAAGCCGGCGATATCCGTCGTCGACGGTGGCCGGCGGATAGATGCCGAACGGGCTCAGGATGACACTCGATCCCAGCCACTCCAGGGCGCGCGTCAGCGGCACCCGGATCACGGCCACCGTCAGCCCGGCGCCGTCCATGGAATGAGGGCGGATCAGGTAGCCGTGCTGAGCGTGCGGGCGAACGTAATAGGAGGGCGCCGCCACGCGGAGGTCGATCACGCGCCCTTTTTCGGGAAACAGCCACAGACCGGGGCGTTCCTGGGTCGACACCGCGGCCTCCAGCGTTATCGACAAGACGTAGACGTAGTCCTCACCGGCGTCGTGGAGGTTGCGCCGGACGACATGGAGATAGCGGCCCTCCACCGTGAAATGGTGGCAGGCGAACCAGAGTGCGGCACGCCGCTGCCCAGCAACGAGTCGCGGGAGACGTCCCGGCCGAGCTTCACCGGGCATGTCACCGTGCGATGCCGGGAGCTCGCGCTGTCGCAGGGCCAGTCGGCGACCTGGCTGATGAAGCGTTCGGCCTTCTCGTCGCGCCGGTGCCGGTTCCCGGTGAAGCCCCTCATCAACGAGGGCTGAAGTCTGCCCTCGTACAGCGAGGACTGGCCACGCAGGAAGGTGCTGCCGCTGAGCCGGTACTTCAGATATCCGAGCGCCTGGATGAGCCCGGGAAGCGAGTCGGCCTGCAAGGAGTCGATCTCCCCACCCGGAGTGGACAGCCGGCACGAGGACAGCCCCGAGCCGCCGATCTTGCGCAGCACGCCGGCATCGATCCACGTGATGGCCACGGGCCGATGCTAGCCCCGTCGGCAGGGCAGGATGGGACCATGGATTCCCGGCTTCGGAGTGCGGTCGACGCGAGTGTGGGCTGGTACGAGGACCTCTGCGCCCTGCACGGGGTCGGATCGACGCTGGTCGACGGGCTGTGGAGCGCCCTCGATCCGCCACCGCCGCTGCACTCGGACGCGGTCGTGGTCGAGCCCGGGGTGAGCGCCGATCAGGTGCTGGCCCGCCTCGAGGGCCGCGAGCACGGCGGTGTGAAGGACAGCTTCGCGACGATGGACCTGACCGGGGCCGGCCTGGAGTCGCTGTTCGCGGCCACCTGGATCCACCGGGAGCCCGCGCCGGACGGGACGCCCGGCGGCTGGGTCGCGGTGACCGGCGGGGCGGAGCTGGCCCGGTGGACGGGCCGGCACGACACGCGTGACGTCCTGCTGCCTCCGCTGTTGCGGCGCGCGCATTTCCGCATCCTGGCCCGCTACGCCGGCGACCAGCTCGTCGCCGGCGCGGTCGCCCGGCTCGGCAGCGGCGTGGTCGACGTGTCGAACGTGTGGGCCGTGCCGGGCCATCGCGTCGACTGGGCCGAGCTGGCCGGGGCGATCGACGCGGCCTTCCCGGGCCGTCCGCTGGTCGGCTACGAACGCGGGGAGGCGCTCGCCGCCGCGCTCGACGGCGGCTTCGAGCCCGTGGGCGACCTGAGAGTGTGGGTCCGCTGATGGTTCTCGCCCGCTTCGCCGGCATCCGGCCGGCCGCGGTGGTGCGCTGCGCCGGGCCGGCCGAGGTGGCCGCCGCCATCGCCGAAGCCCAGGACAAAGGGCTTTCCTTGGCCGTACGAGGCGGCGGGCACTGCTTCGCCGGAAGGTCCAGCACCGACGGCCTGCTGATCGACCTCGGCCCGATGACCGGCGTACGCACCGACGGCGACCGGGCCGTGATCGGCGGCGGCACGCTGCTGGCCGAGGTGTACGACACGCTGGCCGCGCACGGCCGGACCCTGGCCGCCGGGTGCGGCCCGACGGTCGGCGTCGCCGGCCTGACCCTGGGCGGCGGCCTGGGCATCCTCGGCCGCCGCCACGGTCTGACCTGCGACAGCCTGGTGGCCGCGACGATGGTGCGGGCCGACGGTCAGGTGGTCGAGGCCGACGACGACCTGCTGTGGCTGCTCCGCGGTGGGGGCGCCCCCGGCGTGGTGACCTCGCTGACCTTCCGGACCGTGCCCGCTCCCGACTCGACCGCCTTCCGGCTCACCTTCCCGGCGGACGCCGCCGCGACCGTGCTCGACGCCTGGCAGCACCTGCTGCCGGAGCTCGACGAGGCCGTGGCACCGAGCCTGGTGATCACCGCCCCGCCCGACCCGGACCGGCCCCTAACCGTGGCCGTCTTCGGCGCCGCGCCCGATCACGCCGCGGTGGACGCCCTGATCCGCCGTCTCGGTGTGACCGCGACGACCGGCGGCACGGAACACATCGGACGACCAAGCGCTGGCTCGCCGGCGAGGACACCCTCGACGACCACTTCGCCTATCCGAGGTCGGAGTATTTCCGCGGGGCCGTCCCATCGGCCGGCCTGCTCACCCGCCTGCTCGCCGACCGGCGCCCGGGCGAGGAACGCGAGCTCGACTTCACACCGTGGGGCGGCGCCTACAACCGTGTGCCCGCCGCCGCCACGGCTTTTCCCCACCGTGACGCCCTCTTCCTGCTCAAGCAGACCGCCACGGTCACCGCGGACGATCACCCAGGCGGGTGGTTGGACGACTCGTACGAGTTGACCCACCCTTTCGGCACCGGCGGCGCCTACCCGAACTTCCCGGTGCCCGGCCTGCCCGACGAGACGTACTACCTGGCCAACACCAACCGTGTGCGGCAGTTGCGTGCGCGTTACGACCCGTCGGCGGTCTTCACGCGGTGAAGCGGCTTGAACCCAGGATCTTCCTGATGTCGACCTCGATGACCACGCGCTGCGGGTTGGGGCGCGGCGTCCGGTAGCGGACCGCGTAGCGCTTCTCGGCCTCGGTCACCGCGCCGGGGTCGTCGCGGACCACGGCCAGGCCCTCGACCGTCGTCCAGCGGGGGCCGTCGACCTGGCAGATCGCCACCCTGGTCTGGCCGTTCCGGACGTGGCGCACGTGGGCCGATGTCGACGACGAGATGACCCGGGCCAGGCCCGACGCCGGGTCGAGGGTGGCGCCGACCGCCACCACGTGCGGCGAGCCGTCGGCCCGCAGCGTGGTCAGCGTGCACAGGTGCCGCTCGGTCCAGAAGTCCAGCAGTTCCTGGTTGTCCAGGGAGACACGGCCGCTCAACGATGGTCCTCTCACACTGTCTCGGCCGGGAGCCGGCCCTGTCGTACGGCGGCGGACAGCGCCGCGTGGTCGCTCTCCACCTGGTCGGCGTAGGCCCTCGAGAAGCGGCACAGCGCCTCGGCCAATTTGCCGCTGCCGCCGATGTACCCGGCGATCATCGAAGCACCACTGGTGCGGGCGTGTGATTTGGCCAGCAGATAGCCGCAGATGCCGGCGTAGTCGGCCAGGGCGCCCGCGTCGATGCCCTCGACGACGATCGCGCCCTTCATGTCGCGGAACTGCCGGACGTAGAACTGGGTGTCGCCGACCGTCGTCCAGCCGAGCAGCGGGTCCGACACCGTCTGCAGGGCCTGCTGATATTCGACGACCCGCTGGCCCTGGTGGCGGTGCCAGGCCGAGTCGCCGTGCTGGTGGCGGGCGATCACCGAGCGGCGGGCCTGCTTGAGCTGGAGGAAGACCACGTCGTCGGAGCTGCTGCCTTCGCAGAGGGCCACGTACGCCCGCAGGCCCACCGACCCGACCCCGACCACCTTGTGCGCGATGTCGACGATGCGATATCCGGCCAGGATGCGCGCCCAGTGGGGCGGCAGCGTGTTCAGATAGCCGTCCAGCGCCTCGGCCAGCAGCTCGCGCTCCTGGTCGCTGGGGCGGGTGATCAGCGGCGGCTCCTCGACCAGCTTGGCCGTGCCGTCGCGGCGCTCGGTGAAGCGGGGCAGCGCGCGGTCGCTCGTGCGGCGGCGGGCCCGGCGGGCCGCCCGTTCGATCTCGTCGCGGAAGCTGGCCCGGGTGGCCGCCGAGCGCAGCTTGTCCACGTCGAGCTGGTCGAAGGAGCGGGCCAGCAACGGCTGCTCGGCCAGGTGGGCGATCTGCATCTGATATTCCTCGACGCAGTGCTCGACCGCGTCGGCGCAGGCGCTCTCGCGGAAGCCGTTCTGCCGGCCGGCCACGTAGACGCTCACCGCGAGCCGGCGCAGGTCCCACTCCCAGGCGCCGGGGTGTGCCTCGTCGAAGTCGTTGAGGTCGAAGACCAGCTCGCGCTCGGGCGACGCGTAGAAGCCGAAGTTGCCCAGGTGGGCGTCGCCGCAGATGACCGGCGTGATGCCGGTGGCGGGCAGGCCCGCGAAGTCGTCGGCCATCACGTTGGCCGAGCCGCGCAGATAGGCGTACGGCGAAGAGATCATCCGCCCCACCCGGACCGGGACGAGCCACGGCTGCCGGCCCTGGTTGGCCTCGATGATCTGCTGGACCGGGTCGGCCCGGTCCGGCGGCGGCGTCCAGAACGCCATCTCCGAGCGGTGTGCCCGTTCGCGCAGCGAGCGGCCCAGCTCGTACCGCTCGGCGCGCGGGCGAGCCGAGCGCCGCAGCGAGACGAAGCCGTCGTCCTGTCCCACGTCCACCACGACGTGCCCGTTACCTTGTTGCATCACGGGCCAGCCTAGAGGGGGCGGGAATCGCACACTCACCCAGCACAACTCGTCCGGGCGACGGGAAAGTGTCGTACACCTAAACGTCCGAGGAATCAGCGTGCCGATGTCAGCCCGAAGGAGGACGGGGAGACGTCCGGGAAGACCTGCGACAGCGAGCCGACGCCGCAGCGCTTCTGCAGGATCTCGCCGATCACCGAGCGGTAGTCGGTGGTGGCGGCCAGGTCACCGGCGACCAGCTCGGCCGGCGAAAGACCGGGCCACTTCGTGAAGACCTTTCCCCCTCGTACGCCTCCACCCAGCACCAGCATGGCGTTGCCGTGCCCGTGGTCGACGCCGTGCGAGCCGTTCTCGGCCACCCGGCGGCCGAACTCGCTGATCGTCAGCAGGGTCACCGACGCCATGCCCTCGGCGCCGAGGTCGGTGGCGAACGCGGCCAGGGCCAGGGCCAGCTCGTTGAGGTTGTCGTACATCCGCTGGCCCTTGACCCCGGTGCCGAGGCCCTCGTGCATGTCCCAGTCGCCGCAGTCGACGGTGGCCGTGGCCAGGCCCACCTTCGCCTTGATCAGGCGGGCCACGTCGCGCAGCGCCGTGCCCAGCTCGGTCGCCGGATAGGCCGCACCGTTGGCCGGCGTGTAGGTGGCGCCCCGCAGCGAGGCCGTGGCGGTCAGCGCCTGGTCGGCGGCGAGGGCCTGACCGGCCTGGAGGGCGGGCGCGTCGGCGTACATGGCCCGCAGCGCGGCCGCCCGCGGGCGCTTGGCCGAGTCACCGGCCAGGGTGAAGCCGTCGATCGAGGCCATCGAGACGTCGGACGCGGGTCCCGCGTACAGCCGGTGGGGCATGGCGTTGCCGATCGAGACGCCGGCCAGCGGGCCGGACGCCCCGGTGACGCCGAGCATCCGGTCGAGCCAGCCGGTGCGGATCGACGTGCCGGGCGCGGCGTTCTCCATCGCGTCCATGGCCGCGAAGTGCGAGCGGGTCGGGTTGGGCTGCCCGACGGCGTGCACCGCGGCGAGTTTGCCGCTCTGCCAGTGCGGCAGCAGCGGGGCCAGCGCCGGGTTCAGGCCGAAGGTGCCGTCACCCGCGATGACCTGGCTCTTGGGCACGCCGATGGACGGCCGGGCCTTGTAGTAGTCGGCGTCGCCGATCGGGACGATGGCCGACAGCCCGTCGAACCCGCCGCGCAGCGACAGCACGACCAGCGTGTCACCGGTGTAGCCGGGCGCGGCGTACGCCATTTTGGTGGAGATCCCGGCGGCGGCCACGCCGGCCAGGGCGCCGCCGAGGACGGTGCGGCGGCTGACCTGCTTCTCGCGGCAGTCGAAGGAGAACATCGGCTTCACCTCTGCTGGAAGGACGGCGAGTCGAGGACCAGGGCGATCAGGTACGGCGCGTGGCCCGCAAGCGACTTGTCGGACGCGGTCAGAGGACTGGTCGGCAGCTTGCCCGCGACACTGAGCACGGCGGCCGTGTGCGCGGCCGGGAGCTTGGACCCGGCGAGCCGTACGGCCAGCGCGTCGACCAGAGCGCCGTACGTCTTCGGCAGCGTGGGCACGAGGGACTTGAGCAGGTCGGCGGGGCGGGTGAGCTGGCTGGGATACCACCCGGCGGCCAGGTTGAGGTGGTTGTTGCACCTGAGCAGGAAGCCGGACGGCGACGACCAGGCCATGGCCACGTCGGGATAGCCGTTGGGCGGGGCCCAGCGGAACGGCGCGTTGCCCGCGTTCACGGTCGCGTTGTAGAGCGCGTCGAGGGCCTTGACCCCGGAGGCCTCCGGGCCGAGCCCGAGCGCCCGGATCGAGGCGATGAGGTCCTCGAACGGCGTGCGGACCTTGGCCCCGATCGACGCCGCGAACTCGGGCGAGGTGAACAGGGCACGCAGGACCGGCGTGATGGCGGTGTCGTTGTCGAGGTAGACCTTGACCAGCTTGGCGACCAGCGAGGCGGGCGCCTCGTCGGCCACGAAGCGCTGGCAGAGCTTGACGGCGAGGCGCTGCGCGGTGGCCGGGTGCCGGGCCAGGTGGTCGGCGAAGGCCAGGGCGGCCGCCTCGCCGCCGCCGGCGGTGGCGTTGGCGTGCTTGAAGCCGAGGATCTCGACGGCGCCGGTGACGTGCTTGGCACCGTCGTAGACGTAGCCGCCGGACGCGGTGACGGTCAGGCCGGTGAGCAGGCGGGCCGCCGCCTGCACGTCGGCCTCGGAGTAGATCAGGCCGACGGTGTGCAGCTCCATCAGCTCGCGGCCGTAGTTCTCGTTGGGGTTGGCCTTGGTCGAGCTGCGGTTGTCGAGATAGGTGAGCATGGCCGGGTGGCGCATGGACGCCTTGAGCATGTCGGCGAACCGGCCGAAGGCGTGCTTGCGCAGCACCTGGGCGTCGTAGTCGGAACGGCTGTCCCAGACGCCGCTCGACGGCGCGGCGACGTGCAGGTGGTTGGCCCAGAAGGCGACGGTGCTCTCGAACAGCTGACGCTCGCTCCAGGCGGCGCGGGCCACGGCGGCCCGGCCGAGCTGCTTGAACGCGTCGTACGAGTTCTTGGGCAGCTTGGCCCGCACGGTGGCGATGGAGGCGCCGGCCAGCGGCAGCCGGGCGAGCAGGGTGTCGCAGGCGGCGTCGTTGATCTTCGAGGGGTTCAGCTGCCGGTCGAGCCAGCCCGCCACGCCCAGCTTGCGGGCCTCGGCCAGCGAGGCCGCGGTCGGGCCGAACGTGGCGCGGCGCAGCAGGTGGGCGATCTGGTCGTCGCTGAGCAACGTCGTCGAGGAAGCGGCCGCCGCCGGGGGAGCAGCGACGGCAACGGCGACTGCGGTGGCGGCACCGGCGGCGAGGAGCGTGCGTCGGGTCGTCATGCCAGCACGTTCGGCCCGTACGGCCGGGGGAGTCGCGGCTGCAACCGTGACTAACGGAGCCGCAATCCGCCCGCACCCGTACCGCGCGGCACGAGTCGGACGTACGCTCAGGCCTGTGGATCAGGCTGAATCGGTACGCACCCCGTCCTCCTGGGTCGTCGTCGGTCTCGACAACGGCGGGACCTGCAACAACGCCACCGTGCTGGATGCCACGGGGCAATATCTGGTCGACAACCTCGTGGAAAATCCGAGCTTGGTGACCGAGGGCCCCGAGTCGGCCATCGAGGCGCTGGCCGAGGCCTTCCACAACATCCTCGAACTGACCAGCACCCCGCTGACCCTGGTCCGCGCGGTCGGGCTCGACACGCCCGGCCCGGCCAGCGCCACCGGCGTGATCTCGTCCAAGGGCTCGACCAACTTCAACCAGAAGTCGTGGCACGGCTTCGACATCCGGGGCGCTCTCGAAGAGCGGCTAAATTTGTCCGTTTTCTACTTAAACGATGCAAATGCGGCAGCTTTGTATGCGCATTACCGCCTTTTCGGCGATGACTCGACGAGCAAGTCGTCGATCGCCGCGATCGTCGGCACCGGCCTCGGCGGCGGCGTGGTCGAGAACGGCAAGGTGATCAGCGGTGCCGCCGGTATGGCCGGCGAACTCGGCCACGTCCAGATTCCCCTGCACGACGTGCTCGAGGAGGATCAGCCGGTACCTCAGTGCAACTGTGGTTTCGAAGGGGACGTGGAGAGCATCGCGTCGCTGACCGGCATCAAGAAGAACCTGTTGCCGTACTGGCTGACGAAGTTCCCCGACCACCCGCTCGCGGCCGAGCCCCTGCCCAAGGCGGCCAAGCTGCTGCGCGGCTACGGCGAGAAGGACGACCCGCTCGCGCTGGCGGTGTTCGGCCAGCAGGCGAAGGCGATCGGCAAGCTGTTCACGATCGCCGCCAACTTCACCGACCCCGACGCCTACCTGCTGGGCGGCGGCGTGGTCGAGGCCGCGCCGCGCTTCCGCCAGTGGTTCCTCAACGCGGTCCGCGAGAGCACCGAACTGCGCGCCGAGCAGCAGGCCGCGGCCACGTTCGCCCTGGTGGCCGACCTCGACATGGCCGGCGCCCGCGGCGCGGCGGTCGCCGCCCTCGAGTCCGTGCGGGCGACGTTAGGCTGACGACCGGCCGAGTTCGGCGGCCGTGACGGCGGCGTGGCCACGCAGCCAGTCCGCGAGGTCGGTGGCGCCGCCGCGCAGGGCGGCGTCCAGCGGGGTCGACCTTTCCCATCCGGGAAGCCAGTTGACGTCGGCCCCGTGCTCGAGCAGGAACGCGCAGGCCTGCTGCTGGCCGCCATGGCAGGCGTTCCAGAACCCCGCGTTGACCTCGTCCGCGTCCGGCGCCGTCGTCGCGGTGAAGTACCCCCGCAGCCGGTCCATCAGCCCCAGCGCCGCGGCGTGCCCGAGGCCGGTCCGCGCGCCGCGCTCGACCAGCCGCCGCGCGGCCCGCCACTGCGCGAACGCGGTCGCGTCGTCCAGCGGTGTGCCTCCGGCGATCACCGCGCCGGTCGCGTCGATCTCGGCGCCCGCGTCGAGCAGCGCGTCGAGCACCGCGACGTCGTCGTTGCTGGCGGCCCAGTGCAGCGGCGTCTCGGTGTGTGGTCCGGTGAACCGGGCGTTCACGTCGGCGCCCGCGGCGATCAGCGCGGCCACGGTCGCCGAGCCGTTCGGACGGTGACCCGGCCAGTCGGCCACCACGTGCAGCAGGGTGCGCGACATCCCGCCGTCATGGTCGCCGAGCCGGGCCGTCGCCAGCCGGGGCTGCTCGGCCAGCAGCCGCTGGAGAGCCGTCACATCACCGGCGTGGACAGCGCTGACCGCGGCGACCGCCAGCGGGTCGTCGGTGTCGAGGACGAGTTCCACACCGTCACTCTAGAGGCGACGGTTTGTAGAGTCTGTTAAGCATCATCGACATGCATAGATATTGATCGTCGTCTTCAGTAACGTCCTGAAGGCCATCCGTGACGGGGGTCATGGATGTGCTGAAGGGGGAACTGAATGCGACGAAGCATCGCTGCCCTGTCCGCGACCGCGCTCGGCCTGGCGCTCATCACGCCGGGCGCGGCCCAAGCCGAACCGAAGTCCGACGAGCTGTCCGCGGCCGACAAGGCCTCGCTGGCGGTCGGCATCGGCGTCGTGCCCAAGGCGCCGTACGGCTCCAAGCCCAAGGGTGTGAACCCGTACCTGGCCGAGGTGACCGACGTCGCCAAGGTCGACTACTCGGGCTGGGCCAACTACATGAAGGCCCAGTCCAAGGCCAAGCAGTCCCAGCGCGTCAAGTCCCTCGCCGCTTCCTCGGCCAAGGCCGCCACCCCGGCCGTGGTGGTCGACGAGGACGAGCTTGACGGCACGTCCGGCGGGAACGACGTCCCGGTCAACGCCCAGCGGATCAACGGCTACGGCACGGGCGCCGGGCAGTACCCGAACATCCGGATCCTCGGCAGCCTCGACAACGAGGTCGTGTCCACGCCGACGGTGGCCGCCCCGCCCGAGGACAACGGCGCGATCCCGCTGGCCGGCGACACCGGCATCGGGTCGGGCCGCAGCGGCGCGGTCATCGAGTCGCAGATCGGTGACGGTCCGCACGGCCGGCAGACCGGCGACGGCAGCAACGACTTCGACTTCTACAAGCTCACCGCCCCGGCCGGGAAGGTGCTGACCATCACGACCGCCACCCCGACCGGGCCGCTGGACACCGTGCTCCAGCTGTTCGCACCGGACGGCACCGTGCTGGCCGTCAACGACGACTTCACCGGGATCGACAGCCGGATCAGCTACCGGGTCACCACCGGCGGCGACTTCTACCTGGCGGTCTCGGCGTACGGCGGCCTGCCGGCCGACCCGTTCGACTCGGGCAGCGGCGGCGGCATCGGCGACCCGACCCCGCCGACCGAGGGCCCGTACACCCTGACGCTGACCTCGGGCGGTGTCGACCAGGACTTCTTCGCGGTCAAGCTGCGGGCCGGCGACGTCATCGGCGGATCGGTGAAGGGCTCGGCCACCTATCTGACCGTGTACGACACCGTGCCGCGCGAGGTGCACGGATCCGACCAGGACGCGTCGTACATCTACCCGGTCGACTCGCCCCTGCCGGCCGGCGGCAACGCCGTCACCGACTACGTGGCGACCAAGGCCGGCTGGCACTACATCGGCGTGGCCAGCGGCTCCGGGGCGTACGACATCACGGTCGAGGCGTACCGCCCGGTCCTTCAGGGCGCCAAGCCGGTGCAGACGCTCTACCTGGACTTCGACGGGGCCCGGGTCAACACCGGCGTCTTCGGCGGTCCCGGCAACCGTGACCTGACCGCGTTCTCGGCCTTCCTGACCAGCTGGGGCCTGACCCGCGCCGACGAGGACGCGGTGATCGACGCCGTGGTCGCCGGGGTCACCGAGAACCTCAAGACCGACCTCGAGCAGAGCGGTCTCAACAGCCGCTTCAAGATCAAGATTGCCAACAGCAAGGACAACGCCGACGTCTGGGGCAAGGCGAACGTCAGCCGCGTCGTGGTCGGCGGCACCATCGAGGAGTCCGGCGTCGACACGATCGGCATCGCGCAGAGCATCGACCCCGGCAACTTCGAGACCGAGGAGACCGCGCTCGTGCTGCTCGACGTGCTCAGCGCGCCCGGCACCGACTCGGCGGCCTCGCTGAACCGCTACCTCACGCCGCAGAGCGACCGGATCCGCTTCGTGGCCCAGGCGCTCAGCAACGTGATCTCGCACGAGGCCGGGCACTTCTTCGGCGACTTCCACACCGACAACCAGGACGCCATCCCGAACCTGCAGGACGCGGGCGGCACCGGATTCGCCACCCTGTTCGGCGTGGGCCCGGACGGCGTCGGCGGCACCGCTGACGACATCGACGTCGACTTCGGTGAGGACGCCTTCCTCCCGGCCGAGGGCTTCACCGGCACCGAGGACACCCTGGGCCGGATCGTCTTCGGCGTGACCAGCTGATTTTCAGGGGGCCGTCCTCACTCCTTGAGGGCGGCCTCCACATCGGGATACAAAGCCAGGTAGTCGGTGAGACCCAAGGTGTCGAACAGGCGCCGGAGGAAACCGGACGGGGCGGCCAGGCGCACCCAGCCGTCGCGCTCGGAGGCGCGGGCGTGCGCGTTCACCAGCACGCCGACCCCCATGGAGTCGCAGAAGTCGAGGCCGGCCACGTCGACCACGACCCGGGGCGCGGGGCGTTCGACGAGCCGGGTGAGGTTCGCCTTGAGTGCGGGCGCGGTGTCGATGTCGAGGGAACCGCGCAGGACGAGCACGGCCGTGTTCGGGGGGTAGTGCGCGACCGAGACCTGCATGGGGGGTGTCGCTTTCGGTGGGGCTTCGATGGAGTTCTCAGCCTAGGGGAGGCGGGCCGCAATGGCCGAATCGGCTACCGGGCAGTAGCTTGTTGCCATGGCAAACAAGGGTGATGTCGTCGACGACTTCGAGCTCCCCGACCAGGACGGCGTGCCGCGCCGGCTGAGCGCTCTGCTCGCCGACGGTCCCGTGGTTCTCTTCTTCTATCCCGCCGCTCTCAGCACCGGTTGCACCGCCGAGGCCTGCAACTTCCGCGACCTGGCGGCCGAATTCAAAGAAGCCGGAGCCCAGCGGGTCGGCATCAGCCGCGACGAAGTCAAGAAACAAAAGGATTTTTCGGACAAGTACGACTTCGACTACCCGTTGCTCAGTGACCCGTCGAACAGCGTCGCGGCGAAACTGGGCGTCAAGCGGAAGCTCCCACTCGGCCCGCTGAGCACGAAGCGGATGACCTTCGTGATCGACACCGACCGGACGATCCTCGAGGTCATCCACTCCGAGACCAACATGAACGACCACGCCGCGAAGGCCCTCGAGACCCTCGCGGCGCGCAAAACCACTTAAATGCTGTTCTTCCAGGCCCGGCCCGAGCGGCCGATCAGGCGGTCGGCGTCGGCCGGGCCCCACGAGGCGGCCTCGTAGGTGGGGATGGGCGAGTGGTCGTTGGCCCAGTGCTCGATGATCGGGTCGACCACGCGCCACGACTGCTCGACCTCGTCGGCCCGGATGAAGAGCGTGGAGTCGCCGACCAGGGCGTCGAGCAGCAGCCGCTCGTACGCCTCGGGCGACTCCTCGGCGAACGTCTGCTCGTACGAGAAGTCCATGCTGGCCGTGCGCACCCGGAACGAGTGGCCCGGCACCTTGGCCCCGAAGCGCAGCGAGATGCCCTCGTTGGGCTGGATGCGCAGGATGAGCGCGTCGGCCTCGAGGTCGGTGAGCTGGTTGGCCGGGATCGGCAGGTGCGGCGGCCGCTGGAACTGCAGGGCCACCTCGGTCACGCGGGCCGGGAGCCGCTTGCCGGTGCGCACGTAGAACGGCACGCCGGCCCAGCGCCAGTTGTCGACGTTGAGCCGCATGGCCGCGTACGTCTCCGTGCGTGACAGCGGGTCGACGCCGGTCTCCTCGCGATATCCGGCCATCAGCTCCTCGCGGGTGCCGCCTCGCGTGTACTGGCCGCGGACGGCCAGGTCGGCGATGTCGCGGTTGGTGGGGAGCCGGATCGCCTGGAGCAGTTTCGCCTTCTCGTTGCGCAGGCCCTCGGCCTCGAACGACGCCGGCGGCTCCATCAGGGCCAGGGCGAGCACCTGGAGCACGTGGTTCTGCACGATGTCGCGCATGGCGCCGGCGTGCTCGTAGAAGCCGCCGCGGGTGCCGACGCCGAGCGTCTCGGCCACCGTGATCTGCACGTGGTCGACCCAGGAGCGGTCCCAGATCGGCTGGAAGATCGAGTTGGCGAAGCGCAGGGCCAGAACGTTCTGGACCGTGTCCTTGCCCAGGTAGTGGTCGATGCGGAAGACCTGGTTCTCGTCGAACGCGCTGTGCACGACGCCGTCGAGCTCGCGGGCGGTCGGCAGGTCGCGACCGTACGGCTTCTCGATGACCAGGCGGGAGAAGGAGCCCTCGCGGGCCTGGTTGAGCCCGGCCCCGGCCAGCCCGTTGATCACCGGCTTGAACGCCTCGGCCGGCGTCGAGAGGTAGAACAGGCGGTTACCGGACGTGCCGCGGGTGGCGTCGAGCTCGTCGAGGGTCTCGGCCAGGCGCTTGTACGTCTCGGGGTCGTCGTAGCCGCCCGACACGTACCGGATGCCACCGGCGAGCTGGGCCTTGTCGCTGAGCGTGCGCCCGTCGAGCGCGCTGGCGGCGAACTGCTCGTCCTCCATCGGCGTGCGGGCCACGCCGACCAGGGCGAACTCGCCGGGAAGGCGGTTGTGCCGGGCCAGGCTCTCCACGGCCGGGAGCAGCTTGCGCCGGGTCAGGTCGCCCGACGCGCCGAAGATCACCAGCGTGGCGGGCGGAGCGCTGCGCTCCTGGATGAGCTGAGGGACGTTGTCCATGATTCTGCGTGTCCTTCGACCGTCGGGACCTTCCGGGAGAACCCTACGCAGAGTTGACCCTTCGCGGTTCAGATCCATCCCTCGATGCGACGCGGGATACAGCGACAAAAGTGGCAAAATAGGGTGAAGCATCCACCGAGGGGGATCCCGTGAAGTACCGGCTCGTGACCCGAAGCGATTTCGACGGCTTGGTCTGCGCGGTCCTGCTGCGCCACCTCGACATGATCGACGAGATCAAGTTCGTACACCCGAAGGACGTGCAGGACGGCGAGGTCGAGGTCACCGCCAACGACATCCTGACCAACCTGCCGTACGCCCCGGGCGCGCACATGGTCTTCGACCACCACCACTCCGAGACCCTGCGCAACGAGGGCAACCTGGCCAACCACGTGATCGACGCCGACGCGCCGTCGGCCGCCCGGGTCATCTACGAGCACTTCGGGGGTGCCCAGCGCTTCCCCAAGGTCTCCGACGATCTCATGAAGGCGGTCGACCAGGCCGACTCGGCGCACTACGAGCTCGACGACATCCTGCATCCCGAGGGCTGGACCCTGCTGAACTTCCTGATGGACAGCCGCACCGGCCTGGGGCGCTTCCGGGAGTTCCGGATCTCCAACTACCAGTTGATGATGCAGCTGATCGACGCCTGCATCGAGCACCAGGACGTCAACGAGATCCTGGCCCTGCCCGACGTGGCCGAGCGGGCCGAGCTGTTCCAGGCCCAGTACGACCTGTTCGTCGAGCAGCTGAAACGGGTCAGTCACCTCGAGGGCGACGTGGTCGTGGTCGACCTGCGCGAGGAGGAGGTGATCCACGCCGGGAACCGGTTCATGGTGTACGCCCTGTTCCCGGAGTCGCGGGTCTCGATGCACATCATCTGGGGCCGGCAGAAGCTCAACACGGTCTTCGCCTGCGGGAAGTCGATCCTCGACCGCACCTCGCCGGTCGACGTGGGCGAGGTCATGCTGCGTTACGGCGGCGGCGGGCACGTCGCGGCCGGCACCTGCCAGGTGCCGCACGAGGAGTCGGACCGCGTCCAGCGGGAGATCGTCGACGCCCTGCGGAGCCCCCGAACCGTTTCAGTCTGAGGAGGAAGTACTCGAGGGGTGGGAACTGATGTCCCCACCCCTCGTCCGCGAGTCGCGAACCGTGCCCAACGGTCCCACTCGCCGGTCGTGCGCCGCGCCCCACGCGCGCCATCACGACGGTTTCCCGCGTCCACCATCGCGGGAGCCTGTGCTCAGCCCTTGAAGGCCCACTTGCTGGAGCCGCCGGCCGTGACCGGCTCCTTCTCCTCTTCCTTGGCCTCTTCCAGCTCGTCCTCGGGCTCGTCGTCGTCCTGCTCGGCCCGGTGCCGGCCGCGGAACATGACGACCGCCCCGCCGAGCAGCACCAGACCGGCCACGACCCAGCCGCCGATCGACCAGATCGAGGGCCCGCGCTCGGCGTCGGCCACGGTCTGCGCGAACAGTTGCGCCTCGGCATCGCTGCCGGTGCCGGTCGCCGTCGTACCCCCGCCGTGGGCGTTGTGCCCGGCCGGGGCACCTCCGGTGCCCGGCGTGAGCGTCAGATCGGCCGGCGGCATCGAGGGTCCGGGTTTGCCATTGCCGTACGTGGTCACGACCGTGAACCGCATCGACGAGAGGGTCGGCAGCGGCCCGATGGCCACGCGCACGTCGGTGCCCTTGCCCGGGGCCAGGTCCTTGCCCGGCATCGCGATCCAGGTGATCGAGGCGGCGGTCTCGGTGGCCTTGGTGTCGCCGTGGATGGTCGGCAGCGGCGTCGAGAGGTCGCGCATCTCGATCTTCGGGCCCCAGTCGTCGACCGAGAGCGGATAGACCTCGGCCACCGGGGTGTCGTCCGGCAACTGGAGCTTGATCGTGTGGATCGGCTGGTCGCCGGTGTTGGTGACGCGGAAGGTCAGGTTCTCGCCCTCGCCCTGGGGCGCGGTGCTCGGGGAGACCGTCACGTCGGCCAGGGCGGGAGCCGCGATGAGTACGCCGAACAGCGCGGCGGCGGTGGGGACGCCCGCGCGGCGGGCCAGGTGGAAGTGCCTCACAGGGGGTAGTTCGGATCACACGCCGGAAAGGTTCAACGAGTCCGGCAAAGTTTTCGGCACGGCTTGGACCATCATGAACGCATGCGTGACGTACCCATCGACGGCGACATGATCAGACTCGGACAGTTCCTCAAGCTCGCGGACCTCATCGACACCGGGGGAGAGGGCAAGGTCCTCATCGCTTCCGGCGACGTGACAGTGAACGGCGAGGTGGACACCCGCCGGGGCCGCCAGCTGCACCCGGGCGACGTCGTCGCCGTTCTGGGAGCCGAGGCTCGGGTGGCGTCGACATAGGACGAACGGGCCACCCAGTGATGCCCGTTTATCCAACGGAACGTGACGAAAGGTTGACATGGTGTCGATCTCAGGCATCTACTGGGGACCGGTGTAACCGGCGTCACAGGGCGCCGGGCCTCGCTGGGGAGGCCCCATGTCACGTAGGCATCCACGCGCTCTGCTCGCCGCGGCCGCCGCCTTCACGCTCGCCCTGACCGGGTGCGCGGGCTGGGGCGGCGGGCCCGGCGGCGAAGGCCCGAACAGCATCAACGTCCTGATGGTGAACAACCCGCAGATGATCGATCTGCAGCGGCTCACCGCGGACCACTTCACCCGCGACACCGGCATCAACGTCAACTTCACGGTGCTGCCGGAGAACGACGTCCGCGACAAGATCAGCCAGGAGTTCTCCAGCCAGGCCGGTCAGTACGACGTGGCCTCGCTCAGCAACTTCGAGATCCCGATCTACGCGAAGTCGAAGTGGATCGCCCCGCTCGACGACTACGTCGCCGCCGACACCGCGTTCGACCAGGCCGACATCCTCAAGCCGATGACGACCTCGCTGACCGCCGACGACGGCAAGCTCTACGGCGAGCCCTTCTACGGCGAGTCGTCGTTCCTGATGTTCCGCAAGGACGTGCTCGAGGCCCAGGGCGTACAGATGCCGGCCAATCCCACCTGGCAGCAGGTCGCCCAGATCGCCGCCCAGGTCGACAACAAACAGCCCGGCATGCGCGGCATCTGCCTGCGCGGCCAGCCCGGCTGGGGTCAGATCTTCGCCCCGCTCACCACTGTCGTGAACACGTTCGGCGGCACCTGGTTCGAGAAGGACTGGACGGCCAAGGTCGACTCACCCGAGTTCACCGCGGCCACCAAGTTCTACGTCGACCTCGTGCGGGCGCACGGCGAGAACGGCGCTCCGCAGGCCGGCTTCACCGAATGCCTGAACAACCTGATCCAGGGCAACGTCGCCATGTGGTACGACGCCACGAGCGCGGCCGGCTCGCTCGAAGCCGACGACTCACCGGTCAAAGGCAAGATCGGCTACGTCGCGGCTCCCGTCGAGAAGACCAGGTCGTCGGGCTGGCTCTACGCCTGGTCGTGGAGCATCCAGCAGGCCAGCGAGAAGAAGGACAACGCCTGGAAGTTCATCTCCTGGGCCTCCAGCAAGCAGTACGAGGAGCTCGTCGGCCAGCAGGTCGGGTGGTCCAGCGTGCCCGCCGGCAAGCGCGCCTCGACGTACGAGAACCAGGATTATCTGAAGGTGGCCTCGGCCTTCGCCGAGCCGACGAAGTCGGCCATCGAGAGCGCCGACCCGCGCAACCCCGGCGTGCAGCCGCGCCCGGCCATCGGCATCCAGTTCATCGACATCCCCGAGTTCACCGACCTGGGCACCCAGGTGTCGCAGTACGTGAGCTCGGCCATCGCCGGCCAGATGAGCGTCGAGGACGCGCTGAAACGCGGCCAGCGGCTGGCCGAGGACGTCTCCGAGCGCTACCAGTCACGGGAGGGATAGCCATGACTTCCGTAGCCGAGAAGTCGCGCGTCGGCACCGAGGGCCCACCCCCGTCCGGCGTCGCCCGCCGCACGTCGGCCTGGGCCCGCCGCGCCCCGCTGATGCCCGCCCTGATCTTCATGATCGTGGTGACCCAGCTGCCGTTCGTGGCCACCCTGGTCATCTCGTTCATGGACTGGAACGCGTACTACCCCGAGGAGCGAGGCTTCGCCGGCTTCGACAACTTCGTGCGCGTCTTCACCGACGTCAACATGCGCGACGCGGTCTGGACGACCATTTTGCTGACCGTTGGAGTCGTACTCATCAGCCTGGTCCTGGGTTTGGGCATCGCCCTGCTTCTCGACCGCAAGTTCCGGGGCCGGGGCGCCGTCCGCACGATGATGATCGCCCCGTTCCTGGTCGTGCCGGTGGCGGCGGCCCTGATCTGGAAGCACGCGCTCTACAACCCCGAGTACGGCCTGTTCAACGGCGCCCTGACCTGGATCTGGAGCCTGTTCGGCTCGGACAACCCGCCGCAGCCCGACTGGATCAGCAACATGCCGCTGTGGGCGGTCATCTTCTCCCTGGTCTGGCAGTGGACCCCGTTCATGATGCTGATCCTGCTGGCCGGCCTGCAGGGCAGACCCCTGGACGTGATCGAGGCCGCCCGCATCGACGGCGCCAACAACTGGCAGATCTTCCGCAGCATGACGCTGCCCCACCTGCGGCAATATCTGGAGCTGGGCGCACTGCTGGGCTCGATCTACATCGTCCAGAACTTCGACGCCGTCTTCACGATCACCTCGGGCGGCCTGGGCACGGCCAACCTGCCGTACACGATCTACCAGATCTTCTACCAGGCCCACGACTACGGCCGAGCCTCGGCCGCCGCGGTCATCGTGGTCATCGGCACCATCATCATCGCGACGTTCGCCCTGCGCACGGTGTCGTCGCTCTTCAAGCAGGAGGAGGGCCGATGACTGCTCCCGCTGGTGCGGCGCCGAGGAAGAAGGAGCGCGGCGGGGCCTGGCTGTCCCTGCTGGCCTGGGTCGTCGGCATCCTGTTCGTGCTGCCGGTCGTCTGGATGGTGCTGACCTCGTTCCACTCCGAGGCGAACGCCGCGCAGAACCCGCCCGCGGTCTTCGCGCCGCTGACCCTGGAGGGCTACCGCGAGTTCTTCTCCGGCGGCGCGAGCCCGTGGCCGCCGCTGCTGAACTCCCTGACCGCCAGCGTCATCTCCACGATCATCGTGCTCCTGCTGTCGCTGCCGGCCGCGTACGCCCTGAGCATCAAGCCGGTGAAGAAGTGGACCGACGTCCTGTTCTTCTTCCTGTCCACCAAGATGCTCCCGGTGGTGGCCGGGCTGCTGCCGCTCTACCTGTTCGCCCAGTACAGCGGCCTGCTCGACAACATCTGGCTGCTGATCCTGTTCTACACGTCGATGAACCTGCCGATCGCCGTGTGGATGATGCGCTCCTTCCTGTCCGAGGTGCCGGTGGAGATGCTCGAGGCCGCGTCGATGGACGGCGCCGGCCTGACGAAGACCCTGCGCTCGGTCATCGCCCCGGTGGTCACGCCCGGCATCGCCGCCACGGCCCTGATCTGCTTCATCTTCAGCTGGAACGAGCTGCTGTTCGCCCGGGTCCTGACCGCGACGGTGGCCGAGACGGCCCCGGTCTTCCTGACGTCGTTCGTGACAAGCCAGGGCCTATTCCTGGCCCAGTTGTGCGCGGCCGCTTTCGTGGTCTCCTTGCCGGTGCTGGTGGCCGGCTTCGCCGCCCAGGACAAGCTGGTCCAGGGCCTGTCGCTGGGCTCGGTGAAGTAAGAGGCTTTCTCTCCGCCCCCTCAATAAAGGTGGCCGGCCCGCACAGCGGACCGGCCACCCGGCTCCCGAAAGGTGATCATGTTGGCGGGCTCGGGTTGGCAGGATCGGGAGCATGCTGGTCGAGGTTCTGCTGGATGCGCTCGTTCCCGTGCGGCACGGGTTCCTCAGGCTGGGTGAGACCGGCGCCGCCCCGGAAGAAATGACGCGCGGGCAGGTCAACGGGCTGTGCGGGGCGGCCGTGCCGGGAAAGCTCCTCCTCCGTACCGGGCCTTCGGCGGGTGAGGCTCACGTACGCGTCGAGCTGCACTCGTCCGAGCCGGAGCTCGGCGACGAGTGGCGGGACGTCGTCGAGGTTCTGTACAGCACGACGGCCGAGGATCTCACGCTCGGCGGGCCGGTCGATCTGCCGCCGGGGGTCTACCGGGCGCGGTACTGCGTCGAGGAGACGCGCTGTCTGCTCCAGTTCTGGCCGGCCACGGGCATCGACCGCATCGTGCGCCGGAGCGGGGCGTACCAGCACCGAGAAGGACCCCTGACCCGCGACGATCTGGCCGCGCGGGTGGCGGATCTTCGCCGGCGGCGGGCCGCGCGCGAAGCGGAGGAGACCGAGGAGGAGCTCGACGAGATCTGGGAAGGGGACGTTCCGGACGATCCGCGCCTGCGCGAGGCCGGCTGGTACGCCGCCGCCCTCCGGCGGCTCGACCCGGTGATCGTCGAGGCGCTGGCCGAAGCCGGCGACCGGCGACGGCGGGCGGTGACCGCGTGGGCGGTCGAGCGGATCCTCGACGACGCCCAGCTCATGGCGCAGCCGTGGGCCGGGCCCGCCTTGGCCGCGTTGCGCGAGGGGACGCCGCTGGACGGCGAAGGGATCAGGCGGACCCTGCCGCCCATGCCGATCGAGGAGCACAACCTGGACGCCGCACGGAACCTCGCGGCCGAGGTGCTGTTCAACGTCGCCGGGGGCAGCCTGGCCGACGCCTGCGAGGCCGTGATGGAGGCGATCTACCGCAGCCCCGGCCCGGCGATCGTGCTCACCGGCGTCCGGCGGGTGCTCGGCTAAGGCATCCGGCCCAGCGAGACCACCTGCCGATTGTGGAGGTAGCCGTCCTCGGGACTTCCTCCACCGCCGCGTAGACGCGCGACGCGAACACCGCGCGGGTCTCGGCGCCCTCGATCCCTTCGTCGTGGTTCATCCGGTCACCCACCGCCGGCGGCGCGATGAATCTCTGCTTCAGCCACTCTTGCGGTCTTCCTTCGGCCACGCCGTACGACTTCTCCCGTAACCCGCGATCAAGCCGCGCCCGGACGCCGAACACCCGCCCGATCGCGTCGGCCGTCTCCCTCGTCCGCCGGAGATCTGAAGAGGACAGCGCCACCTCTGCCCCCGGCGGGATCTCCTCGCGCAGTGCCCCGGCGATGGCCGAGGCGGCGTCGAGGCCCGCCGCCGTGAGCCGCGAGTCGTGCCACCCGCCGACGACCTTCTCGAGGTGGTGCGTGGCTTCCGGATGGGTCACGACATGGACGGTTCGCACACGAGGATGATCTCACGGGAGCTCGCGGTGAACGGTTCCCTGTTCCAGCCGCCGAAGCGGTGGGAGATCGCGAATCCGGCCTCCTCGAGGGAACGCTCCAGCGTGGACACGTCACGGAAGGCCAGCACATCACGGGTCACGTCGCGCTCGCCCGTCCGCCGATCGACGGTGAAGGTGTCGTACGAAACCAGCGGCAACGCCACCTCGACGGTCTCGTGCCAGAACTCGATGTGCCCGTCCAGCGTGCGCAGCGTCGCCTCCCGCGTCCAGCGCTCCCACCCGCGCGCGGCCGGATTGCGAGATTCAAAGGCCAGGGCCCCTTGGGGTACGAGGGCTCGGCGCAGATCGCGGAGAGCGCGCGCCCACGCTTCGCCGTCCAGGAACACCTGCGCCACATGGCCCGACCTGACCGCGAAGTCGGCCGATTCCGGGTCGGCCTCGTCGCTGTGGCCCAAACGCCAGTCGACCCGATCCGCGCCCGGCTGGCTGCGGGCCACCCTGAGCATTTCCGGGTCAGGGTCGATGCCCACAGCCGTACGCCCACCGGCCGCAAGCAAACGCGTCAGCGTGCCCGTCCCGCAGCCGAGGTCGAGCACGCTCGCCCCGCCCAGGTCGTCGGCCAGTGCCGCGTAGAAGCGGTAGTCGTGGTCGTCCGCGTTCAACTCGTCGTAGGCGTCAGCGAAGTTCATGCACCTTCTCCGCGAGGCGGCGGGTCTCGTCGTCGAACAGGACGAGGTGGACGGTGTCGACGTCGGCGCCCGAGGACGCGAACGCGGTCAGGGCCTGGGCGACGGCGTCCTGTTTGGGCCAGCGGTAGATGCCCGACGAGATCAGCGGGAAGGCCACCGTGCGGGCGCCCAGGCCGGCCGCGACGGCCAGCGCGTTGGTGTAGCAGGCGCGCAGCACGGGGGAACGGTCCTGCTCCGTGCTGTAGACCGGGCCGACGGTGTGGACGACCCACCGTGCCGGAAGGCGCCCGGCGGTGGTGGCCACGGCCTGTCCGGCCTGAAGGCCGCGGCCGTAGTGGGAGGCGCGCAGGGCCCGGCATTCCTCCAGAATGGCCGGTCCGCCCTTGCGGTGGATGGCGCCGTCGACGCCGCCGCCTCCGAGCAGTGAGGAGTTGGCCGCGTTGACGATCGCGTCGGTGGCCGACGTGGTGATGTCGCCGGTGGCCAGTTCGATGCGCATGGGGAGATTTATAGATCGATCGATGGCGCCGGCGCATTTGCAATTTGCACTCTCGGTGTCACAAATAGTGACGGAATGGTCGCGCAGGGGATTGGCTAGCGTTGCGCCGTCGTGATATGCCCGGTCCGTGGGTCGACAAGGGGACGACAGGGCTGTCACGGCGGTCGTGGACCACGACACGGGGATCATCGAGCTCAGTGTGCGCGGGCGCTGGAACCGGCAGGTCTGGCTCGAGTCGTACCGGATGCTGAACAAGTGCCTGGCCGGCCATCCGGCGGGCCTGGTCCTCGACCTGTCCGCGTTCGAGGACCCGCGGGCGAACAGCACGTCGCTGTGGCTGACGGCGGCCGCCCAGGGCGAGCGCATGGAACCGCCGGTGCCGGTGGTGACCTGCATGGCCGCGTCCAACCTGACCGCCGGCCTGGGCCGCATGCCGCGCTACGCCTCGATCCGGTCGGCCCGCACCGCGATCACCAGCCACAGAACCGTCACTTCCCAGGTACGCCTCCAGCTGCAGCCCCGCCCGTCCTCATCCGCGAGCGCCCGCCAGCTGGTCACCGCCGCCTGCGAGGAGTGGGGCATGCCGATGCTGCTGCCCCGGGCCCGCCTGGTCGCGACCGAGCTGGTCAGCAACGCCGTCCAGCACGCGGGCACCGAGATCGACGTGGTCATCTCCCACCGCGGCCAGGTCCGCCGCCCGGTGTCGCGCCGCACCACCTATCTGCACCTGGCCGTCTACGACCGCGACCCGCGGATGCCCGAACCCAACGGCGGCCGGGGCCTGCACATCATCCGCGTCGCCTCCCAGGGCTGGGGCGCCCTGCCCACTCACGAGGGCAAGGTCGTCTGGGCGCTCCTGCGGGAACAGGACTGACGGCGGCCGGGCCGCGTAGTCAGTCGGCGGTTTCGGCGATCTGGCCGGGAGGGGTGAGCCTCAACGGCGCGGCTATGGTTGGCGCTGCGTTCGGAGACAGCAATCAGTAATGCGTGGAAAGGAAGGGCTTTGACGGAGCCTGATCGGCCGGATGGTCAGATAGATTTGACATCTCTGGCTAATCATCTGCGTGCCGTTCTCGCCCTGGCGGGACTGGATTCCGACCTCATGGTCCCGTATGAGCACCTGCCCGCAGGCTGTGTACAGATCGAGCTGGAGCAAGCCGCCGGCGAGCCGAACAGGAACGTCTGGGTCAAGTGGCAGAGCTCAGCCAGGCTCCGTGACTATCATTCCCCCGCTGTCGGCCTGGACCGCCTGGAAGATCCCATGGATAGGTTCCGCGCTGTCGTGACGGGCGGAATGGGGAAAGCGATCGCGGACCTGCTGTCGGCTGCCGGCTTCGACGCGGCGTACGGTGTCAACGGCTATGACCCGGCCGCCGTGCGCGTCAGCGGATATACCGCCAATGAGGTGGGTTCGATGGCCGCGACCGCTTTTCACTCAGGGGCGGGCGAGGTGTGGCCGGTCCCACCCGTCGGGCAGGACGACCGGCGGCCATGAGGGGTCCGGGCGATAGCCGGTCCAGCGGCCGTCGAACGGAGGGCGGCCCTCGGCGGCGAGCACTGTCAGCTCCTCGCCGGTCCGGCGGATCGCGACAGCCTGTTCGGAGGTCCAGCGGCCGGGACGGCCGGTCAGTTCGGCGAACTTGTCCTCGTCCTTCCAGTGGGCCACCCGGTCGGGGGTGATCGTCACGTCGAGGGCGCGCCCATCGGCCAGGACCGTCTCCACCTGGGGTGAACCGGGGCCGATCCAGATCGTCAGGCCGTCCGCGTCGTCGGTGATGACCCGGCCCACGCGGACGAAGCGGGCCTCACCGGCCCGGCCGTAGCGGTAGAGGATCTGCCGGCCGTGAGACCACACCTCAGTTCTTGGTGAGGGAGAACTGCAGGCGCCAGCCGGCCTCTTCGAGGGCCGAGGTGTGGTGGGCCAGCACGTCCTCGACGCTGCGGGTGTCGCGGCCCTCGGCAGCCCGGCTCACCTCGACGTCGAGCTCGGCCAGGCCCTGGTCGAGGGTGGCCATGTACGCCGACCACTCGCGCTCGGTGGCCAGGTCGCTCTTCTCGTGGGCGCGCTCCAGCGCGTCACGGAGCCGGCCCAGCGAGCCGCGGATGGGAGCGGCGTGTGCGGGGTGCCGCGCCGTGAAGGTGCGCTCGGCGCCGCTGACCCGCCGGGTGACCTTGTCGACCCGCTCCTGCTTCACAGATGTCACCGCGCCACGTTACGACCCTTCGACGCCGTACCGGAAGATTCCGGGTGAACAGAGAGTGCTTCCCCACACACGTAAACGGGGTCGCGCGGCAAAGCGTCGTCGTGCATGATCATCGGCCGTGACACTTGTGGATGTCGATGCTGAGGCGCCCGTCGTCTTCGGCTGGAAGTGGCTGGACCGGCCGCTGCACCGGGTGGCCGTGCGTCTCACCGCGGGCCAGTTCGAGCGCCTGGCCGAGGGGCCGCTGGTACGCGGCGGCACGAGCCTGGCCCGGGTGGCGACGATCGCCGCGTCGATCGTGCTCCTGGCGGCGGTGCTGGCCGTGGCCGCGCTCGGCGTCTGGCTCGTCCTCTACGACTTCTTCAGCGTCAGCACGGTGCTGGGGCTGGTTCTGCTCGCCGTTGCCGTCGTGCTGCGGCCCCGCCTGCCGCGGCTTCCGGGCGGCGTCATCGTGCTCGATCCGGCCCGGACGCCGGCCCTGGTGGCTCTGGTGGAGCGGGTCGCGACGGCGGTGGGCGCCCCGGCGCCGCGCATCTTTCTTCTGGGGTACGACCTCGGTGCGTTCACCATGAGCGTCGGAGTGAAGCGGGAGCGTGTGCTGTGTCTCGGGTTGCCGCTGTGGGCGACGCTCGAGCCGCAGGAACGGGTGGCGTTGCTGGGCCACGAGATGGGGCATTTCGTCAACGGCGACGTGCGGCGGGGGCTGCTGACCCAGATGTCGCGCCGGACGCTGGCCCAGGTGGCCGACCTGTTCGCCACGCGGACCCGGGGCGACGGCCCGATCGACTTCCTGATCGGCGTCGTCACCACGCTGATCAACGGGATCGTGTCGCGTACCTCGGCCGCGCTGCAACTGCTGCTGCTGTGGACGAGCATGCGGGACTCGCAGCGGGCGGAGTATCTCGCGGACGAGCTCGGCGCCCGCGCCGGCGGCTCGGCGGCGGCGGCCTCGCTGGCCGACTTCCTCCTGCTGCGTGATCCGATCGACACCGTGGTGCGGCGGGAGGCCCGCGCGGGCAACGGGCCCGAAGCCTGGCTCGAGGCGGCCCGGGTCGCCCGCGCGAACCAGTCCCCGAACCTGCCCGCGATGCGCGAGCGTTCCCACCGCGCCGAGGCGTCCCTCGACGCCTCGCACCCGCCCTCCGGCCTGCGGGCCGAGATGCTCCGGCGGCGGCCCCAGCTGGCGGCCGAGGTCGTGCTCACCGAGGCCGAGTCGGCCCGGATCGACGCCGAGCTGGCTCCGCACGTCACCAGGGTGCGGCTGGCCCTGACGGAGTGACGGCGTCCCGCCGCGCGGCCCCGGGAGTTGTTCAGGCCAGGAACCGCAGCGCGTTCTCCTCGTCGAGGATGCCGCCGCCCTCGTGACCGTTGTACTCCCAGACCTTCATCTCCTTGGGGCCCGCGTAGTTGTGGAACGCGCCGTACACGGTCGAGGACGGGCAGGTGGCGTCGCGCAGGGCGACCGAGAACAGCGCCGGTGCCGTCGCCCGCGCCGCGAAGTTGACGCCGTCGAAATACGCCAGCGTCCGGAACACCTGCTCCTCCTCGCCGCGGTGCACGGCCAGGTAGTTGATGATCTCCCGGTACGGGAAGGCGTCCGTGACGCGCACCGCGCGCGGGAAGTCGCACAGGAACGGCACGAAGGCCACCACCCCGGCCAGGTCCCGGCGCAGGCCGGCCACCGCGAGGGACATGCCGCCGCCCTGGCTGCCGCCGACGACGTGGATCCGGTCGTTGTCGACCACGTCGAGGGTGCGGGCGGCGTCCACGGCCCGGACCGCGTCGGTGAACAGGCGCCGGTAGTAGTAGCCGGCCGGGTCGAGGATGCCGCGGGTCAGAACGCCCGGCACCTGCGGCGGCGACGGCGCCTCGTCGGGGGTGACGCCGAGGCTCCAGCCCGAGCCCTGCCCACGGGTGTCCATCTGGAGGTGGGCGTAGCCGGCCGACGCCCAGAGCAGGTTCTCCAGCTCATGGCCGCGCCCGCCGCCGTACCCGACGTACTGCACGACGGCCGGCAGCGGTCCCTCGGCCGCGGCCGGCACGCGCAGCCAGGCGTGGATGTCCTGGCCGCCGAAACCACGGAAGGTCAGGTCGTACGTCGTGATGGTGCGCAACGCCGAGGGAACTTCGCTCATCCGTACGTCGATGTCGCCCTGACCCGAGAGGGTCCCGGCCCAGAAATCGTCGAAGTCGTCCGGCGCGGTGACCGAGCTGCGGTACGTCGCCAGCTGCTCGGGAGAGAGGTCAATGATCATCCGTGATTGCTCCATCCATGATCCGGCCACCATAGTGCCGCACACGAAGGAGCCCGGCCCGGACAGCGGCGAAGTCGGCCCCGGTGAGCCCGGTCCGGGGATCGACCCGGTGCAGCAGGGCCGGGGCCGGGTGCGCCACCTCGACCCACCAGCGGTCGGTCTCGCTGATCTCGTCGTCGAGCCAGGCGAACGGCCGGCCCGCGGCCTGTGCGGCGATGTACGGGGTCTTCCAGTGCAGGCCGCTCACAGGCGGGGGAGAGGTCTCGGCCGGAAGGGCCAGAACCGGCAGCGGGGGCAGCCCCAGGCGCGGGGCGATCAGGTCGTTCGCGTCGGACATCCACGTGGTGGCCCAGATCAGGTCGCAGCCCAGTGACTTCAGGCGCGGGCCGTCGGCCGGGTCGAGGCGGTGCAGCAGCGGGTGGGCGGGGTCGGCGGGGGAGAGCGCGCGGTGCGTGAAGGGAATCAGGGGCCCGTCGACATCCAGGAAAAGGAGCATCGGGGGCTCACTCTAGGTGGGCCGCTCCAGTTCGGCGTCGATCTCGCGCTGGTCGGCGTTGCGGTCGCGGTCGTCGGCGCGATCGGACCGGTCCGCCAGCTCGGCCTCGCGGCCGGCGGCGCGGGAGTCGCGGTCGTCGGCGAGGCGGTCGCGGTCGTCGGCGAGGCGGTCGCGAGTGGCCCGCTGGTCGTCGCGGAAGGACTCGCGTTTGTCCAGGAAGGCCTCGCGCTCGAGGAGCAGGCGTTCGCGGCGGTCGAGATCCTCTTCCCGGGAGGCCAGTGTGCTGTCGCGCTGTTCCATGTCGATGAAGTACTGCTGGACGATCCGCTGATCGGTCTCCCGGCCGGGGCGGGCCGCCCGGATGGCCTCGCGGACCACGTCCGGGGGCAGCTCGTGAGCGCGAAACGCGGTGGCGGCCCGGCGTTCGGCCGCGGCGAACAGCCGGTCGCGCTCGGCGTGTTCGGCCGCGGACGGCACGGACGAGGCCAGCTGGTCGTGGATGCGGGCTGACCTCTCGGCCGTCTCCGCCATTTCGTCGGCGATCTGCGCGAGGCGCTCGAACCGAGCGTCGGCACGGGACTGTGGGTCATCGCTCATGCCTCATCATCGCCCTTCTCGAGGCGGCTGCTCCGGTAGTCGCGCGGGGATTTCCCGGTGACCCGTTTGAACGCTGTGCTCAGGGCGCTCTCCGACGCGTACCCGACGTCGTGCGCGATGGCGGCCACGGTGCCGTCGGAGCGGCGCAGGCGGGCCGACGCCAACTCGATGCGCCAACGGGTCAGATAGTCGAGCGGTCCCTGGCCCACGGTCTGCTTGAAGCGGGCGGCCAGCGTGGAGCGGGACACCGCGGCGACCGAGGCCAGCTCGGCCACCGTCCACGGGTGGGCCGGGCGGGCGTGCATGGCCCGCAGGGCGGGAGCGACCACGGGATCGGACAGACCGGCGAGCCAGCCGGCCGGCGGATGGGCCTCGAGGTGCAGCCGCAGCAGGTGGATGAGCATCACCTGGGCCAGGTGGTCGGTGACCAGGCCGGCCGCCGGCGGGTGGTCGCGCAGCTCGGCGTCGATCTGGCCCAGCGCCCAGCGCACGGTCGCGGCGGCCGGGGAGCCGCCGGGCACGTGGACCACCGCCGGGAGCGCGTCCAGCAGCAGCTCCTCGGCCCGCTCGCCGAAGCCGAAGCGGCCACCGAGGATGAAGACCTCGGAGCCGGTGCCGACCCGGGCGACACCGTCGACGGCGGCGGCGAACAGGGGGCCGGCGGGCTGCGGTGGGATGCCGGGCGAGCTGGCCAGGGTGAAGGCGACGGGGCGGGTCAGCAGGAAGCAGTCGCCGGCCGACAGCTCATAGGTGACGCTGTCGACGATCAGGACGCAGCTTCCCCGGCGTACGGCATTGAATTTGACCGCCGGAGGCGGCTCGAAAGCCACCGCCCACTCGCCGCCGGCGGCGAACGCCGCCGACAGCCGGCTGGTCGTGCCGACGAGGGCCAGCACGTCCTGCAGCGGATCGGATTGGACGCTCACGAAACTATTCTGGACTTTGAGCTATTCGCCGTCCAGTGGGCGCGGGTCAGACTTTCAAGCATGACGACGATCAAACTTCCGTTCACCGCCGGCAGCACGGCCGCCGAGGTGCTCGCGGGCGTGGACCTCACCGGCAAGCGCATCCTGATCACCGGTGGCGGTTCGGGCCTCGGTCAGGCCGCCGCCCGCGCCCTCCGTGACGCCGGCGCCGAGGTCATCACGCCGGCCCGGCGCGAACTCGATCTGAGCGACCTGGACAGCGTCAGGGGGTTCGCGAAGAACTGGACCGGACAGCTCGACGCCGTGATCGCCAACGCGGGGATCATGGCCGTGCCCGAGCGCCGCACCGCGGCCAACGGCTGGGAGCTCCAGCTCGCCACCAACTTCCTCGGCCACTTCGCCCTGATCACCGGTCTGCGGGAGCACCTGGCCGGGGACGCCCGTGTCGTCGTGGTGAGCTCCGGCGCCCAGTTGCGGGCCGGCGTCGACTTCGACGATCCGCATTTCGAGCGCCGCCCCTACGACCCGTGGGTCGCCTACAGCCAGTCCAAGACGGCCGGAGTCCTGCTGGCGGTGGCCCTGAGCCGCCGCGGCATCACCGCCAACGCCATGGCACCGGGCCGCATCCACACCAACCTTCAGCGTCACATGGACGACGCGACCATGCGGGCCATGGGCGCGATGGACGCCGACGGCAACCTGCTGCACGCCGACGGCTTCAAGACGCCCGAGCAGGGCGCCGCCGGTGAGGTGCTGCTGGCCGCGTCACCGCTGCTCGACGGCGTCTCCGGCGCCTATCTCGACGAGGACAACCAGATCGCCGGGGTCGTGCCCGGCGGACCCGAGCCGATGGCCGGCGTGGCCGAGTGGTCGGTCGACCCGGTGGCGGCCGACCGGCTGTGGGATTACGCGGCGACCACGATCGGCGCGCTGACCCCGCCCTCGTTGCCCGACCGGTCGACGCCGGCCAGGCAGTAGGTGGCCGGGCCGGACGGCGGCGCCGGGTCGACGACCTCGGTGCCGCCGCGGCCGGTGGCCACCAGGTCGGCCGTCTTGCCCTCGACGCGGTAGAGAGCCCAGCTCGTGCCCGAGCTCTGCGCCTGGAAGTGCACGGATCCGTCGTCGGCGCGCTTGGCCCCGGTCAAGGACGGCGCGGGCGGCGGTGCCGACGGCAACTGCTTCATCACCGGCACCAGGGCCGGCGCCGCGTAGTGCTTGTCGCGATATCGGGTCACCGAGCCCAGCCGGTCGGCCCGGATCTGCTTGGCGCTGAAGTGCACCTGACCCAGCACGCCGTACTCGTCGTTCATGGCGAGTTGCCGGTCGAGCTGGGCCGGGTCGCTCCAGTCGCCCTCCTCGCCGACCCGGTAGTCGGCCATGCCGATGTAGAGCTGCACCTTGCTGCCCTTCACCACGTCGGCCCACCACGGCAGCAGCTTGGCGTAGTCGGCCTTGCCGAAGCCGATCGTCCAGTACAGCTGGGGCACGATGTAGTCGAGCCACCCCTGCTGGACCCACTTGCGGGTGTCGGCGTAGATGGCGTCGTACGCCTCCAGGCCCTTGGAATCGGACCCCGTGGGATCGGTGGCCTTGTTGCGCCAGATGCCGAACGGGCTGATCCCGAACTTGACCCAGGGCTTGAGCTCCTTGATCCGCGTGTTCATCTCCCGGACCAGCGTGTTGACGTTGTCGCGCCGCCAGTCGGCCCGCGACCGGCCGGCGCCGTACTTGGCGTAGCTGGCGTCGTCGGGGAAGTCCTGGCCGGCGACCGGATAGGGGTAGAAGAAGTCGTCGAAGTGCACGCCGTCCACGTCGTACTTCTCGACCGCCTCGAGCATCGAGTCCTCGACGAACTTGCGCGCCTCGGGGATGCCCGGGTCGAAGTAGAGCCGCCCGGCCTTGCCCTTGGGGAAGGCGATGGCCCACTGGCTGTGCTGGATCAGCGGATGGTTGGGCGCGAGCTTGCGGAAGTCGGCGCCGGGCCCGACCGGGCCGGGCTGGGTGCCGCGGTACGGGTTGAACCAGGCGTGGAACTCCAGGTTGCGCTTGTGGGCTTCGTCGACCATGTACGCCATCGGGTCCCACCCGGGCGACTTGCCGTCCCTTTTGCCGGTCAGCCACTCCGACCACGGCGCGTACTCCGAGGGCCAGAAGGCGTCGCCCGAGGGCCGGACGTGCACGAAGATCGCGTTGTGCCGCTGGGCCACCGCGAGGTCGAGCCAGCCCTGATATTCCGCCTTGACCTGCGCCTCGGACAGGCCCCGCTTGCTCGGGAAGTCGATGTTGGTGACCGTGGTCAGCCACATGCCGCGCAGCTCACGGGTGGCCTTCGTCGGATAGACCCCGCACGAGCCGGTGGCGGTGAACGGGGCCGACGGCTCCGGCGGCGCCGGCGCCGAATAGGCGGCCGGCGCGGAATACGTCGCCGCTCGCAGGAGCCCGACCCCCAGCACGGCGGTCGCGAACAGGACCGCGGCGAGGGTCAGGGTCAGTCGTACGGGTGGGCGGCGGACGCGGAGCATGGGGACCAGTGTGCCGCACGTAGAGTTCCGGGGTGTGACTGTCGTGGTGGTGGGCGCCGGCATCGCCGGGCTGGCTTGTGCTCGTGAGCTGGTCGCGGCCGGTGTGCCCACGCGTGTCCTCGAACGTGCCAACGTGGTCGGGGGCCGTCTGGCGAGTGTCACCCGCGCGGGTCGCCCGGTCGACGTCGGCGCCGCCTACGTCACCGCCGACGACCCGTCGTTCCAGGGCCGGCTCCAGTCGTGGCGCATCGCCGGGCTCGCCCACCCGTGGACCGACACGTTCCGCGGCCAGCACGGCGACGCGCCGATGCGCTGGTCGGCGCCGGGTGGCCTGCGGAGCCTGGCCAAGGACCTGGCCGACGGGCTCGACGTCACCCTCGGCGCCGAGGTGACGGAGCTGCCGGAGGCCGACGCGGTGGTGCTGGCCATGCCGGGGCCGCAGGCGCTGCGGCTGGCCGATCTGCCCGAGGCCCGCGAACAGTCCTGGTCGCCCGTGCTGACGGCGGTCCTGACGTACCCCCGAAGGTCCTGGCCCGATTTCGCCGGCGCCTTCGTGAACGATCATCCGGTGCTGGCCACGGTCTGCGACGACGGCGATCGTCGCGGCGACCGCGCCCCGGTGCTGGTCGCCCACTCCACGGCGGCTTACTTCAAGGAGCATGAGTACGGGGGTGAGGCGGCGCTCGCCCGCGCGGTGGGTGAGCTGCTCGGCATCACCGACGAGCCCGCGGCCGAGCTGTTCCGCTGGCCCCTCGCCCAGCCCCGGACCGGGCGTGACGGCTTCGCCCGCCGGGGCCACGTCTATCTCTGCGGCGACGCCTTCGGCCGGCCCCGCGTGCAGACCGCCTGGCTCAGTGGCCGGGCGGCCGCACGCGGCATCATCAGAGAACGGAGCGGTAGACCTTGAGGGTCTCCTCGGCGATGTGCGACCAGCTGAAGTGCTCGATCGCGCGGCGCCGCCCGGCCAGGCCCATCTGCGCGGCCCGCCGTGGGTCCTCGAGCAGCTGAGTCATGGCGGTGGCGAGGTCGGCCACGAACTGCTCCGGGTCGATCGGCGTGCCCGTGCCGTCGTCGACCTGCTCGATCGGCACCAGGATGCCGGTCTCGCCGTCGCTGACCACCTCGGGGATGCCGCCGGTCGCGGTCGCCACCACCGCCGTCTCGCAGGCCATGGCCTCGAGGTTGACGATGCCCATGGGCTCGTAGATGGACGGGCACACGAAGACCGTGGCGTGCGTGAGCACCTGGACGACCTCGTGCTTGGGCAGCATCTCCTGGACCCAGATGACGCCTTTCTCGTCGCGCACCTCGCGCAGCTCGTTGGCCAGGCCCTCCACCTCGGCCGCGATCTCCTTGGTGTCGGGCGCGCCGGCCAGCAGCACGATCTGCGTCTCGGCGGGCAGGCGGCGGCAGGCTTTCAGCAGGTAGGGCAGGCCCTTCTGCCGGGTGATGCGGCCGACGAAGACCACGCTGGGCCGGCTCAGGTCGATGCCGAGGCGCTCGATCACGTCGGTGCCGCGGTTCGGCTGGTAGATCTCGGTGTCGATGCCGTTGTAGACGACCTGCACCTTGTCGGGGTCGACCGAGGGATAGGCGGCCAGGACGTCGCGCCGCATGCCGCCGGAGACCGCGATGATCGCGTCGGCGTGCTCGATGCCGACCTTCTCGCAGAACGACGACAGCGCGTAGCCGCCACCGAGCTGCTCGGCCTTCCACGGGCGCAGCGGCTCGAGACTGTGCGTGGTCACCACGTGCGGGACGCCGTGCAGCAGTTTGCTGGTGTGGCCGGCGAAATTGGCGTACCAGGTGTGGCTGTGCACGATGTCGGTGCCCTCGGTGCCGGCCGCGATCTCGAGGTCGACCCCCATGGTCCGCAGGGCCGCGTTGGCCCCGGCGAGCTCGGCCGGCTCGGGATAGGCGGTCACACCGGGCTCGGTGCGCGGGGCGCCGAAGCAGTGCACCCGCACGTCGGCCAGGGCCCGCAGATCGCGGGTCAGATATTCGAGATGGACGCCGGCGCCGCCGTACACCTCGGGCGGATATTCACGGGTGATGAGGTCGACTCGAAGCACCCCCGCAGCCTAGTACTCCCTCCCCATCGATGCTCAAGATCAGGTATCCTGGCCGTCCGCCGGGACGATCACGGCGAGTTGCCCTCTTCGGCTGGCGCTTGTGCTGGCGGAAAGTTAGCGTCCTTCCATGGCTGTCAAGGTCCTTGCAATCGTTCTGGCCGGTGGTGAGGGCAAGCGCCTGATGCCCCTGACGGCGGACAGGGCAAAGCCCGGTGTCCCGTTCGGCGGGATCTACCGCATGATCGACTTCGTCCTGTCGAACCTCGCCAACGGCGGCTACCTCAAGATCGTTGTGCTGACGCAGTACAAGTCGCACTCTCTCGACCGGCACATCTCCAAGACGTGGCGGATGTCCACGCTGCTCGGCAACTACGTCACCCCGGTGCCGGCCCAGCAGCGCCTCGGCCCGCGCTGGTTCGCCGGCTCGGCCGACGCCATCTACCAGAGCCTCAACCTGATCAACGACGAGTCGCCCGACTACGTCATCGTCTTCGGCGCCGACCACATCTACCGCATGGACCCGAAGCAGATGGTCCAGGACCACATCGCCTCGGGCGCCTCGGTCACGGTGGCCGGCATCCGCCAGCCCAAGTCGCTGTCCGACCAGTTCGGCGTGATCGACGTGGCCGAGGACGGCAAGCGCATCCGCGCCTTCCGCGAGAAGCCCAAGGAGGTCGACGGGCTGCCCGACGCGCCGGACGAGATCTACGCGTCGATGGGCAACTACGTCTTCACCACCAAGGCGCTGTGCGAGGCCGTCACCAAGGACGCCAAGGACCCCGACAGCAAGCACGACATGGGCGGCAACATCATCCCCATGCTCGTCGAGCGCGGCGAGGCCAACGTCTACGACTTCCGCGAGAACGAGGTGCCCGGCAGCACCGACCGCGACCGGGGATATTGGCGCGACGTGGGAACGCTCGACTCGTTCTACGACGCCCACATGGACCTGATCGCCACGCTGCCGATCTTCAACCTCTACAACCACGAGTGGCCGATCTTCACCAACTACGGCTCGTGGCCGCCGGCCAAGTTCGTGCACGGCTACGACGACCGTCAGGGCCGCGCCATCGAGTCGATGATCTCGCCCGGTGTCGTCGTGTCCGGGTCCCTCGTGGAGCGTTCGGTGATCTCACCAAACGTCCGGGTCAACTCGTGGGCCCACGTCGAGGGCGCGGTGCTGATGGAGGGCGTGTCGGTCGGCCGCCGCGCGATCATCCGCAACGCCATCATCGACAAGAACGTGGTGATCCCCGAGGGCGCGCAGATCGGCGTCGACCTCGACCGGGACCGCAAGCTCTACACGGTCTCCGACAACGGCGTGGTCGTCATCGGCAAGGGCCAGAAGGTGGAGCTCTAACGACGTTCCCGCAAGGTCTGAGACGGTGGTACGCCGTAGCGGGCCTTGTACGCTCCCGCGAACCGTCCGAGGTGGGTGAAACCCCAGCGGTACGCCACCTCGGACACGTTCACCTGCCAGGGATCCGAGCGGGACAGCTCGGCGTGCACCCCGTCGAGCCGCAGCCGCCGCAGATAGGTCAGCGGCGACATGCCCACATGCTGCCGAAACGCCTCCTGGAGCACGCGCACGCCGACACCGGCGATCGCCGCCAGATCGTTCGCCGTGTACGGCCGCCACGGCTCGGCGTGCATCGCGTCCAGCGTCCGCTTCACCGTGCGCGGCCGGTTCGGGCCCTGCATGCCGGCCGGCTCCTCGCCGTACGGATGCTCCACCGTCATGGCCAGACCGCTGACCAGCAGGTCACGCCAGCGGGCGGCCATCCGCGGCTGGGCCGCCAGCCCGTCGGCGTGGCGCAGCTCGGCCAGCAGCAGGCGCACCAGCGACGCCCACGTGCGCCCCGGGCCGTCGATCAGGTCGAAGCTCGCCCCGAGCAGCAGCGGCGAGACGATCTGCTGGTCGAGGGTGGCGTCGAGCTCACGCTCCAGCGCCGCCCGCTCCACCTTGACGCTCAGCAGCCGGCAGCTGCCCGGCCACTCCAGGTCGATGTCGCCGACCGGCCGGTAGACCGCGGCCCGGGTCGGATCGGCCATCACCACCGTGCCCCGATGGCGTGACCGCAGCATGCCGGTCACCGGGGCGAGCACGTGATAGGCCGTCTCGAGGTCGGCGATGGTCACGTGGATGTCGGAGCCGTAGCTGATCTCGCCGAGCGTGATCGGGCCGAGCATCACCACGTCGCCGCTGAACGCGAACCGCGAGACGTCGCCGGTCGGGTTGACCTGCAACGGCCCGTAGAAGAGCTTGCGGCAGAACGCCCTCGCCTCGTCCATGTCGGTGGTCGACAGGGAAACGTGCACGGGCTTGTCCAGGCCCGGAGCGACCGGGCGGGACTGTCTGACGCCCACCATGGCGTCCACCCTAGACCGGATGACGCCACGGGGTCACGCCGCGAGCGCGGTCACCGGCCAGGTGAACTCGGCGACCCGGTCACCGCGGACATCGATCTCCGCCAGTGGCGTCACCGGGTCACGCCAGATGGTGTAGCGGCCCTCGCGCAGGCAGTCGACGACCACGGTGTAGGTGACGCCGCCGCGCACGTGGCGGGCCCGGACCGTGGCCTGCGTGCGCAGCGCGGGATCCTCCACCGGGCTGACCTCGATGTCATGACCATGCATGCAGCCCGGCGTTCGAATGACGAGCGCGCCGATACCGGTACCGATGTTGAGCACGACTATGCCGTGCCCGGACCGCGTCACGGCAAAACCTCCGGGGCCCGCAGGTAGGGGAAGGTCACTTCGTGCGTACGGCCGCGAGCGTCGGCGCCGGCCAGGGTGGCGGCCTCGTCCGGCTCGTACGTCTCGTCGACCATCGGGTAGGTCGCGCCGGCGATGGCCCGCAGCACGATGGAGGTGACGTCGTCGCCGATCCGCCGCCCGTTCGGGAAGCCGGCGAAGTCGCCGCCGAGCAGCCCGAACGGGTTCTCCTCGGCCGACGGCGGAACCGTCGTGTCCAGGCGCAGCATGTCGGCCTGCACGTCGCCGGTGAAGGTCCGCAGGCCGTCGACCAGGCCGTCCGGGATGCCGGTGAGCAGCATCGCCACCAGATCGGACCGCCGGGCGGTCAGGCCCTCGAGGCGGGGGAAGTGCCCGGGGTGGTCGACCGGCAGAAGCACGGCCAGGTCGGGGTGCTCGACCAGGTCGGCGAAGCGCTTGTCGTCCGAGGGCGGCATGCCGTTCCAGCGGGCCCGGTCGGCGGCCGGCACGAACAGCTCGGCGAACAGCGGGTTGGCCCGCCGCGCGACCTGCACCATCGGGCCGACCAGCACGTCGTCGCCGCTGCTGTGCAGCTCACGGCGGCTCGCGGTGGTCCAGACACCGATCATCCGGCCCGGGTGCGGCAGCTGGACGGCGATGCTGTTGACGGTGGCCGGTCCGGTGGCCAGGGCCCGGGCGTTGTCACCGATCTCGAAGACCGCGGCCGGGTCGACGAAGAACGCGTCGGCCCGCTGACCGGCGAAGACCCGCTCGCCCGAGGGCAGCTCGGCGATCGCGGCGGCGGCCAGGGCGTCGTAGTCCGGGGTGGAGACCGCACCCAGGTTGCGCGGCGGGCACGGCAGCTGGGTGGCCAGGACGGTGCTCTTGCCGTACGCGTCGACCCTGGTGACCGAGTAGAACTGGCGCCGGTTCCAGTTCTCGCTGTCGAGCGACTCGATCGGGCCGGTGTTGTAGAGGAAGGTCTTGCGGTTGCGCAGCTCGGTGCGGAACCGGAACTGGTACGTCAGGTCGGGCCGGGCGTCGCCGTTGTAGTCGACGTGGATCTCGTAGAGGACGTCGTCGCCGAACTCGAGGTTGAGGAACCCGTAGTTCGCGATGATCGTCACGGTCTCCGGAGCGTCCGGGCTGACGAAGGCGTACAGGTCGGAGCTCTCCGCGTCCGGGTCCGCGGCTCCGAGTGACGCCTCTCCGTAGCCAACTCGACTCATGCTCGGCCTTTCGTCTGTCCCCTGGGGGCACGGGACCTGCTGTCGACGACCATCAGTACGAAGCGGTTCCCGTTGGGGTTCAACGGTTTTCGCGGCGTCTGCGGAGAACGCCGGTGACCACGGCGTACGCCACGGCGCCGAAGCCGAGCACCAACGCGCCGATGATGATCTGGTGACCGAGCGTCACCTTGCTGGTGTCCGCGACCGGGGTGACAGCCTGCGCCGTCGCCGCCGGTGCGGCCTGTGTCGGATTTGTCGTCTCGGGGGCTTTAGAGGCGGCTGCGGGCTTGGTCACCGCGGGCTTGGTCACCGCTGGCTGGGCCTGGGCTGGAGCCTTGGTCGGTGGTTTCGTCGCCCTTGTCGTGGCGGGCGCCGCTTTCTGCGCCGTGGGGAACACCAGATCCGAGCACGAGTAGTAGGTGTCCGGTGTGCTGGAGGTCTCCCAGACGACGTACAAAATGTGCCGTCCGGTCCTTTGTGGCAGTTTGACCGTCATGGCGTAGGCGCCGTCGGTCAGCGGGGGATCGGTGACCGTGCGGAGCGGCTTGGTGCCGAGGTCGTCCCAGGACAGGGACTTCGTTGGGTCATAACCACTTTTAGTGAGGAAAATCCGGAACTGTCCGGCGTGGGGAATCGTGGCGCGGTAGCGGACGCTCAGCGAGCCGCCCGCGGTGACCTTGGTGGCGGGATAGTCGTCGCGGGGCAGATCGAGGCCCTTGAAGGCGTCCAGGCCGCCGCTGCACAGCTCGCCGTCCGGCACCACCTCGCGGTCGCGTCCGCCCACATCGGCGATCCGCAGGTTGTCGAACGAGCCGAAACCGCCGCCGTTCGCCTTCTTCGCGGCCTGGCAGGCGGCGCTGCTCGTGTCCTCGCCGCCCTTGGCGCACGCGGCGGTGCGGCTGATCGGTGTGGTCGGCGCGCCGTGCGCGGAAGCCGGCGCGGCCGGCCAGACGAGTGCCGCGGCGACAGCGCACGCCGCGAGACGGGAGATCCTCACCCCGAGCTATACGGAGAATCGGCGTGAGTCGTTCAGCACGTCACCGTCGGTGCATCCGGACCGCTGTGATTGAGTGGTCGGGTTCGACGAAACAAGAAGGAGAACTCATGGACAAGCCCGACGTCGGCCCGATCGAGGGCGAGCCGCCCGCCGAGCTCGTGATCGAGGACATCACCGTTGGTGACGGCCCCGAGGCCAAGCCCGGCCAGTACGTGAGCGTCCACTACGTGGGCGTCGCGCACTCGACCGGCCGGGAGTTCGACGCGTCGTACAACCGTGGTGAGGCGTTCGAGTTCCCGCTCGGCGGCGGCCAGGTCATCGGCGGCTGGGACCAGGGCGTGGTCGGCATGAAGGTCGGCGGCCGCCGCAAGCTCACCATCCCGCCGCACCTGGGCTACGGCTCGCGCGGCGCGGCCGGTGTGATCAAGCCGAACGAGACCCTCATCTTCGTCGTGGATCTCCTCGGCGTTCAGTAAGGACGGGCCGGCACGCCGGCCGGGCCGGGACGGGCGCCGCCTGTCCCGGCCCGCTCTCGTTCCGGTCGTCGTCCGGATCCGGCTCGATCGGGTCGCCGATCGGCGTCATCGGTTGCCCTTGGTGACGGTGAAGGTCGAGCAGCCCGACTCGTCCGGAAGCAGCGGACGGAACGTGATCAGATATTTGGCGCCGCCGGACGTCCACGGCGTCATGGCGTTGGCCTTCTCGGCCGCGGTGAGCACCTTGTCCAGCTCGGCCCCGCGCACGGTGACACAGCCGATCTTGAAGGCCGCGTTGAGATATTGCCCCGGCAGCGCGGGACCGGGCCAGGCGACCTCGGGGCTCTTCGGATCGGTGCCGCCGGGATCGGTGTACGGGCGGGCGAGAGCCGCCATCTCCTCAGGCTGATATGCCACTGTGTTCTTGGCGCCGCCCAGGCCGGTCAGGGTGGTCACGAAGTCGGACAGCTTCTTGCGGGCGTCACGCTGCGGCTGGGTGAGCATGGGATCGTTGGCCTGGCTCTCGCGCAGCGCCTCGACGGCCACCGACTGGGTGCCCTCCTCGGTCCGGACGGTGACCCGGGTGGTGGGGGCGTCGGCGACGTTGGGCCGGCCGAAGTCGGTGCCGTTCTGTACGCCGGCGGAGGCGCCCTGACGCGTGAGCTCCCGAACCTGCTCGGGGCTGATCTGGGTGACCTGCACGTTGGGCAGCGCCGGCCCCGGATAGATCATCGGCACGGGCCCCTCGGTGATGACCCGGCCGTCGGCGTAGACACTGACGGCGGGCAGCGAGCCGACGGTCCGGTCGGGCGGGACGAAGCCGCCGTACGACTCGGTGCGCGCGACGAGGTAGTTCGCCCCCTCCCCGGACGTGGGGGCGCTGGCTTGCGCGTCGGATTGCGTGGGCGCCGCGCCCGCCCCGTTCGGCTGCGCGCAGGCACAGAGCAGCGCCAGGGGAGTGGCGGCGGCGATCAGGGTGTTGCGGAGACGAGTCATGCCGGATCAGACGATCCGGACGGCGCCGAGGTTCCGGTTTCCCCGCAAAATGCTCCAACCGGGTTTTCCGCTTTCCCGGTGGTGGCGGAAGCGAAGGAATCCGCCACCACCGGAGCGCGCGTCGATGGCGTGGCGGGCGCCACAACCAGCGAGGCACACAACGTACAAATGCATCCTGCACGGAGTCAACGTTTCGGCGCGGTGAACCGCGTGTTGACACCAAGCTTTGACATTGCAGTTGTATTGAATCCCGGCTACGGTGGTTGCAATACGACTGCAATGCAAAGGATCGGGGGTACGACCGTGCTGGTCATCGGACTCGCGGACTGCTCGGCGGCGCCGCGCTCGCTGGTCGGAGGCAAGGCGGCCGCGCTGGGCGAACTGATCCGCCTGGGCGAGCGGGTCCCGGCCGGCTTCTGCGTGACCACCGAGGCCGGCGCGTTGCCGAGGGATGAGATCGCCGAGGCGTACGAGAAGCTCGGCGGCGGCCGCGTCGCCGTGCGGTCGAGCGCACTCGGCGAGGACGGGGCCGAGGCGAGCTTCGCCGGCCAGTACGAAACGCTGCTGGACGTCGAGGGGCTCGAGGCCCTGCTCGAGGCCATCGAGACTTGTCGCAGCTCAGGCGGCAGCGACCGCGCCCTGGCGTACCGCTCGGCTGTCCACAATGGTGGTGGCGTGGACGGCGATCTTGCGGTTGTCGTGCAGCGGATGGTCGACGCCGAGGTCGCCGGGGTGCTCTTGACGGCGAACCCGCTGACCGGGCGCCGCGCCGAGATGACCGTCGACGCGGCACCCGGCGCCGGCCCGGCGGTCGTGGACGGTGCCGGGCCGGTGGATCACTATGTGCTCGAGGTGGGCCTGCGCGGGCCCGCGGGTGTGTGCGGCCCGGAATTCCGTGGCCCGGACGGCGGTGGTTGCCTGACGGGAGGGCAGCTGGCGACCCTGCGCGATGCCGGGATGCGGCTTCAGGCGCATTTCGGAGTTCCGCAGGACGTCGAGTGGGCCGTTGACGCCGCGGGTGAGCTCTGGCTCTTGCAGTCGCGGCCGATCACCACGCTGTTCCCGCTGCCGCCGCAGACCGGTGATTTGCGGGTATATCTGGAGTTCGGGCACGTGCAGGGGATGCTGCAACCGGCCACGCCCATGGGCATGTCGACCTTGAAAGCGCTCGTGACCGCGATGCTCAAGCCGCTCGGGCTGCACGTGGAGATCACCGACATCGGGGGCCGCCTCTACGGCGACATGACCGACCTTGTGCGTGATCCCCGGGCCCGCAAGCGGCTCGTCAAGCTGCTCGCGGTCGACTTCGGGCCGCGGGCCCAGGCGGCCATCCGGCAGGTGATGGATGATCCGCGGTTCGCTCCGGCGCCGAGTCGTGACCGGCGGCGTGCCGCTCCGTCGCTGCGCGCCGCCGGCCGCGCCGTCACGGGCATCACCCGGGCGCTCGCTCGCCCCGCCGCGGCCCGGGAACGCGTCGCCGCTGCCGTGGAGAAGATCCGCCGGGCGTCGAGCGAGACGGGCCCGGCCCTGACGAAGGACGAGCGGCTGCGGCTCGTGCGGCAGTGGGACGAGGCCGACGCGCCGGATGATCTTGTCTGGCCGATCGCGGCGGGAATGCTCGCCGCCACCGTGCCGGAATACCTGCTCAAGGGGAAGGCCGCGCCGGGTGAGGTTCACGCCGTGCTGGGCGGGATGCCGCACAACGTGACGATCGAGATGGACCTTGCGCTCTGGCGGGTCGCGCGGAGGGCGGGGGAGCACCGCGAACTGCTGCTCGGCACGCCGGCCGCGGAGCTGGCCGGGCGGTGGGCGGCGGGCACGCTGCCTGAGTTCGGGCTGGGTGCGTTCTTGAGGGAGTACGGGCATCGCGGCGCCGCCGAGGTCGACCTCGGGGTGCCCCGGTGGGCCGAGGATCCCGCGCCGATTCTGGCCGCGATCCAGAACTACCTGCGGGTCACCGATCCGGAGCAGGCGCCCGACCGGCGGTTCGCCCGTGCGGCGGAGGAGGCCGAGCGCGCGCTGCGCGATCTGCGCGGCAGGAGCCGGCTGGCCGGGTTCTTGCTGGGGCGGGCGCGCGAGCTCGCGGGTCTTCGCGAGGCGGGCAAGTTCGCGGGCCTCTACCGGCTTCAGCAGATGCGGCGCGAGCTGCTTCTGATCGGCGCCGAGCTGTTCGACGACCCGGCGGACGTCATGTTCGTGACGATGGAGGAACTCGGCGCGGTGCCGGACCGTGGCGTGATCGAGGCGCGCAAGGCGCTGTACCGGCGCGAGATGAAGCGCCGGGCCGTGCCGGTGGCGCTGCTCTCGGACGGGACCGACGTCGAGGCGACGCTGCCGGCCGGCGACGGGGCCGATCTGCGGGGGGTCGCGGCCTCGGCCGGGTTGGTGACCGGGAAGGCGCGGATCGTGCTCGATCCCGCCGATGCGTACGTCGAACCGGGCGAGGTTCTGGTGACCGCGACCACCGATCCGGGCTGGACCCCGCTGTTCTTGACGGCGGCGGCGCTGGTCACGGAGACGGGGGCGGTCATGGCGCACGGGCCGACAGTGGCCCGGGAGTACGGGATTCCGGCCGTGATCTGCGTGCCGGGAGCCACCGAGAGGATCAGGACGGGTGAGGTCGTGACGGTCGACGGGCGGGCGGGGACGGTGACGCGGGGATGAGACGGATGCTGGCCGTGGAGGCGGCGATGTGGCGCAACCTGTTCGCGTGGGTGCTGCGCCGGCCCGTACACCTCGGGGAGGGCGAGAAGGCGTACAGCTATCACGGGGTCGTCAAGCCGATCCTGGGGGTGTTCATCGGGCTGTCGGTGGTGGAGATCCCGATCTTCGATCTGATCGTGCGCAAGGTCGTGCCGTGGGAGCCGGCGCGCTGGATCGTGCTCGTGCTCGGTGTGTGGGGGCTGCTCTGGATGATCGGGTTCGCGGCGGGCCTCAAGCGGCATCCGCATGTGGTCGGCGACGACGGGATCCGGGTGCGGCTGGGCAACGGCGTCGACTTCACCATCGCGTGGGCGGACGTGGAGTCGGTCGGCAAGCGCTACCGCTCGCTGCCGTCGAGCAAGTCGGTGCAGGTCGAGGACGGCGCCCTGCACATCGTGATGGGCGGGCAGACCAGCGTCGACATCCGGCTGCGCCGGGCGGCCGGCGACGTCACCGGGATCGCGAAGGCGGGTGAGGTCACCGAGGTGCGCGTCTACGCCGACGAGCCGGATGATTTCGTCCGCGCGGCCCGTGCCGGGCAACCCGAGCCGGCGTGAAAGCATCGCGACCATGCCGAAGAAGGTCGACCACGCCGAGCGCCGCCGGCTCATCGCCGACGCGCTGATGCGGGTGGCGGCCGAGCAGGGGCTCGAGGCGGTGAGCCTGCGGCACGTGGCAGCCGCGGCCGACGTGAGCGCGGGCATGGTGCAGCACTACTTCCGCACCAAGGACGAGATGATGACGTTCGCCCTGTCGGTGGTGAAGGAGCGCAGCCAGCGGCGGGTGGAGGAAGCCATCGCGCGGCTCGGGGAGAGCCCACGGCCGCGCGATCTCGTGCGGGCGATGCTCACGGCGTTGCTGCCGCTCGACGCGGCGAGCCGGGAGGACGGCCGGGTGGCGCTGGCCTTCCTGGCGTACACCGCGATCCGTCCGCAACCGGCCCTGCGCGGCGAGACCGAGGAGCTGGTCGGCTTTCTCGGCGGTCTGCTGCCGGGCGGCGACGTGGACGCCGCGGCCGCGCTGCTCGCGCTGATGGAAGGCCTCGGCCTCTATCTGCTCGGCGGGCAGTACACGCCGGAGCGGGCCCTGGCCGCGCTCGACGCCCAGCTGGAAAGGCTTTTCACCGCTTGACCGTACGGGTGAAGCGCGACCGGTAGGTCGACGCGCTCAGGCCGTAGTGGGACTTGAAGCGGCGGGCGAAATAGTTCTGGTCGGGCCAGCCGACCGACTCGCCGATCTTGTTGATGGGCTGGTCGGTGTGCAGGAGCCGGGCCGCGGCCAGCTCGACGCGGTGCCGTGACAGATAGGCCATCGGCGGCAGGCCGGTGGCCGACTTGAAGAGGCGGACCAGATATCCGGGCGCCAGGTGCAGCTCGGCCGCCAGCTCGGTCAGCGTCCACTGATGGCCGGGGCGGGCCTCCATCATCCGCATCGCGTCGAGGACCGCCGGATGGATGCTCTCGGCGTCGCCGGCCAGGTCGTCGGACTCGGCGACGACGCGGGCCAGCGTGCTGAGGAAGAGCACGAGCCGGCCGACCATGTCGCCCCTGTACCGGCCCGGCGGCTGGGAACGGAGTTTCTGCAGCCCGTCGAGGTGTTCGAGCGATACGGCGAGCTCGTCCGCCTCGAGGTGGGCGTAGAGGATGCCGCGCCGCTGGCCCGAATAGGGCCCCGTCCACAGCAGATGACCGAGTTGCGGGTCCTGCCTGGTCCAGGCCAGCTCGCGCTGCATCAGCTCGGTGGAGAAGCAGCAGTTGTACAGGTCGAGGCTCTCGCACTGCTCGTAGCCGTGCCAGACGCCCGGCCGCAGCAGCACCACGTCGCCCACGCTCAGGTCCTGGCGGCCGGCCAGGCTGTGGTGCGTCCCCTTGCCGCCGGTCATCACCGCGATCTCGACGAAGCTGTGCGTGTGCACGGGATGGGCGTCCTCGTGCAGGTAGTGCCCGGCCCACACGGCTGATCCCTCGATGAAGTGCAGCAGCGTGCCGGTGGTCTCGACGGGGGGCTCGTCGGTCATGCCTCACCGTAGGCCCCAGGTGAATTTCGTGCTACCTCCGGTTCATCTCGGGCTATGCCGTGGCCTGCGCCACAACGCACGATCGGTGCCAAGCGAAACGGTTTCGCCATCAGTCCGAAACATCGATCACCGGATCGTCCCGGCCGCCTTTGAATCGTTTCACGCACAAGCTATGGAGAGAAATGCCGGACATCGCCGCACCCACCGACCTCCGCTTCGACCACCACCCGGGTCCCGTGACCGGCATCGGCTCGGCCACGCCGCGCCTTTCCTGGCAGGTGCCGGACGCCCCCGAGGGCTACGCGCAGACGCGTTACGAGATCGAGATCGAGCGCGACGGCTCGGCCGAGACCTTCGCGGTCGCCTCCGGCGACCAGATCCTGGTGCCCTGGCCGGGTGCGCCGCTGGCGGCTCGCGACAAAGCGACGGTACGGGTCCGCGCCGGCGACGACGGCACGTGGAGCGGGTGGAGTGAGCCCAGCACGGTCGAGGCCGGCCTGCTGGCGCCGGACGACTGGACCGCCCGCTTCGTCAGCCCGCGCGAGATCGGCGCCTGGGGCGCACCGGCCCCGCTGCTGACCGGCGTCGTCGAGATCCCGGCCGATGTGGTCCGGGCCCGCCTGTACGTCACCGCGCACGGCCTCTACATCGCGAAGCTCAACGGCCAGCGGGTCGGCGACGAGCAGCTCGCCCCGGGCTGGACCGCCTATCAACACCGCCTGCGCTACCAGACGCACGACGTCACCGACCTGGTCACGGCCGGGGCCAACCGCCTCGAGGTGCTCCTGGGCAACGGCTGGTTCCGCGGCCGCCTCGGATTTCAGGGCAAGCACGGGGTGTACGGGGACCGGCTCGCTCTCTTGGCGCAGCTGGAGGTCGTCACCGCCGACGGCGCAGTCCACGTGCTGGCCACCGACGGCTCGTGGACCGCTCGCGAGAGCTCGGTGACCGCCGACGACCTGTACGACGGCCAGAGCATCGACCGGCGCCGCGAGCCCGGCCCGGAGTCGCCGGTCGACGTGGTCGACGCCGACCTGTCGCTGCTGGTCGCCCCGGACGGCCCGCCCGTACGGATCACCCAGGTCGTCCCGGCCGTCGAGGTCAGCGCGTCGCCGTCCGGCCGGACCCTGGTCGACTTCGGGCAGAACCTGGTCGGCTGGGTCCGGCTGACGGTGCGCGGCGGCGCGGCCGGGGGAGAGGTCGTGGTCCGGCACGCCGAGGTGCTGGAGGACGGCGAGCTCGGCGTGCGCCCGCTGCGCACGGCGCGCGCCACCGACTCGTACGTCGTGGAAGGCTCCGATGAAGTTGTTCTTGAACCGAATCTGACCTTCCACGGCTTCCGTTATGCCGAGGTGACAGGTGTCGACGGGCTGCGCGCGGAGGACGTCGAGGCGGTCGTGGTCGGCTCCGACCTGCGGCGCACGGGCTGGTTCGCCTCGTCGCACGAGCTGCTCGACCGCTTCCACGAGAACGTGGTCTGGGGCATGCGCGGCAACTTCGTCGACGTGCCGACCGATTGCCCGCAGCGCGACGAGCGGCTGGGGTGGACCGGTGACATCCAGGTCTTCTCGCCGACCGCGACGTTCCTGTTCGACACGGCCGGCTTCCTCGGCAACTGGCTGGCCGACCTCGCGGCCGAGCAGCAGAAGGACGGTTCGGTCCCGCACGTGGTGCCCGACGTGATCCGCCAGCCGGGCCCGGCCGCCGCGGCCTGGGGCGACGCCGCGACCGTGGTGCCGTGGGTGCTCTACCAGCGCACCGGCGACGTGGGCCTGCTCGAGCGTCAGCTGCCGAGCATGCGGGCCTGGGTCGACCGGATCTCCGGGCTGGCCGGGCCCGACCTGCTGTGGAGCGGTGGCTTCCAGTTCGGCGACTGGCTCGACCCGGCCGCCCCGCCGGCCGACCCCTTCCGGGCCAAGGCCGACCCGGACGTGGTGGCGACGGCCCACCTGGCCTACTCGGCCTCCCTGGTGGCCAAGGCCGCGCTCGCGGTGGGCGACGGCGAGGTGGCGCGGGAGTACGGCGAGCTGGCCGAGAAGGTCCGGGAGGCATTCGCCCGGGAGTACGTCACCGCGGGCGGCCGGGTGCTCAGCGACGCGCCGACCGCGTACGCGCTGGCCCTGCAATGGGCGCTGCTGCCCACCGAGCAGCAGCGCACACACGCGGCGGAGCGGCTGGCCGATCTGGTCCGCACGTCCGGGTTCCGGATCAGCACCGGCTTCGTCGGCACCCCGCTGATGACCGACGCGCTGGCCGACGCGGGCGAGGCCGGCCTGGCGTACCGGCTGCTTCTGCAGACCGGATGCCCGTCCTGGCTCTACCCGGTGACCATGGGCGCGACCACGGTCTGGGAGCGCTGGGACAGCATGCTGCCGGACGGCTCGATCAACCCGGGCGAGATGACCTCGTTCAACCACTACGCGCTGGGCGCGGTCGCCGACTGGCTGCACCGCCGGGTCGCGGGCCTGGCCCCGGCCGAGCCCGGATATCGCCTCATCGAGGTGCGGCCGCTGCCGAGCAGGCACCTCACCCACGCGTCGGCCCGTCATCTCACGCCGTACGGCGAGGCCTCGGTCTCCTGGGAGCGCGTGGACGGGTCGCTGCGCCTCGACGTCGTCATCCCGGTCGGCGCGCGTGCCCTCGTCCTGATCCCCGGTGAGGGCCACTCCGTCGAAGTGGGTCACGGCAAGCATTCCTGGACGGCCGAGGATCCGTACGCCCGCGAAGCAAGCGCGAGCACCACGGACCTCACCATCCGGCAGTTGATGGACCACGAACCCAGCTGGGACAAGGCCCTGGCCGCCGCGCGCGAAGCGGGCGTGGCCGCCGACGAGGCCGTCCTGGCCGACCGGCTGGCACCGTTCCTCGACGCGCCCGCGAGCGAGTTCGTCGACGCCGCCACCGCACACGGCTTCATCCCCGGCGGGAACGAGCTCGCCGCCCGCCTGAACACCCTCCTCTCCACCGAAAACTAAGGGAGCATCGATGAAACGCAGCAGAATAGCGCTGTCCGTCCTCGCCGCCACCACGCTCGCGCTCGGCGCCTGCAGCGCCGGCAGCCTCGGCAGCAGCGACGAGGAGGGCGGCGGCAAGGTCACCCTGTCGTTCCTGGTCGACAACGCGCCGGAGACGGTGAAGGCGGCCGAGGGCGTGGCCAAGGACTTCACCGCCAAGAACCCCGACATCACGGTGAAGGTCGAGTCGCGCCCGCAGGGCACCGAGGGCGACAACATCGTCAAGACCCGGCTCTCCACCGGCGACATGAGCGACATCTTCCAGTACAACTCGGGCTCGCTCTTCCAGGCGCTCGCTCCGCAGAAGAACCTCGTGGACGTCTCCGGTGAGGCCTTCGTGGGCCGCACCGACGACAACTTCAAGACCACGGTGACGGCCGACGGCAAGGTGTACGGCGCGCCGTTCGGCAACTTCTTCGCCGGCGGCATCATGTACAACAAGGACGTCTACGCCAAGCTCGGCCTCGAGGTCCCGAAGACGTGGGACGCCTTCATGGCGAACAACGCGAAGATCAAGGCCGGCGGCGTCGACCCGGTGATCCAGTCGTACGGCGAGACGTGGACCTCGCAGCTGTTCGTGCTCGGCGACTACTACAACGTCGAGAAGGCCTCGCCCGGCTGGGCCGACAAATACACCAAGAACCAGGTGAAGTACGCCACGGACCCGGTCGCCCGGGCCGGTTTCGACCACCTCCAGCAGGTGCACGACGCGGGCTACGTCAACAAGGACTTCGCCTCGACCAAGCTGACCGACGCGCTGCGCAAGCTGGCCAAGGGCGAGGGCGCGCAATACCCGATCCTGTCTTCCATGATCACTCAGCTCGTCACCGACAACCCGGGCAGCGAGAACAAGATCGGCCTGTTCGCCATCCCCGGCACTGACGCCGCCAGCAACGGCATCACGGTGTGGGCGCCGTCCGGCGTCTACATCCCGACCAGCACCACCGGCGACAAGCTGGACGCCTCGAAGAAGTTCCTCGACTTCCTGGCCAGCCCCGAGGGCTGCACCTCGTTCGGCAACGCCAGCCAGCCGTCGGGCGCGTGGGCGGTCAAGGGCTGCACCCTGCCCGACTCGGTGCCGCAGGCCGTCAAGGACCTGCAGACGTACGTCGACCAGCAGGCCTCCGGCCTGGCCCTGGAGTTCCTCTCCCCGGTCAAGGGCCCGGCCCTCGAGCAGATCTGCGTCGAGGTCGGCTCCGGCATCCGCAAGGCCGACGCCGGCGCCAAGCTCTACGACGAGGACGTGAAGAAGCAGGCGCAGCAGCTCGGGCTCGAGGGCTGGTAGGCCGCTTTGACCGCGATCGTTGAGAAGTCGTCCGCCCGGTCGCGCCCCCGCGCGGCCGGGCCGGCCGGCGGCAAGCGTGCCAAGAGCCCGTATCCGCACTGGTTCTACCTGCCGGCGGCCATCGTCTACGGCGTGCTGTTCATCGTCCCGACGGTGACGTCGTTCTACTTCAGCCTCACCCGCTGGAACATGTTCAGCTCGAAGTTCATCGGCTTCGAGAACTACGTGACGTTCTTCAAGGAGCCGGCGCTCGTCTCCGGCCTCACCCACACGATCGTCTACGCGGTGGTCACCTCGGGCCTGAAGGTCGTGCTCGGCCTCGGCCTGGCCGTGCTGCTCACCTCGCAGATCATCGGCCGGGGCTATCTGCGCTCGGTGGTCTTCTTCCCGGTGCTGGTCTCGACGATCGGCGTGGGCCTCACCTTCACGATCCTCATGGACCCCGAGGACGGCCTGATCAACGAGTCCCTCGCGCTGATCGGCATCCAGGGCCCGGGCTGGCTCACCGATCCCTCGTACGCGCTGCTGTCGGTCGCCCTGGTCGACGTGTGGAAGGGCGTCGGCCTGGCCACGCTGATCTACATCGCCGGCATCGTGTCGATCCCGCAGGAGTATTTCGAGGCGGCCCGCGTCGACGGCGCCTCGGCCTGGCAGAACTTCCGCCGCATCGTGCTGCCGCTGGCCCGGCCGGCGACGTTCACGGTCATCCTGCTGTCGCTGATCGGCGGCCTGCGCTCGTTCGACCTGATCTGGGCGATGACCCGGGGCGGGCCGGGCTTCACCTCCGACGTCATCGCGTCGGTGATCTACAAGCAGTACCAGGCGGGCTTCTACGGCCTGTCGACGGCGGGCAACGTGGTGCTGTTCCTGCTGGTCACGGCCATCATCTTCCCGTTGTCACGCTTCCTGAACTCCAAGGAGGTGGACCTGTGACCTCTCGCCGTCCCCACCTCGTCACGAGCGTCGCGGCCATCCTGCTCTCGGTCGTGGTGTTCCTGGTGCCGTTCGCGTTCATCCTGCTCACGGCGGTGAAGTCGCGGCAGCAGGCGTCCCTGTTGGACTTCTCGTGGCCGACGCAGTTCCACCTCGTGCAGAACTTCGTCGACGTCGTGCAGGCCCGCGACTACATGCTGATCATCGCGTTCATCAACAGCACGATCCTGACCGTGGCCAGCGTCTCGATCCTGGTGGTGCTGGCGGCGATGGTGGCCTTCGCGCTGCAGCGCCGGCGCACCCGCTGGACCGGCCTGATCAACTTCCTGGTCCTGTCCGGCCTGATCATCCCGCCCGCCGTGGTGCCGACGATCTGGGTGCTGCAGAAGCTGGGGCTGTTCCGGACGATGCCCGGCCTGATCCTGGTCGAGGTGGCGTTCGGCCTGTCGTTCTGCATCCTGCTGTTCCGGGCGTTCATCGCGACGATCCCGCGGGAGCTGGACGAGGCGGCGATCATCGACGGGGCCGGCCCGCTGCGGCTGTTCTTCCGGGTGATCCTGCCGTTGTTGCGGTCGGTCATCATCACGGTGGTGGTCGTGCAGTCGGTGACGGTGTTCAACGACTTCGTCAATCCGCTGTACTTCCTGCCGGGCGATCAGAACGCGACAGTCCAGCTCACTTTGTACAATTTCTCAAGTCAATATTCGACGCAATACAACCTGCTGTTCATGGACATCCTGCTCATCACGATCCCGCCCCTGCTGATGTTCCTGTTCTTCAACAAGCGCATCGTGGCCGGCATGACGGCGGGCGCCATCAAGGGCTGATCTCTCGCACGTCGCTCTGCAGGTAGCTTTTGCACGTCGCGCTGGGTCCTATGTGGCCCGGCGCCGTGCGTTATTCGATTGATCATCTCGTACCGCCCTCCTTACGCTTTCCCCCGTTCGGGATTGGAGGGCCGAAATGAGCGACGTGCTTGTCATAAACGCGGACCTGGGCCCGCTGCACCGGGTCAGCCTGCGGCACGCCGTCCGCATGCTGGTGCGGCGGGTGGCCGAGGTCCACGAGTCCCAGCCGGACGCGGTGATCGGCGTCTGGCCGATGCCGAAGGTGGTGCGCCTGGTGTCGTACGTGGTCACCCGCTGGCGCCACGGCCGCGGCCCGTCGTGGTCCCGCGCCGGCGTGCTGACCCGCGACGCCCGCCGCTGCGCCTACTGCGGTCGCGCCGCCTCGACCATCGACCACGTCCTGCCCCGCTCGCGCGGCGGCCTGAACTCCTGGACCAACACGGTGGCCGCCTGCGGCAGCTGCAACCAGCGCAAGGGCGACCGCACGCCGGCCGAGGCCCGCATGCCCCTGCGGGTGACGCCCACGGCCCCGGCCTGGGCTGTCTTCCTCTGATCTCAGGAAACCGCCAGCCAAGTCACAGTTGGTACTCGACATGGCCACGTACCGTTGTTGGTCACCAGGCAAGGAGGCTGGAACCGATGAGCGGTGGATTCAAGAGGTTTGTCCTGTCGATGGTCGCGTCGAAGCTCCAGAAGCGCAGCCACGGGGGAGGCCACAACGCGGTTGTCGACGGCATGCTGCGCGAGGTGAACCACCGAATCGCCCGCAGCCAGGGCCACCACGGCGCGTACGGGCACCCGGGCCCCTACGGGCAGCACCCCGGCGCTTACGGCCACCCTGGGGCGTACGGGCACCCGGGGGCGTACCCCGGCGGCTACGGCCATCACGGCCACTACCGCCAGGCTCCCGGGTACCACGGCCACTACCGCCACCATGGCCACTACCGGCACCACGGCCACTACCGCCGTCGTCGCTGGTTCTGATCCGTCTCACCGATCCCGGCGCTCCACCGCGAGCGCCGGGATCGCCCGTCTCAGACGTCCAGCAGCTTCACCGTGACCGCGGCCGTGTCGCCGGGCTCCAGATGCTGGGCCTTCCGGATCGCGCGTTTGATCGGCAGCACGAAGGCCCCCTTCTGACTGTCCGGGAAGATCGAGGTCTGCCACGTGCTGCTGCCCACCGAGGCCCGCACGCGCAGTGACCCGAACCCCCGCCGTATGCCGTCGGTGAGATGACGGATGTCCTCGGACGCGTCCTCCGGCAGAGTCACGAAAGTCCAGCTCTCGCCCTTTCGCGCGTCCCAGATCCACAGCTCGCTCTCGAAGTCGACCTCCACGCTCCGAAGCATGGCACGGGGGTACGACAACTTCACTCGACGCGGTACTGCTTCACCAGCCCGGCCAGGACCGTGCGGGTCCGGTGCAGGTCCTCGATCTGCGACTCGACCCGTTCGAGCTCGGACGTGAGGCGCGCGGCCAGCCACGGCGTCCGGATGGCCTCGTTGTTGATGCACGGCAGGACGTCCTGGATCGTGGCGCTGTTGAGCCCGGCCGAGAGCAGCGACTGGATCAGCCGTACCCGCTCGACCGCCGTCTCCGGATAGTGCCGCTGGCCGCCGGAGCTCCGCGAGCTGCTCAGCAGGCCCTGGTCCTCGTAGTACCGCAGGGACCGAGGGCTGGCGCCGGTCGCGGCCGAGAGATCGCCGATGCGCATCACAGAAACTCCTCTTGACCCTCACACGGATGTCAAGTTTTACCGTGACTCCATGATGACCACAAGCGCCCTGAGCGAGCCCGTCACGCTGGCCGGCATGTCGTTGAGCAGTCAGTTCGTGATGGCGCCGATGACGCGCGCGCAGTCGCCGGGCGGCACGCCCACGGCGCTCACGGCGGCCTACTACCGTCGCCGGGCCGAGAACGGCGTCGGGCTGATCATCACCGAGGGCGTGCTGATCGACCACCCGTCGGCCGGGCACGAGACGGACGTCCCCCGCATGCGCGAGGCGGGCTGGCGGCTGGTCACCGGCGAGGTGCACGCGGTCGGCGGGAAGATCGCCGCGCAGCTCTGGCACCTCGGCAGCCGGCGGGAGCCGGTCGACGGCGTCCAGGCCTGGACGCCGTCCGCTGTCCCCTCGCATACCCATGCCATGACGGGCCAGGACTTCCCGGTGCTGCTCGACGCGTACGCCCGTGCCGCCCGCGCCGCGGTCAGTGCCGGCTTCGACGCCGTCGAGATCCACGCGGCGCACGGCTACCTGCTCGACGAGTTCCTGTGGCCGTTCACCAACCGCCGGCCCGACCGCTTCGGCGCCGACCGGGCCGCCTTCCCGGCCGAGGTGATCCGGGCCGTTCGCGCCGAGATCCCGGCGTCGATGCCGCTGATCGTGCGGTTCTCGCAGTTCAAGGAGCGCGACTACGCCGCGCGGATCGCGGACACGCCGGACGCGCTCGGCGCGATCCTCGGCTCGTTCGCGGCCGCCGGCGCCGACGTGCTGCACGCGTCCCAGCGCCGTTTCTGGGAGCCGGCCTTCGACGGCAGCCCGCTCAACCTGGCCGGCTGGGCCAAACGCCTCACCGGCCTGCCGTCGATCACGGTCGGGTCGGTCGGCCTGACGCGCGACTTCGTCGGCTCGCCGCGGATGACCGAGCTGCTCGACCGCCGCCGCCAGGGCGAGTACGACCTGATCGCCCTCGGCCGGGTGCTGCTGGGCAACCCGGCGTGGGTGCGCCTGGCCGGCGAGGGCCGCCTCGGCGAGATCAACGACTACCGGAAGGCGGACGAGGACCGCTACTGGTGACCAACTGGATTGGTGATTCTCCAGCGAACGTGAGCGCCAGTTGGTGAAATGTGTTGCATGTCCGAGTTTTCTGCGGAGCGTGCGGCCCTGCGTGCCTGGCGTGACGGCCTGGTCAATCTCGACGCCGGAAACCGGCTCCTGAACTTCAAGCGGTCCGAGACCGGCTCGATCGACGTCCAGGGCCCGCCGGCCGGCGACGTCGTGCGCGCGATCCGCGACGGCCGGGAGTACGGCTTCCTCGCCTTCGGCGCCAAGCCCGAGCCCGGCGGCCTGTTCAAGACCGAGCTGACCGCCTCCGCGCTCGGCGGCCAGCTGCGCCGCCTGCTGCGCAGGTCGCGTCAGGACTTCCTCGACCGCGGCGTGCCGGTGCTGCATCTCGCCGCCGGCATGCTGCGCTGGCGCGACGAGGAGGACGTCGCCTTCACCAGCCCGATCCTTCTCCTCCCGGTCGAGCTGACCGCGCTGGGCCCGGGCGACGTGCCGAAGGTGCGGTCCACGGGCGACGACCCCGTGGTCAACCCCGCTCTTTCCGTACGCCTGCGCCGGCTCGGCGTCGAACTGCCCGCCGCCGGGAGCCTGGCCGAGCTGGACGTGCCCGCCTATCTCGCCCAGCTCCGCGAGGCGTTCGGCGGGCGTGACTGGCACGCCGACGAGACGGTGCTGCTGTCCACGTTCTCCTTCCACAAGGAGGCGATGTACCGCGATCTGCTGGACAACGAGGACCGCATCGCCGCCCACCCGCTGATCCGCGCGCTCGCCGGTGGCGAACCGGGCACCGGCTTCGACCCGATCCCGGCGGCCGACATCGACCGGCTCGCCCCGCCGGAGGAGATGCCGCTCGTGCTCGACGCGGACGCCTCCCAGCGGGCCTGCGTGGCCGCCGCGGTCGAGGGGCGCAGCTTCGTGCTCGACGGCCCGCCCGGCACGGGAAAGTCGCAGACGATCGCCAACATGATCGGCTGCCTGCTGCACGCGGGCAAGCGGGTCCTGTTCGTCTCGGAGAAGGCGGCCGCGCTGGAGGTCGTGCACACCCGGCTCGCGAACGCCGGCCTGGACGGATATCTGCTCGAACTGCACAGTCACAAGGCGACCCGCAAGGAGGTCGCCCGCGAGCTCGCCGCGGCCCTCGACGACCAGCCGGTGCCCGGCGCCGGCCGCACCGTCGACCGCGAGCAGCTCCGCGAGCGGCGCGAGCGCCTGAGCGGTTACGCGGTCGCGATGAACGAGGTGCGCCAGCCACTGGGCCGCAGCCTCTACGAGGTGCTCGGCTCGCTGGGGCCGGCCGAGGTCCCGCTGCCGGACGTCTCGGTCAACTCGCTGACGCCCGAGTCGCTCGAACGCGCGGGCGAGGCCGCCGACGAGCTCGCCCGCTGCTGGCGGCCGATCTCCGGTGACTTCCTCTGGCGGGACGTGACCGAGCGGGAGCCGCTCGACGACCGTCTGCGCCGCGCCCGGGCCGCGCTGCGGGCGCTGGCCGAGGTCGCCGGCCGCAACCAGGCCGCCGCCGAGGCGTTCGGCGTCACCCGGCCCTCCCAGGCCGGCAAGCTCGCGGCCCTGGTCACGCACGCCGCGCGCCGCCCCGGCGGCGTACCCGGCGAATGGCTCACCATGCCCAGCCTGGAGCCGGTCGGCCGCTCGGCCGAGCGCCGCAGCCGCGACCTCACCGCCGTCCGCCAGACGCGGGCGGCCGTCCGCTCCGCCGCCGGCGTCGAGTGGCACGAGTTGCCCGACGTCGTGCCGCCGGCCCTGGAGCCGCGCACCCTCACCGCGGACGCCGCTGAGGAGGCCGCTCACCGGCACGTCGAGGACGCCGACGTGCTCGACGAGGTGCTGCACGACGCGGGACCCATCGCGTCGCGGCTCGGGCTGCCGCCGGTCGTCACCTTCGCCGACCTGTCGCGGCTCGCCGCGATCGCCGACCTGGCGTCGCGGCCGAACCGGCCCGAGCCGTTCTGGTTCGGCGCCGGCGTGCTGGCCACCGTGTCGGCCGCCGCGACCGCGCTGCGCCGCTCGGCCGAGGCGGTGGCCGCGGCCGAGGCGCAGGCCCGCCGCTACTTCCACGAGTCGATCGTCGAACAGCCGGTGGAGCAGCTCTCCGACCGGCTCACCAATGTGCACCGTGGTCTGCGGAAGCTCTTCCGGGCGTACCGCCGGGACTGGGAGGCGGTGGCCGCCTTCGCCCAGCCGTCGATGGCCCCGGCCGAGGCCGTCGCGCATCTCGGCACCGCGGTGGCCTGGAAGGTGGCGCTGCGCGAGCAGGCCGCGGCCGAGCGGCAGTACGCCCCGCTGCTGGGCCGTTACTGGCGGCGCAACGCCACGGACTTCAACGCCATCCACGACGCGGTGCAGGTGGCCGGCGAGGTGTTGCGGCTCTCGCCGCCCGAGGCCGTGCCGCAGGTCGCCGAGCAGGTGGGCAAGCCGGTGCCGGGGATGGCGCGGGTCGCCGCCCAGGCCCGGCGGGTCCGCGAGCCCGGGGCCGAGACCGTCCGCGAGGAGATCACCGCGCTGCGCTCCCGGGTGGAGCCGCTGAAGGCGGCCGCGACGGCGCTGCGTGCCTACAGCCGGGCCTGTGAGCGTGAGGTCGACCTGGCCGAGGCGCTGCGGCTGGCCCGGCTGCGCGGGGCCGTCGTGGAGGCGGAGGAGGAGCTCGCGTCGCGCACGGACAACGACGAGACCCTGGCCGGGCTGGGCGAGGGCCTGGACGAGGCGATCGGCTGGGCGGCGGCGGCCCGGCGCCTGGCCACGGGCACGGACCGGCCGCTGACCGAGGCGCAGGCGGCGGCGCTGGGCGCCTGCGAGGCCGCGGGGACGCTGGCCGAGCGGGCCGGCGCCTGGGAGCAGGCGCGGGACGGCGTCGTGGCCGCGTTCGCGGCCGGCCGGCACGAGGAGATCGGTGCGGCGCTGGACGCGTACACCAGCGGTCTCCTGGACGAACTGATCGCCGACCGCGCCGGTCAGGAGGAGTGGTTCGGCCACCTCGCGGCCCGGCGGGCGCTCGCCGCGCACGGGCTCGACGCGGCAGTCGCCTCCTGCGCCGAGCAGCGGGTGCCGCCCGAGCAGCTGCGCGGGGTGCTGGAGCGGGCGCTGCTCGCGGCCTGGGCCGACGCGGTGATCCGTTCCGACCGCCGGCTGCATCCGGGCGGGTCGGCCGAGCGGGACCGGCTGGTCGAGGAGTTCCGCCGGATGGACGCCGCGCTCACCAGCACCGCTCCCGCGACGATCGCGACGGTCCTGAGCGAGCGCAAGGCGGCCGGGCGCCGGCCGGAGGACGTCGCGCTGCTGCGCCGGGAGGGGATGAAGGAGACCCGGCACCTGGCCGTGCGCGAGCTGATCGGGCGGGCGCGCGACACCGTGCTCGCCGTGAAGCCCTGCTTCCTCATGTCGCCGCTCGCGGTCAGCCAGTACCTCCCGTCCGACCTGAGCTTCGACGTGGTCGTCTTCGACGAGGCCTCGCAGATCACGCCGGGCGACGCGGTGAACTGCGTCTACCGCGCGTCGGCCATGATCGTGGCGGGTGACGACAAGCAGCTGCCGCCCACGTCGTTCTTCGCGGTGTCGTCCACCCCCGACTCCGCCGACTCCTCCGATCTCCTGGAGGGGGAGAGCGCGGACGAGCCGGCGCCGGACGCGGCGACGGACGTCAACGACTTCCAGTCGGTGCTGGAGCTGGCCAAGGCCTGCGGCGCCTTCCGCACGCTCGCGCTCGCGTGGCACTACCGGAGTCGTCACGAGGCGCTGATCGCGTTCGCCAACCACGCCTTCTACCAGGCGCGGCTGATCACCTTCCCGTGCGCGAACGCGTCCGACCCCGAGTCGGGCGTGGAGCTGATCCTGGCCGGCGGCGTCTATCGCCGGGGCACGACCCGGGACAACCCGGTCGAGGCGGAGCGGGTCGCCGAGCGGATCGTGCACAGCCTCACCACCAGGCCCGAGGAGTCGCTCGGCGTGGTCACCTTCTCGGTCGCCCAGGCCGACGCGATCGAGGCGGCCCTCGAGCGCGCGGTCGCCAAGCACCCCGGCCTCGAGCGCTTCCTCGACGGCGACCGGCTCAACGGCCTGTTCGTCAAGAGCCTGGAGTCGGTGCAGGGCGACGAGCGCGACGTCATGATCTTCTCGATCGGGTACGCCCACGACGAGGACGGGAAGATCACCACGAACTTCGGCGCTCTCAACCAGCGCAACGGTGTTCGCCGGCTCAACGTGGCGATCACCAGGGCCCGGCGGCGCGTGGAGATCGTCTCGTCGATCCGGTCGCGGGACATCCCGGCGTCGGCCAACGCGGGCGTACGGCATCTGGCCGCCTATCTCGAGTACGCGGAGCGCGGCCTGGCGCCGTCGCCGCTCCCGTCCGCCCTCGACCCGATGGCCGAGGAGATCGCCACGGTCGTGGAGTCGTGGGGATATCGGGTCAGGTCGTCGGTCGGTGTCGACGGCTTCCGCGTCGAGGTCGGCGTGCGGCACCCGGCCCACGACGGCGAGGTGTACGCGCTCGGCATCCAATGTGACGGGCCGCGATACGCCTCGATCACGGCGGCGCGCGACCGCGACCGGATCAGCGCCGAGATCCTGGGCGGGCTCGGCTGGCGGTTGCACCGGATCTGGGGAACCGCGTGGCACCGCGACCGGGCGGGGGAACAGGCCCGGCTGCGGGCCGTCATCGAGGAGGCCGTGGGCGCGCTTCCCGCGTCGTCCGGCCAGTCGTACCGAAGGGTGGATCTTGTGCGGCTTCAACCCGTCTCCTGACCGATTGCCGTATTGACTCGTTGCTGGTTCATGTCCAGCATGGTTCGGGTGACATCTGGGAGCGCCGCGGCCGGTGCCGCGCCGGTCAGCTGTGTCGCGTTCCGCGCCGACGGTCGACGGCTCGCCAGCGGCTCCCACGGTGGCGGGGTCCTCGTGCAGGACACCAGCGATCCGGCCCGACCGACCAGGCTGACCGAATTAGCCCACCGGTCGGCCGTCCTCGGCGCCGCCTTCAACCCGGCCGCAGCCGACCTGCTCGCCACCGGCTCGGCCGATGGCACCGCCGCGGTCTGGCGCGTGGTCGACGACCGCCCGCCCGACGTCATGAAGGTCCTCGGCGGCCATCCGGCGCCCGTCACCGCCGTGCACTGGATGCCCGACGGGCAGCACCTGCTCTGTCAGCTCGGCGACGGCCGGGCCGCGGTCTGGCACGCCTTCGGCGAGAAATATCTCGGTGAGGTCGACGACTGCCTGCGCCTCGACATCAGCGACGGCGGCCTGGTCGCCTCGGTCGGCGCGAGCGGCATGGTTTCCGTGCGTGACCTGGCCGGCGACCCTAATCCACTCGCCGCCCGGCAGGCGCCCGCCACGGAGGCCTGCGCATGGTCGCCCGACGCGGCGACGCTGGCGCTGGCCCGGCGCGACGGCGCGATCGAGCTGCGCACGCCTCAGCTCGACCCGATCCGCACGCTTCGACCGGGCACGGCGCCGCTGCGGGCGGTCACCTGGTCCCCGGACGGCCGCTACGTGATCGCCGGCGGATATGACGGCACCGTCTTCGCCGTCGACACCACCGACCGGGTGCTCTGGCGGCACACCGATCCGGCTATCCGGCCGCGTTCGCTCGCCATCGGCGGCCGCGCCATCGCGGTCGCGTCGTTCGGCGACCGCCCTTATCTTCTCGATGTCTTCTCCGGTGGCTACTCGCGACAGGAGGCGGGCGAGCCGTCGCCCCCGTCGGTAGCCTTCCGCGACGGCATGGTCGTGGCCGACGGCCGCACGGTCACCGCGGGCCCGCTCGGTGCCCGCACGGTCATCGTCGAGCACGAACTGCCCGTACGGGCGGTCGACGCGCTCGCCGACCGGATCGTGGTCACCGCGGCCCACCAGGCGATCCGCCTGATCCGCCTCGACACCCAGGCCTACGAGGTGGAGCTCGGCGTCACCCTGCGCGCCCCGGAGCCGGTGCGCACGGTCGCCCTGCTCGGCTCGGCCGAGGCCACGGTGGTCGTCGCCGCCTCGTACGACTTCCGGCTCTTCGCCTGGACGGTCGACTGGACCGGGCCGCCCGTCGGGCCGCGCCTGGCCGGCGAGTTCGGCAGCGGGGTCGCCACCCTGCAACGCCTCGACGACCAGCGCCTCACCGCAACCGATCACCGAGGCGAGCTCGTGATCCTGGCGCTGGGCGCGGACGGGGCTCTCTCCGCTTAGGACCTCTCGCGTCATGGCTGCGGCTCCTCTCGCTCGATTGCCCGAGAAGCTAGCCCTCGCTGCGGTCGCCCGGTGTGCCGAAGACACCGGCCTGTGGACAACTTTTTCCACTGTGGATAACTCAGGATCTTGGCCGGCTGGGGTCTAGGGTCGGGGACGCACGTGTCGGTGGGCGAGGCTGGACGGAGCGTTCGGCCACCGGATTGACTCGACAAGAGAGTGTTCTGAACTTGCGGGCGGCCCGCGCGTCCTAGGGGTGAAACGTCCCTTCCGACCCCCAGGACAACCTCATGAAGATCGCCCGGCGGCTGCTCGGCGCTGTGATCGTTCTGCTCGTCGCCGCGGTGGCGGCGGTCTACCTGTGGCCGCTGCACAGCTCCCGCCTCACCCACGGCACGGCGGCGACGCTGCCGTTCGGCGAGGCCCGGGCCCGGGCCGAGTCCGCGGTGAGCGCGGACACCGCCGACTCCTCGGTCACGCCCCGGTGCCGGACGAAGGCCCTGCTGCATCCGGGGCACACGGCCAAGGCCGTGCTCATGCTGCACGGATACACCGACTGCCCGGCGCAGTTCGACAGCCTGGCCAAGCTCTATTACGACAAGGGCTACAACGTGTACGTGCCGAGGGCGCCCCGGCACGGGGTCACCGACACGAAGGCCCACGCCGGCCTGCACGCCGACGAACTGGCCGACTACGCCGAGGATGCGCTGACCGTGACGTCGGGCCTCGGCGGCGACGTCGGCGTGGTGGGCGTCTCGGGTGGGGCCGTGCTGGCCACCTGGCTCGCCGAGTACCGGCCGGACGCGGTCGCGCACCTGCTGGCGCTGTCACCCTTCTACCAGCCCGCCGCCGAGCAGGCGCCGGCCTGGCAGGTGAAGCCGCTGATCGTGCTCTACGGCAGCCGGTTGCTGCCCGACCACTTCAACGGCAACGGATTCTCGTACGCGGCGCTGTCGCAGTACCTGAGGATCGTGCGCAACTACCGGGACGACCCGGTGAACGCGAAGCTCACCAGCGTGGCCGTGGTGACCTCCGCGAACGACACCTTCATCGACCGCGGGCGAGCGGCCGAGATCACCCAGGACATCGCCTCGGCCAACAAGATCGGCCTGGGCCGGTACGAGATCCCGGCGCAGTGGGGCGTCGGGCACGACACCGCCGACCCGGCCGGGCTCGGCGGCCACGCGGCCGAGCTCGAGCAGACCTACTTCGGCTTGTACGAGGGCACCGGCTCGCCGAGCGAATAGGACGACAAGCCGTCCGGCCGGCGCTGGAGGCGCCAGGAGGTCAGGCGCGCAGGCGGGCCGCGGCGGACACCGGGTCGAAGCCGAAGGGAAGCTCCAGGCGGTGGGCCCGCAGGAGATCCTCGTCGGCCAGCAGGGCCGGGGTGGGCGCGTCGGCGACGATCCGGCCGGCGTCGAGGATCACCGAACGAGGGCAGAGCTGCAGGGCGTACGGCAGGTCGTGGGTGACCATCAGGACCGTGACCGGGAGCGGCTCGAGGATCTCGGCCAGCTCGCGGCGGCTGGCCGGGTCGAGGTTCGACGAGGGCTCGTCCAGCACGAGGATCTCGGGGCGCATGGCCAGCACGGTGGCCACGGCGACACGGCGGCGCTGGCCGAAGGAGAGGTGGTGCGGGACCTGGTCGCGGTGTTCGGACATGCCGACCGCGGCCAGTGCCTCGTCGACGCGGGCGGTGAGCTCGTCGCCGCGCACACCCATGTTCTGCGGGCCGAAGGCCACGTCCTCGGCGACCGTGGGCATGAAGAGCTGGTCGTCGGGGTCCTGGAAGACGATGCCGACCCGGCGGCGGATCTCGGCCAGGCCGGCCCGGTCGGCCGGGTCGACGCGGGCGCCGGCGACCTCGATGGTGCCGGTGCCGCCGTGCAGGATGCCGTTGAGGTGCAGCACGAGGGTGGTCTTGCCGGCGCCGTTCGGGCCGAGCAGGGCGACGCGCTCGCCGGCCGGGATGGTGAGGTCGACGCCGCGCAGGGCGACGTGGCCGTCCGGGTAGGCGAAGTGCACGCCGGCGACCCGTAGCGCCGTTTCTGTGTCGCTCATCCCGATCATCATCCCAGGGCCGCGGCCAGGGCGATTCCCGCGGTGGCCGCGGGCAGGGCCGCGGCGGCCAGCCACTGCCCGGTGGGGACGCGGTCGTCGGCCGGGCGGGGGAGCCGGCCCTGGTAGCCGCGAGCGACCATGGCCAGGTAGACGCGCTCGCCGCGCTCGTAGGCCCGCAGGAACAGGGAGCCGACGCTGACCGCGAAGGCCTTGACCTGCCAGAGGAAGCGGGGGTCGTAGCCGCGGGCCAGGCGGGCGACGCGCATGCGGCGGGCGTCGTCGGCGAGGACGTCGAGGTAGCGCAGCATGAAGGTGGCGATCTGGGTGAAGACCGCGGGGCAGCGCAGGCGGTCCAGGCCCAGGATGAGGTCGCGCATGGTGGTGGTCGCGGCCAGCAGCAGGGAGGCCAGGACGCCTAGGGTGCCCTTGGCGAAGATGTTCCAGGCACCGTGCAGGCCGTCGACCGACAGCGACATGCCGAGCCAGGTGATCCGCTCGCCCTGGCCGAAGAAGGGCAGGGCCACGGCCAGCAGGACGAACGGGAGCTCGATGGTGGCCCGCTTGGCGAGCCAGGACGCGGGCACGCGCGCCGTCACCGCCACCGCCGCGATGAGCACGAGATAGCCGCCGAAGGCCCAGAACTCGGTCCGCGGGGTGATCACCACGATGATGGTGAAGAGCAGGACCGCGACGATCTTGACCTCGGGCGCGAGCCGGTGGACCGGGCTCTCGCGCGGCAGGTGCAGGGGGTGTGCGTGCCCGGCGCCCATCAGTTGCCGGCTTCGGTGGTGTCGGCCGGGGTCTGACCCCGGCGGCGGGCCAGCCAGAAGACGCCGGCGCCGATGCCAAAGGTGATCAGGACGCCGAGGACGCCCGAGAGACCCGTGGAGAGGTACTCGTTGTCGATGCCCTTGATGCCGTAGTCGGCCAGCGGGCTGTCGGAGAGCTGGTGCTCGCCTTCCTGCTGGGCCATGCACGTGCCGCCGGTGATCTCACCTTCCGCGTTGAAGGTGCAGCCCTCGCGGGCGGTGTAGTCGAGGCCGTCGGGGCTGCCGGAGGCGAAGCTGCTGACCACGCCGGCCAGCAGCAGGGCTACGAGCAGGCCGCCGGCCAGGAACCATCCGAGTCGCTTGCTCATGCCGGGGCTCCCACTTCGACGTTGAGCGGCTTGCGGAACCGCCGCAGGGCGTAGACGAGATCGGGGCGGACGCGGGCGACCGTGGCGACGGTGGTGGCCGCGATGACGCCCTCACCGATGCCGATCAGGACGTGGACGCCGGCCATGGTGCCGGAGATCCAGGGCAGGGACAGGTCGGTGGTGCCGCCGAGGGCGTACTCCAGGACGAAGCCCTGCGAGGCGATCACGACAGAGATGATCGAGGCGATGAGCGCGGTGGCTCCCAGGCCGGCCGGGGTCTTGGGCAGGAAGCGGAGCAGGACGACGACCAGCAGATATCCGGCTGCCGTGCCGAGCAGGGCCATGTTGGTGATGTTGAGGCCGATGGCGGTGAGGCCGCCGTCGGCGAAGAGCAGGCACTGCACGATCAGGACGGTGGAGACGCAGAGCGCGCCGACCCACGGGCCGACCAGGATGACGGCCAGGGTGCCGCCCAGCAGGTGGCCGGAGACGCCCGGCAGGACCTGGAAGTTGAGCATTTGCACGGCGAAGATGAACGCCGCGACCAGACCGGCCATGGGTGCGAGACGGTCATCCAGGTCGGCGCGGGCCTTGCGCACGCAGAAAGCCAGCGCCACGACCGCGAAGACGGCGAAGATCGCTGACACCGGACCGTTCACGATGCCGTTGGCTATGTGCATCGCCGTCGTGTCCATGACGGGCCTCCTCTCAGAATGTTCCCAGCGACCGCAGCATATTGGCGCGGTGATGCTGTTGCAAAGAGTTGGCAACTAGACGGCAGTTTGAAGATCAAGTTAAGGGGAGGGGGCGGGAACGCTAGAAGAGGGCGAGTTGGCCCGGCGTCGGATCGCGGCGCGCGGTCAGCCCACCACGGAACACCCAGGGCCTGACCTCGGGAATCGGGTCGGCGCCGTCCTCCACGACCGGGGGTGAGCCGCCGGTCAGGGCCCACAGCGACGGGCCGAGATTGATGCCGCGCGTCCGCAATGCCTTTCTCATCACAGTCATGCTCAGGGGCAGGCGGGCCGACGCGAGCGGGGGGATCGGCAGATCGAGGCGCATCCGCATCAGCTCGCGGTTGCGGTCGACGATCTCGCGGGCCGACGGGTCGGTGAAGTGCTTGGCGGCGTGATCGCCCACGGCGTCGCGGACGAGCGCGGCGCCGGCCTCCCACGCGGCCTCGACACTGCCGAACGCGGCCAGCAACTTCGCGGCGGTCGCCGCGCCGAACCGGCGTACACCATGAAGGTTGTCGGAAGGATCGCCGCGCAGCGCGGCGAAGTCACGGTATTGCCAGGGGTGCACGCCGTAGAGCTCGGGCAGGCCCGCGGCCTCGACCAGAACGGCCTCGTCGAAGCCGCCGTTGCGGACCCGCAGGACCGACGTGTGCTCGTCGAGCAGGGCGAAAGCATCGCGGTCGCTGGTCATCAGCACCGAGCGCCACCCGTCGCGGCGGGCCGAGGCGGCGGCGCTGGCCAGCACGTCGTCGGCCTCCCAGGACTCGTGCACCACCGTGCAGACGCCGGCGTCGCGCAGCAGGGAGGGCGCCTCGAGCAGCTGGGCCGTAAGGTCGGGTGCCTTGTCGGGGCGGTGCGCCTTGTACGCGGGATAGGTCAGGCGCCGCGCCGACGAGGAGGGGCAGTCGAAACCGACGATCAGGGCGTCGGGGCGCAGATGGGCGGCGGCCCGGGCGAGATAGCCGAAAAGGCCGCGCAAGGCCCAGATCGGCCGGCCGTCCGCGTCGACCCAGCCGTCACCGGCGCCCGCGTGGTAGGCCCGGTGCAGGAGACTGTTCCCGTCGAGGACCAATAGCAGCGGCACCTCAAAGAGGGTACGCGGGCCCGCCGGAACCATCACTCCCCTGATGGTCCCGGCGGGGGAACTGGGCGTCAGGCCGGCGGGGGAGCCACGCTCTCCCGGGCGACCAGGGACGGCGCGATGGTGCGCCGCGCGGCGTCGGCTGTGGTCTCCTCCTCGATCTGGGCGAGCAGGAGCTCCAGGGTCGCCGTCGCCGCGGCGTCGAAGTCGGGGCGGACGGTGGTCAGCGGCGGGGTGAAGTATTCGGCCTCGGGCACGTCGTCGAAGCCGACGATGCTCACGTCCTCGGGCACGCGCCGGCCGTGCTCGTTGAGCGCGCGCAGCAGGCCGAGCGCGATGTGGTCGTTGGCGGTGAAGATCGCGGTCGCCTCGGGCAGGCGGGCGAGCAGCTGGCCGTTGCGGTAGCCGGAGGCCGCGCCCCAGTCGCCGGTGAGCAGCGGCGGTATCTCCCGGCCGGCGTCACGCAGGGCCGACTCCCAGCCGCGCACCCGGCCGGCGGCGTCGAACCAGTCCGACGGGCCGGAGATGTGCCAGACCGTCTCGTGGCCGGCCGCCAGCAGGTGCTCGGTGGCGGCCCGCGCGCCGGCCACCTGGTCGACCGTGACCAGCGTGCTGGTGCGCTCGGGGTCGCCGTCGATGGTCACCAGCGGCACGTCCTCGGGGAGCTGGGCCAGGGCCGGCCCGGCGCTCGCCACCGGGGCGATCACCACGAGCCCGGCGACCCGCTGGTCGAGGTGGCGCTCGACGGCGTCGGCGATGGAGCGTTCGTCGAGGTTGCGGACGCTACCCACGTTCACCGCGAATCCGGTCGCCAGGGCGGCCTCCTCGAACGCGGTCAGCATCATCGCCGGTCCGTAGAGCGCCGTGTTCTGGGTGACCACGCCGATCACCTTCGAGGTGCCGGTGACCAGGGCGCGCGCCGCCCGGTCGGGCCGGTAGCCGAGCTCGGCGATCGCGGCCTGCACCTTGAGACGGGTCTGCTCGCTCACGTTCCGGTGCTCGTTGAGCACCCGTGAGACTGTCTGATGGGAGACCCCCGCCAGCCGGGCCACGTCCATCATGCCCGGCGGTCGTCCGCGCTTCACGCTCACCCGGGGCAGGATATCGCCTCATCACAGCCCTCCGGCGAGCAGCTGATACGCCGTCGCCCTTTCATCGACCACCGGCGATCTGGTTGATCGTTTCCGGTGGGTCGGCAACGCGGTCGCGGTGGTCCACGGGCGGGGCAGGCCGGCCGGCGCCCGCAGGCGAAGGAGCGGCTTGCGCAACGTCGCGAGCCCGGCCGCCCACATCTTGGCCGGGGAGAAGTCGTGCATCCACGCGATCACGCCGGCGCAGCGGTCGTCGGTGTTGGCGGCGACCATCGTGGCCGTGATCGCGGCGGCGTCGGTCAGCACGGGGCGCCACACGATCGGCAGGGGCACGTCGCCCGAGCTGTCGAGCTCGGCCACCACCTGCTGCGACTGCGCGGCCACCCGGGCCAGGGCGTCCTCGCCGTGCCGGTCCTGGCTGCCGGTGAGGAACCAGATCTCGCGCGCGCCGCCGGGCTCGACCGTCATGACCCACTCCGGACCGGTGGGCGGGCCACCGTGTCGCGGTCGACCAGGGCCGGCTCGACCAGCGCCGACGTCTCCGCGCGGGAACCGGCCACGAGCTGGTCGAGCAGCAGCCGCAAAGCCTGACGGCCGACGTCGGCGAACTCCTGCCGGATCGTGGTCAGGGCCGGGTGGAGATAGGCGGCCTCGGGCACGTCGTCGAAGCCGATCAGGCTCACGTCCTCGGGCACGCGGCGGCCCTGCTCGGCCAGGGCCCGCATGACGCCCAGCGCCACGTGGTCGTTGGCCGCGAAGACGGCGGTGCAATCGGGGATGCGGGCCAGCATGCGGCCGCACTGATAGCCCGACGCGGCCGACCAGCCGGCGCGCAACATGGGCGGCGCCTGGGCGCCGGCCTCGGCCAGCGCGGCCCGCCAGCCGGCCTCGCGGGCCCGGCTGCCGTGCCACTGCTCGGGGCCGGCGACGTGCCAGACCGTGCGGTGGCCGTGCTCCAGCAGGTGCCGGGTGGCGAGCCGGCCGCCCGCGTACTGGTCGACCGAGACGTTGGCGACGTTCCACTCGGGCAGGCCGTCGACGGTCACGATCGGGATGCCGGGCGGGACGAGGCGCATGGCCTCGGCGGCGGCGTCGACCGGGGCGATGAAGACCAGGCCGGCCGCGCCCTGCTGGACGAGCCGTTCGACGATCCGGCGGGACGCCGCGGTGGCGTCGTAGCCGGCGACATGGCCCACGGTCAGGGACAGGTCGGCGCCGAGCGCGGCTTCGCCTATCGCCTGCACCATGCTCGACGGGCCGTAGAGGGTCGTGTTCTGGGCGACCACGCCGACCACGTTGGAGCGGCCGGTGGCCAGCACCCGGGCCGACAGGTTCCGGCGGTAGCCCAGCTCGGCGATGGCGGCGAGCACCCGCGTCCGGGTCGTGGGCGAGACGTGCGGATGGCCGTTGAGCACACGTGACACCGTCTGATGGGACACGCCCGCCCGGGCGGCCACATCGGACATGACGGGGCGGCGGCTCATGCGCCGATCGTCCCGGCGTCCGGGTGTGCCTTCATCAGAGGTTGTCCTTTATCGGCGAGCTGGGAAAATGTGAACGCAAACATGCGGGGTGGATGTACGCGCTGTCAAGGGTCCATTACACCCCCGTTACCTGTTCGTGACATTGGTGGGTATGCGTGATGACAGGGCCAAACGGGGACCTTGACAGCGATCATGGCCGTGCCGGATCGTGTCCTTCGTGTATCGACGATGTTTCACCCGCGTCGTCGGGGTCCCTGAGTGGTGTCATGTCGGCGACGTGGCGGTGTGAACGCTCTCAAAGTGCGGCGCCATGAGTGACGAGTTGGTGGGCCTTTGGGACAGCGCGCCCTACGAGTACGGGTCGATGGAGGCCAGTTGTGTCGCCTTCCACGCGGACGGCTCGGGCTGGTCGGTCTGGGAGAACGCCGGTGGCGCCGCGCTGACGATGATCCGCTGGACCCGCCTCGGCCCGGCGGCCGTCGAGGTGGTCGAGGGGGAGACGTCCTTCGGCAGGTGGGCGCCCTCGGCGCCCGGCGCCCGCCGGTTGGTTCTCGACGATCCGGACGAAGACATGGAAGAGGCGGCCGGCGAAGGCGGTGACGTCCTTGAGCTGCGGTACGAGCTCGTCGAGGACGTCCCGCCTCTGGCCGACAGTCCGATGGTGGTGCTGAAGCTGAGTGAGCCCTACGAGGGGAGCTCGACCTACGCCCTGTCCCGGCGTGACATCGGGCCGGACGACGTACCCACTGTGGTCACCGAGGCGGTCTGAGCGGGCTCCGCGGGCCGGGCCAGCGGGGCGAAGGCGATCAGGATCGCGGTGGCGGCGAACGGCAGCAGATCGAGGTCGACGGGGATCGCCAGGAAGCCGGCCAGGAACAGCGCGGGGCTCCACCAGGGAAGGCGGCGTGCGGCGGCCAGCAGGCCCATCAGGACGACGATGCCGAGGCCGAACAGGGCCGGGCCGGTCGTCTCCAGGACGTCCGGCAGGGGGAAGCGCTCACGGAAGTCGTCGAACAGGTCGCCGATGATCACCCACAGGAAGCAGCCCACCCCGAAGACCGCAGCCGCGGCGGCGAGCGACGCGGCCACCGTCACCGCCCGGCGCCCGGCCACGAGCCCGCGCATCTGGACGGCCAGGACGGCGAACAGGACCATCGCGGCGAAGAAGGCGACGTGGCCGACGTCCCAGGCCGGCCCGTTGCCGCGGTCGCTGTCCCATCCGTCCACCCATCGCAGCAGGCCGTAACAGAGCATCAGCAGGGGCGCGGCGACCGCCATCAATCTCATGCATGGAGCGTAGGAATCGGGCGGGCTGCCAGGAATCGGTGTGAACCCTTAGGGGAACGCGCGGACGGCCGGCGGGATCACCACCGGCCGTCCGCTTGTGGGAGTTGGGTCAGACGAGCGGGCAGGTGCTGCGGTACTCCTCGATGGCCAGGCCGGTCGGGCCCGGGCAGATGAACTGGTCGTAGCGGGTGTCGTTGTCGACGAAGCGCTTCAGCCAGGAGACCGCGAGCCGGGCGGTCGGCGTGTTCACCGACTGCGGGAAGAAGTGGCTGGCGTTGTTGAGTTCCAGGTACGCCTTCTCGGAGCCGGAGTTGAGGCTGTTGTAGAACGGTTCCGAGTGCGTGCCGACCGGGGCGATCGTGTCGGACTCGCCGCCGACGATCAGGGTCGGGACGCGGTTGCCCGACCACGACTTCGTGAGGTTCCACGGGGCGAGCGGGATGGCGGCCTGGAGCGACGGCCGCTGGCGGGCCGCCTCGAGGGTTCCGCCGCCACCCATGGAGTGGCCGGCGACGGCGAGCCGGGACGAGTCGACGCGGGTGCGCACCGAGCTCGACCGGGTCAGGTAATCGAGGGCGGCCAGCAGCTGGTCGCCGCGCTGGGCGGGCTGGTCGAGCAGGGTGTTGGTCTCGATGCCGATCACCACGAAGCCGTGCGACGCGATGCGCGGGCCGAGCCACGACAGGCTGGACCAGGTGGCGGTGAAGCCGGGCGAGATCGCGACGGCGCCGAAGGTGCCGTCGCTGGTGGTGGTCGGGTAGTAGATGACGCCGCCGCCGAAGCCGGAGACGAGCGACGAGACGTTCTCCGTGGCGACCGAGTACGGGCCGCGGCTGGCGTCGAGCGCCGCGAGCGTCGGGTTCGGGCCGCGCTCGTACGGGTTGTCGGCCGCCTGGGCCGGCGCCGCGCCGACCGTGACGGAGAGGGCCACGGCGGCGGCCGCGGCGGCGAAGACCTTACGAAGGTGGTGCACCGGACACGCTCCTCGGGGGTAGGAGATTGATGGCGGTCAGTTTTTGCCGCTCAGGGCCGGTCGCGCATCGGCGAAATCACCGGTGTTCGCAACCGCCCGTTAACGAGCGCGAAATTTCATCAACCGAAAAGGGCTTCCCCGGGGCCGCCTTGATGGACAGACTCGCCGCATGCTTAATGCACCGGTAGTGCATGAAGTTGCCCCTCTCGGCCGCGACGCCGACCTGGCGGCGATCACCGGCCTGATCGAGGAGGCGGCGGCGGGCCGGGGTGGCGCGCTGGTGCTCGCGGCGGGCCCGGGCGAGGGCCGGACGACCATGCTGCGGGCCGCCGCGAGCGCGGCCACGACATGGCTGGTGGTATCGGTGCCGGGGCACGCGGACGAGGCGGAGGTCGCCTATGGCGGGCTCGAACGGCTGATCGAGCCGCTGGCCGACGCGGTGCGGGATCTTCCGGCGGAGTGGCGGGAGCCGCTGCTCGCGGTGGCGGGTGGGAGTGACCCGGGTGTGGGGCCGCTGCCGTTGTGCCTGGCGGTGGTAGCGCTGTTGCGAAGGGCGGCGGGGGAGCGGGGCGTCCTCTGCCTGTTCGACGACGCGGATCTGCTCGACGGGGCGACCTGGCAGGTGGTCCGGCTGGTCGCGCGCCGCGTTGCGGGAGTGCCCGTCGCGCTGCTCGCCTCGGTCACCGCGAGCGGGGCGGGGAGCGCGGCCGCGGCGGGTCTGCCGACGCGGCATCTGCGGGCGCTCAGTGAGGAGTCGTGCCGTGAACTGCTGCGGCGACGGGCGCCCGGCATCACCGACGACGTGGCGGCCGGGCTTCTCGACATCGCTCACGCCAATCCGGCGGCCCTGGTGGATCTCGCGACCGCGCTGACACCGGAGCAGCGTCGCGGCTATGCCACGCTGCCCGCCGCTCTGCCGCCGGACAGCGGCATCCGGCGGCGGCTCGGCGCCGAGCTGGCGACGTTGCCACCGTCCACCCGCACGCTGCTCCTGCTGGCCGCGACCGAGCCCGGCGCCCGCCCGGCGGAACTGCTCGCGGCCGCGGCGCGAATGGCGGGCGAGGCGGCGAGGGCCGCGGGGTCGGACGTGGCGTGCACGGCGGGGGGAATCTCGCTGTCCGATCTGGATCTGGCGGCTCGGGCGGGGCTGGCGGCCGTGGGCGAGGACGGGGTCAGGTTCACGCCGGCCGTGGCGCGGTGGTGCTCCAGGAGGAACCTCTGGGGCGGCGGCACGCGGCGCATCTGGCGCTGGCCGGTGTGTTCGGTGGCGGTAGGCGGCGGCTTTCGGCGCTGGTGCACCTGGCCGCGGTGGCGGCGGGCCCGGACGAGGAACTCGCGCGGGAGCTGCTGGCGGCGGCGGAAGGGGCGCCGCCTATCGCGGCGGCGGTCGCTCAGCGCCGGGCCGCCGAGCTCAGCGCCGCGCCGGGTGGGGCGGCGGCCGCCCTGCTCGCGGCGGCGCGGTCGCTGATGGCGGCCGGGCGCACGCACGAGGCCGGGCTTCTGGTGCGGCGGGCGGGGAAGTTGCGGGGGAGCGCGAGCGTACGGGCGCGGGCGCGCGGCGCCTTGGCCGAGATCAACCTGCGGGCGGCGCCGGGCGCGGCGCAGGAGGTGCTGCTCGATGTCGCGGCCGAGTTGCTGCCGGTCGATCCGCGTGGGGCGTTGGACGCGCTTCTGCTGGCCGGGGACGCCTGCGGCCGTACGGGCGAACCGGGCCGTTACCCCGAGTTGGCGCGGCAGGCCGCGGCCCGGTTCGCCGATGATCGGACGAGGATCGGCCGGGGGCTGATCGCGGCCAAAGCAGCGGCCAAAGCAGCGGCTAAAGCGGAGACGGCTGTGGAGGCGGGAGCGGACGCGCGGGGACCGGTGTCGGTCGTCCGGGATCTTGACGCGGTGGACGCGGCGCGGCATCAGCTGACCGCGAAGCATCAGGCCATGACCCTCGACGAGGCGATGGCCGTCGACCTCGCCATGGCGCTGCATCACGTCACCGGCGTGGCCGATCTGATGACCGGGGCCGACGAGGCGGCGTTCGGGCACCTGCGAGAGGTGCTCCGGCTGGCCGAGCGCACCGCCGACCCGGCCGGGCTCATCCGGGCCGCGAACACCGGCATCCTGCTCGGGCAGGACAAGCGGGCGGCACGGCTGGCCGGGCGCGCCGCCGGTCTCGCACGCGAGTCCGGGGCCCACGCGCTGGTGCCGGCGGCCCTGGAGGTCGCCGCCTTCGCCGATCTGGCCGCCGGGCGGTACGACCACGCCACCGCGTCGGCGCTCGACGGGGCGGCGGTCGCGCGCGGGGCGGGCCGGCCCGACCTCGCCGACACGCATCTGGCGCTGCTCGCCCTGCTGGCCGCGTTCGTCGGGGACCGGGAGTCGGCGGCCGAGCGTCTCGCGGCCACCCGGCACGCCGACGCCGAAGTGCGTGGCCTGGGCGACTGGGCCGAGGCCCTGCTCGATCTGGTGGACGGGCGGCGGGCGGCCGCGGCGGAACGTCTTGCGGGTGTCTTCGCCGGTGGCTCCCTGATCCTGCGCGTCGCGATCACGCCTCACCTGCTGGAGGCGTCGGCGGATCTCGGCCCGGACCGGACGGAGCCGGACGGGACCTCGGTCTTCGATCAGTGGGCGGGGCGGACGCGGCAGAGTGGCTGGCTCGCCCTGCGGTCGCGGTGCCGGGCGCTGACGGCGGCCGACCACGACGCGGCCGAGGACCACTTCCGGGAGGCGCTCGGGTGGCACGGGCGCGACGACGATCCGGGGTTCGCGCGGGCGCACACCGAGTTGCTCTACGGCCGTCATCTGCGCCGGCGGCGGCGTCCGGCCGAGGCGCGCGACCATCTGCGCCGGGCCGTCGACACCTTCCACCGGCTCGCCGCGCGCCCCTGGGCCGAGCAGGCGATGCGGGAGCTGCGGGCGGCCGGGGCCAAGGTCGACCCCATCGGCCGTACGCCCTTGACGGCCCAGCAGGAGCGGATCGCCGGCCTGGTCGCCGAGGGCGCGACCAACCGTGAGGTCGCCCGGCAACTGCACCTGAGCCCGCGAACCATCGACCACCACCTGCGCAACGTGTTCGCCCGCCTCGGCGTGCGATCGCGAACCGAGCTGGCCCGCCTCCTCGCCGCCGGCTGACGAGGGCGCCGGCTGACGAGGGCGGCGGGGAAGAAGGCGGCGGGGAAGAAGGCGCCGAGGAAGAGGGCGCCGGAGAAATGGGCGCGCGAGGGAGGGCGCGCGGACACGCCGGGCCGGAAGCGCCGTGGGTCAAACGGGAAGATCGGGCTGTGGGTGAAGGGGCAGACCTGTTCGGCGCGCCCGGCCGGAAGGTCTCGGGAAAGCAACGATAAGTTTCGACGCCGACCCGCCCGAATTATCGGAACGGGCGGATCGACGTCCTTCTAAACAGGGGTCAGGCCTTGCGAACCTCGACCGGTGTCACGAGGCGGCGGTCGCGGCCCACCTCGCGCACCGGACCGGTCAGCGTCACCCTGCCGCGGCAGGGCAGGTCCGCGGCCGAGGTGCCGACCATGACCTCGATGTCGCCCGGCTCGACGATCGTCGTCAGGTCGCGGCCCGTGTACGCCGTGCGGTCGGTGTGCACCGTGAACTCGACGTCCTTGGCCTCGCCCGGCTCCAGCGGCACCCGGGCGAAGCCCGTCAGCTGCTTCACCGGGCGCGTGACCTGCCCGATCGGGTCGTGCAGGTAGAGCTGGACGACCTCGTCGCCGGCCCGATCGCCGGTGTTGCGCACCCGCGCGGTCACCGTGAACTCGCCGTCCGTCGGCACCGACGGCGCGCCGATGCGCAGGTCGTCGACCTCGAACGTCGTGTACGAGCGGCCGTGCCCGAACGGGAACAGCGGCGTCGGGTCCAGGTTGCTGACCCCGGTGTTCTCCGCGCCCAGCGCCGGCTGCAGATACGTGCCGGGCTGACCGCCCGTGTGGCGGGGGATCTGCACCGGCAGCTTGGCCCCGGGCTGCACCCGGCCCGAGAGCACGCCCGCGATCGCCGAGGCGCCCTCCTCGCCCGGCATGAACGCCTGCACCAGGCCGGCCGTGCGGCCGGCGATGCCGCCCAGCGCGTACGGCCGGCCGCTGACCACCACGACCACCACCGGCGTGCCGGTGGCCAGCAGCTCTTCGATCAGGTCGGCCTGCACGCCGGGCAGGCGCAGGTCCTCGGCGTCGCAGCCCTCGCCCGAGGTGCCGTGGCCGAACAGGCCGGCCAGGTCGCCGACCATCGCCACCACCACGTCGGCGCCGCGGGCCGCCGCCACCGCCTCGGCGAAGCCGGAACGGTCATCGCTGTTGACGTCACAGCCCCGGGCGTACGACACCTCGGAGAACTCCGACCGAAGCGCTTCGACGGCCGTGGGAACGTCGACGCCCAGGCCGATGCCGGGGTAGCGGGGCAGCACGTGGTTGGGGAAGGCGTAGCAGCCCATGAACGTGCGGGCGTCGTCCGCCGCCGGGCCCACCACCGCGACCTTGCTCGACGCGGCCAGCGGCAGCGCTGTGCCCGGGTCGAGCAGGATGACCGACTTCTCGGCCATCTCGCGGGCGAGGGCCCTGTTCGACGCGGAGTCGAGCTCCACACTGCCGGCGGCCGAGACCGACGACGTGGGTGTCCAGTCCGGGTCGAGGAGGCCGAGTTCGATCTTCTGCGTGAGCAGCCGGCGTGCCGCCTGGTCGATCACCGACTCGGGCACCCGGGAGATCAGCTCGGCCGAGAAGCCCAGCGTGTCGGGCAGTTCCACGTCGATGCCGGCGGTCAGGGCCAGCGCGCCGGCCTCGGCCTCGTCGGCCGCGATGTGGTGGGTCGAGGCCAGGAACGGCACCGCCCAGTAGTCCGACACCACCGTGCCCGTGAAGCCCCACTTCTCCCGCAGCACCGTCGTGAGCAGCCACGGGTCGGCCCCGGCGGGCACGCCGTCGATGTCGGAGTAGCTGTTCATAACCGACCGGGCGCCGCCCTCGCGGATCGCCGTCTCGAAGGTCGGCAGGATGACGTCGAGCAGCTCCCGGCGGCCCATCGACACCGGGCCGTGGTTGCGGGCCCCGCGCGACGCCGAATAGCCCGCGAAGTGCTTGAGGGTGGCGATCACCCCGGCGCTCTCCAGGCCGCGGACGTAGCCCGCCCCGAGCAGCGCCACCAGGTACGGGTCCTCGCCGATGGTCTCCTCGACCCGGCCCCACCGGTAGTCGCGCACGACGTCGAGCACCGGGGACAGGCCCTGGTGCACGCCGAGCGCGGCCATGTCGCGGCCGATCGCGGCCGCCATCCGCTCGACCAGCGACTCGTCGAAGGTAGCGCCCCAGGCGATGGCGGCGGGATAGACCGTTGCGCCGAAGGCGGTGAAGCCGGTCAGGCATTCCTCGTGGACCAGGGCGGGGATGCCGAGGCGGGAGTTGGCGAGGACGATCTGCTGTTGACGGACCAGTTCGGCGGCGCCCTCGGCCGGCGTGAGCGGCTTGCTGCCGTACACCCGGGTCAGATGCCCGAGCCCCTGCCGGCTGGCCTCCTCGAGGGAGATGGTGCCCGATGCGGCGAAGACGTCCTGCATGGGAGCGACGTTGAGGGTCTCCTCGGGGTCGGTCTCCTCCTCGTCCTGCATGTCGTTGCCGAGCCAGCGGCTGCCCAGCTGCCCGACCTTCTCCTCGATGGTCATGGCGGCCAGCAGGGCGTCAACGCGGTCAGCGACGGGGAGCGCCGGATCCTGCCATCGATGTTCTACGGTCACGGCGCAACTCCTCAGAGGTTCCGAAACTTTCAGTGTTTTCACAGCGCGAACTTTCGGCGCTGGATGATCTTAGGTTGCCCTTCGGCGACAGGGGAGGACGGCGTCCACTTTTGCCGTGGGAGCGCGACCACGGCAAGACCCTTGACATGATCACCCTGAAACCCTACGTTAACGAAACCTCACGTTAACTTGCGGTCGTCGTACGAAAGTTGCAGGCTCTGTGACGCGGACGACCACCCAATCCGAGCGGCAAAAAACTAATACGGAGATCAGCGTGATCAATAGGCGTAACTTCCTCGGCCTGGCCGCGGGTACAGCTGGTGCCGCCGCTCTGGCGGCTTGTGGCAGCTCCGGCCCGGAGGACAAGAGCGGTGGCTCCAGCGGCGGTGGCGGCGGCGCGGCGAGCTACTGGTCGCTGAGCGGCGAGCCGGGTGAGCCGATCCGCACGGCGGCGATCGACCGGTTCAACAAGGCCAACCCGGACACCAAGATCACCCCGACGTTCTTCCAGAACGACGCCTACAAGCAGAAGATCAAGACGGCGCTCGGCGCCGACCAGGGCCCGACGATGATCTGGGGCTGGGGCGGTGGCGGCCTCAAGGAGTACGTCACCTCGAACCAGGTCGAGGACCTGACCGACTGGCTCGGCCAGAACGCTGCCGTCAAGGACAAGATCCTCCCGTCCTCGTTCGGCGCCGCCACGGTCAACGGCAAGGTCTACGCCCTGCCGATCGAGACCGTGCAGCCGATCGTCCTGTTCTACAACAAGAAGGTCTTCGAGAAGGTCGGCGTCCAGCCCCCGAAGTCGTGGGGCGAGATCATGGCCCTCGTGCCGAAGTTCAACGAGAAGAAGATCGCCCCGTTCTCGCTCGGCGGTCAGTCGCGCTGGACGAACATGATGTGGCTCGAGTTCCTGCTCGACCGCACGGCCGGCTCCGAGGTCTTCGACCGGGTCTTCGCCGGCGAGAAGGACGCCTGGTCCGACCCGGCCGTTCTGGACATGCTGACCAAGATCCAGGACCTGGTGAAGGCCAACGGCTTCCAGAAGGGCTTCTCGTCGACCACGGCCGACTCGAACGCCGACCAGGCCCTGCTCTACACCGGCAAGGCCGCGATGATGCTGCACGGCTCCTGGTCGTACGGCATCCAGAAGGCCGACGGCGGCAACTTCGTCAAGGACGGCGGCCTGGGCTGGATGAACTTCCCGCCGGTCGAGGGCGGCAAGGGCGACCCGAGCAACACGGTCGGCAACCCGGGCCAGTACCTCTCGATCTCGTCGAAGGCCACGACCGAGGCGAAGGACATCGCGAAGAAGTTCTTCTCCACCACGCTGGTCGACGACGAGGAGAAGGCCGGCTGGGTCAAGTCCGGCGGCGTGCCGGTCCTGAAGAACAGCGATAGCCTGTTCACGGGCGACGACGCGGCGTTCCTGAAGGACATGTCGGCGATCGCGGGGGGTGCCAAGGTCTTCGCCCAGTCCTGGGACCAGGCCCTGAGCCCGACCGCTGCCGAGACCCTGCTGGACAACATCGCGAAGCTGTTCCAGCTGCAGGTCAGCCCGCAGCAGTGGGTCGACGCCATGAACGGAGTCATCGGCAAGTGACCACCATCGCTCCGCCCGTCGTACGGACGAAAGGCAGTTCCTCCTCCAGCGGCGGGCGGAGCGGCTCCGGCTCCGTCACCTGGATGGCTCTGCCGGCGTTCATCTGGTTTGTCCTGTTCGGCATCATCCCGCTGTTCGGCGTGCTGTTCCTGAGCTTCACCACCTGGAACGGCATCGGCGACATTCAGGTCACCGGCCTCACCAGCTGGAAGGCCACGCTGCAGGACCCGGGTCTGCCGCACGCCCTCTGGATCACCTTTGTGATCATGGCGTTGTCGTGGCTCGTGCAGACTCCGATGTCGATTCTGCTCGGCACGTTCCTGGCCACCAGCAAGCGTTACCGCGAGCTGCTCGCGGTGCTGTTCTTCATCCCGCTGCTGCTGTCGTCGGCCGCGATCGCGATCACCTTCAAGGCGCTGCTCGACCCGAACTTCGGTCTCGGCTCCGGCCTGGGCATCGACGCGCTCAACAAGGACTGGCTGGGCAACTCGACGCTCGCCATGGCCACCCTGATCTTCATCGTGTCCTGGCAGTTCATCCCGTTCCACACGCTGATCTACCAAGGCGCGGTCCGGCAGATCCCCACGTCGATGTACGAGGCGTCGCAGATCGACGGCGCCGGCCGGGTGCGGCAGTTCTTCTCCATCACGCTGCCCCAGCTGAAGTACACGATCATCACGTCCTCGACGCTGATGGTGGTCGGCTCCCTGACCTTCTTCGACCTGATCTACGTCCTCACCGGCGGCGGCCCCGGCGACTCGACCCGCGCCCTCGCGCTGGAGATGTACCAGAAGGGCTTCCAGGCCAACCTGATGGGCCCGGCCAGCGCCATCGCCGTCATCCTGGTCCTCGTCGGACTCGGCCTGTCGCTGCTGTTCCGGCGGCTCGGTGGCCGTGCCGACGAGAGCCAGCTGGAAGGAGTCTGAGTTGTCGACCATCACCGAGCGGACTCCCTCGACGACGGTCACCGGCACGCCCGGCCGTCCGACCCGCAAGCGCCGGGCCCGCGGCTTCAACTGGGCCGGCGGCTCGCTGAGCTGGCTCTGGCTCTTCGTCGTGATGCTGCCGATCTACTGGATCGTCATCACCAGCTTCAAGACCCAGGACACGTACTTCATCACCAACCCCCTGGCCCCGCCGACCGACCTGACGTTCGAGAACTACAAGTCGGTCATCGAGGCGGACTTCGTCCGCTACTTCTTCAACAGCGTGGTCGTCACGGTCGGCGCGGTCGTCCCGGCCGTCGTCATCAGCTTCATGGCCGGGTACGCCATCGTCCGCGGCGCCGGCAACCGGACGCTCAAGGCGATGAACTGGATCTTCCTGACCGGTCTGGCCATCCCGCTGCAGGCGGTGATCATCCCGGTCTACCTGATCATCATCAAGCTGAAGATGTACGACACCTTGGCCGCGATCATCCTGCCGTCGATCGCGTTCGCCATCCCGCTGTCCGTGCTCGTGCTCTCCAACTTCATCCGTGACGTCCCGAAGGAACTCTTCGAGTCGATGCGCATGGACGGCGCCAGCGAGTGGGGCACCATGTGGCGCCTGGCATTCCCGCTGACCCGGCCCGCCCTGGTCACCGTGACGATCTACAGCGCGCTCAACGTCTGGAACGGCTTCCTGCTCCCGTTGGTGCTCACCCAGAGCCCCGACCAGCGCACGATCCCGCTCGCGCTGGCCAACTTCCAGGGCCAGTTCGGCATCAACGTGCCCGCCATCGCCGCCTCGGTCACCCTGACCACGGTGCCGATCGTGATCCTCTACGCGATCGGGCGGCGCCAGCTGCTGAGCGGTCTAACGGCCGGCTTCGGCAAGTAGGGGAGCGGTACTCTCCCGCACCACCAGCTCGGTGGCCAGCTCCACCCGGGGAGTCTCGATGGGCTCGCCGCGCGACAACCGCAGGACGGTACGCGCGGCGAGCCCACCCATATCCGCCAAGGGCTGGCGCACGGTCGTCAGCGGCGGCGACGACCAGCGCGCCTCGGGCAGGTCGTCGAAGCCGACGATGCTCAGATCGTCCGGCACCCGCAGGCCGCGCAGGCGCGCCGCCTCGTAGACGCCCAGCGCCATCTGGTCGCTCGACGCGAAGATCGCGGTAGGACGGTCGTCGCGGCTCAGCAGCCGCTCGGCCGCCGCGAAACCCGACTCGTGGTTGAAGTCGCCCGGCTCGATGAGCTTGCGGTCGACACGCATGCCGGCCGACTCCAGCGCGGCCCGATATCCGTCGAGCCGGGCCCGGCTGCACAGCAGCGTGCGCGGCCCCTCGACCAGGGCGATCCGCTTGTGCCCCAACGAGATCAGGTGCTCGGTGGCGCTGCGGCCGCCCGACCAGTTCGTGGCGCCGATCGTCGGCACGTCGGCCGCCGCGCCACCCGCCGGATCGATTATCACCATCGGCACGTTCAGCCGGTGCAGCTCCGTACTGACCGGGCCGGCCCCGTCGGAGATCACCAGGATGACGCCGTCGGACTGCCGCGACCGCAGGTTCTGCAGCCACTGCCGGGTCGACGCGGTCCGCCGGTGCACGGCCGAGACCACGGTGCCGACCCCGGCCGCGTGCGTGACCTCCTCGACGCCGCGGATCAGCTCGACCGCCCACGGGCTGTCTAGATCGTGGAACACCAGGTCGATCAGCCCGGCCCGCAGCGGCTGCCGAGAGTTACGAGGGCGGTAGTCGTGCTCCCGGAGAAGGTGCTCGATGCGGTCGCGCGTCTCCGGCGACACGTCGGTGCGCCCATTGAGCACTCGTGACACCGTGGGAACCGACACTCCCGCGGCTTCCGCGATGGTCGCGATCGTCACCCGTCGCCCGCCCACGGCCATCCGACTCTCCTCGCTTGCTCGGACCATGCTTCGAAACTTTCGATTCCGAGTGCCGGAAGTATTGCACATTCCGCAGCGGTTGGAAGCATCCGCGCAGGTCTGAGCACGCGCGCGGTGGGGTATATCGACCTCCATGCCCCTCATTACCGGTCGTTACCGGCTGGACGAGTCACTCGGGCAGGGCGGCATGGGCCGCGTCTGGCGCGCCCGGGACGAGGTCCTCCAGCGCGACGTGGCCATCAAGGAACTCCTCCAGGAAGGCGACGCCGAGCATCGCCGGCTGCTGCGCGAGGCCCGGGCCGCGGCCCGGCTGGGGCATCCGAACGTGGTACAGGTCTTCGATGTCCTCGAGGTCGACGAGCACGCCTGGATCGTCATGGAGTACGTGCCGTCGCGCTCGCTCCAGGAGGCGATGCGCGAGGAGGGCCCGATGGATCCACGCCGGGTCGCCCGCATCGGCCTGGAGGTGCTGGCGGCGCTGCGGGCGGCGGACCGGGCCGGCGTGGCCCACCGCGACGTGAAGCCGGCCAACGTCCTGCTCGCCGACGACGGCCGCGTGCTGCTGACCGACTTCGGCATCGCCACCATCGAGGGCGACGCCCTGATCAGCACCTCCGATGTGCTGATCGGCTCGCCCGAGTACATGTCGCCCGAGCGCGCCAAGACCGGAGTGGCCGGTCTGGCTTCCGACCTGTGGTCACTGGGTGCGACCCTCTACGCCGCGGTCGAGGGCCAGTCACCGTTCCACCGTTCGTCGGCCATCGCCACGTTGACCGCGCTGGCGGCGGACGAGCCCGATCCGCCGCGCCGGGCGGGCCCGCTCGAGCCCGTGCTGACCGGCCTCCTGCAGAAGGATCCGGAGGAGAGGATCGGCGCGACGGAGGCGGAGCATCTGCTGCGTGCGGCGGCTTCCGGTTCCTATGGGCACGCTTCGGTCGTACGCGCCGTCGACCGTCACGACAGCATCGAGTCCCCCGACGGCTCGCCGAGCGAAGACCAGGCTTCGGTCGCCCGGGGAACACCGGTCACGCCCGTCCCGTCGCAGCGCCCGCCCTCCGACCCGCCGAGTTCCTCCCCGCCGAGTTCCTCCCAGCCGCCCTCGACGGCCGGCGAGGTGCCGTCGCCCGGCGATGTGGCGGCGCCGCGTGAGGTGCCGTCGGGCGGCGATGTGGTGGTGCCGCCGGACTCGAGGGCGACCGCGGTGCGCGGCTCGCATCGGGCGCGGGTGCTCCTCGGGGCCGCGGTTGCCGTCCTGCTGCTGGCGGGAGTCGTCTGGATGGTGGTCCGGTCCGGGGCCGGCTCCGGCGGTGACCCGGCCGCCGAGGCTCCGCCCGGTGCTACGGCTCCTGTAGCGTCGGAGCCCGGAGCGGCCGCCGGCCCGACCGGGTCCGCCTCGGCCACCGCGTCCTCCTCCGCGTCCGCGCCGGGCAGCCCGAGCCCCGCCGCCTCCCGGACGTCCGCCGCGCCGGCCACCACCGCGCCGGCCGCCGGTTCGGGGTCGGGCCTGCCGGCCCTGCCCGCCGGGTGGCGCGACTACAAGGACGCGACCGGTTTCGCCGTCTATGTGCCCGAGGGCTGGACCCGCTCGAAGGAGGGCACGATGGTCTACTTCCGTTCCCCGGGCCGGGTTCTCGGCATCGACCAGACCCGCAAGCCGGAACCCGACCCGGTGGCCGACTGGCGGGCCAAGGCCGACTACCGGGTCTCGGCCGGCGACTTCCCCTCCTATCGCGAGATCCACATCAAGGAAGTCGACTATTTCCGCAAGGCCGCCGACTGGGAGTTCACCTTCACCCGCAACGGCACCCGCCAGCACGTGAACAATCGCGGCGTCATCACCGCCACTACGCAGGCCTACGGCTTCTACTGGCAGACCCGCGACGCCGACTGGCAGCGCTACCGCGCCGACCTCCAGCTGATCTTCGACAGTTTCCGCCCCGCCCGCCGCTGATCCGTCACTGGCCGGCGAGGAAGTCCTCCGGCCGCAGCGACATGGCGAACGGCTTGGCCGCCGCCAGCACGTCGCCGGAGATTGCCATGGCCTGCCGCGCGTAGTGGCCATGGCTGAGCCGGAACAGCTGGAGCCGGATCACGTTGGGCGTCGGCCGATGCGGCTCGACCAACAGGTACCAGGGAATGTGGGCGGCGGCGTACCGGATCTGCAGCCCTCGGTCGGTCAGCGCGGTCTCCGGCGCGATCTCCGCGATGAGCACGACATCGGTGCTGTCGATGACCAGCCCCGGCTGCGGATCCCGCGTCACCACTATGTCCGGGACGACGATGCGGTCGATGTCGAGCCGCACGTTGATGGAAGCGGCGACCCGGAACCCGCCCGCTTCCACCGCCGCCCGCAGCGCCCCCACAAGCAGCCACGACATCTCCTGGTGGGGCCAGCTCGGCGCCGGGCTGGGCCGCAGCCGCCCATCCATCAGTTCGATCCGGCGTGCGGGCTCGTAAATGGCGAGGTACTCGGCCTCGGTCAGCGGCATCATGGTCGCTCAGAAGTCGAGCAGGGTAGCCGTGTCCACGTTGACCAGGAACGGCTGGTCCAGGCTCATCGTCTCCGGATACTTCGCGACCGAAGTCTCGACGTAGCCCGCGTCTCGCCGATGGTGGAGAAAGAGATTGATCGACTCGTAGTTCGGGATGTCCGGATCCACGATCAGGTACCACTCGATCTTCGCCTGGTCGTAGAGGTGCTTCTTCTCGTGGAGATCCCGGCTGGCGGTACTTGGCGAAAGGATTTCGACGACTAGCTTGACCTCCGCTGCCTCCGCGATCTGGCCCAATCGTTTGATCGGGCCTACCACGATGTCGGGGATGAGAATCCGGTTGGTACCCACCCGGATGTTGACGGCTTCGCGGGCGCGCAGGCCGGCCGCTCGCGCCGCAGGCTGGAAGATCGTCATCAAAATATGTGATATGTCCTGATGCGGCATGTTCGGTGCCGGGCTCACCCAGAGTCCCCAGTCGACTAGCTCGATTCGACTAGATGTCTCGCCGAGCGCGAGGTACTCCGCCTCCGTCCAGGGCTCAGGGTGGTCGAAGATGGCCTCGGTCATGGGCAAAGTGTCGCATGCGCTCATGGTCGAAATGGTCACACGACTAGTAGTGATGAAGCAACTGGTCCCTTGACACCTAATCGGGTGATGCGTCAGCGGTCACAGCGGTGAATTTCGGGCGTTTGCGTGCGTAGTGGAGGGCATGACTGAGCCGTTTGTTACGCCGTTCGACCGCCGGACCACCGCGGACGAGGTGCTGAAGGGGATTGATCTGACCGGGCGCCGGTACATCGTGACCGGTGGGGCCTCGGGGATCGGGCTGGCCACGGCCCAGGCGCTGAGCCGGGCCGGGGCCGAGGTCACCGTGGCGACACGGCGGCCGTCGGGGGACCATCGTGCGCTCGACCTGAGCGACCTCGACTCGGTGCGGGCCTTCACCGAGGCCTGGGACGGGCCGGTGCACGGGATCGTCGCCAACGGCGGGGTCATGGCCCTGCCCACCCGCGAGACCGCCCAGAACGGCTGGGAGTCGCAGCTGGCGATCAACTTCCTCGGGCACTTCGCCCTAGTCACCGGGTTGCACAGCCACCTGCGGGCGGCGGGGGAGTCGCGAGTCGTGGTGGTGAGCTCGGGCATCCAGGCCAAGGGCGCGTTCGACTTCGACGACCCGCATTTCGAGCGGCAGCCGTACGACCCCTGGAAGGCCTACCGCAACTCCAAGGTGGCCGGGAGCCTGTTCTCCGTGGCCCTGGCCCGGCGCTGGGCGGCCGACGGGGTCCTGGCCAACACCGCCGACCCCGGCTACGTGGCCACGAACCTCCAGCGCCACCTCGACGAGGACACGCTGCGCGCCTTCGGGATGGCCGGCGAGAACGCTCAGCTGCCCGACTACTTCTCGACCCCCGAGGAGGCCGCCGCGACCAACGTCCTGCTGGCCGCCTACCCGCTGCCCAAGGAGGTCAACGGCCGGTACTTCATCTACTGCCAGGAGGCCGAGCCCGTGCCGGGCGGCCCGGACGCGGCCGGCGGCGTGGCACCGTGGTCGCTCGACCCGGCCGAGGCCGACCGGCTGTGGGAGCTGGCCGAGAAGGCGCTCTAACGCGGCACCGCCTGGGCCGGGGCGCCGGCGGCCTCGGCCAGGCGGGCGGCGATCCAGGCGTGGTCGCGGGCGATCAGGCCGACGGTCACGCGCAGGTGCGGTGAGCCGGGGCCGACCGTGAAGGCGGCGCCGGCCGCGGCCGCGATGCCGGCGCTGGCCAGCGAGATCAGGGCGGCCTGTTCGTCGGCGACCGGCAGCCACAGGTTCAGCCCGTCGCCGGGCGGCAGGGACAGGGCCGATGCGACGAGGCGGCGGCGGGCCGCGTACTCGGCGCGGGCGTGACCGACCGCGGCGACCGAAGCCGGGTCGGTGAGCAGGGCCAGCAGCAGGTGTTGCAGGAGACGGCTTGTCCAGCCCTGGCCGAGCAGGCGCCGTTCCAGGATCGGGTCGAGTACGGCGGCGGGCGCGCCCACGGCGGCCAGGCGCAGGTCGGGGCCGTGTGACTTCGAGAAGCTGCGCACGTGGACCGTCTGGCGTGGCAGGTGCGATCCGAGGGAGAACAGCTCGGCGGAGGATACGTCGGAGGCGGAGTCGTCCTCCACGGCGTACACCTGAGGGGTCTGCGCAAGCACCGCGGCGAGTGACGCCGCCCGCGAGCCCGACCACGACGCGCCTGTGGGGTTGTGGGCGCGAGGTTGCAGGAAGACGGCGGCGGGCCGCTGAGCGAGGGCCGCGACGAGCTGATCCGGGATCATGCCCTCGGCGTCGGTGCCGGCGCCGATGACCTGCACGCCCAGGGCGTCCAGCAGGTCGAGCAGGGGCGGGAAGCACGGGTTCTCGACGACGGCGCGATCGCCGAGGCGCAGCAGGGCCGAGGCGACGTGGTCGATGGCGTCCATGGCGCCGTCGAAGATCGCGAGGCGCTCGGGCGGATAGGGCCAGCTCTCGCGCAGCAGCGCCGCCAGCTCGGGAAGGACCGGCTCGTCGAGATAGCTGGTGGGCGCGGGGGAGAGCCCCGCCAGCGGCGGCAACGACGGCAGAAGCGACGGATCGGGTACGCCGGTGGAGAGATCGAGCGCGAAACCGGAGCTCCCGCGCAGCGCCGCCCGGTAGCGCCCCGGGCCGCTGAGCCGGTCCTCGGCGACGATGGTGCCGCGACGTCCGTCGGTCCGGATGGTTCCCGACCGGCGCAGGAGCTGCCAGGCTGCGCTGACCGTGGTCGGCGACATCTGCAGGGCCGCTGCGACCTTGCGTACGGGCGGGAGTTTGGTCCCGGGGTGAAGCGCGCCGTCGCCGACGGCGCGGCCGACAGCCTCGGCCAAGCCTCGCGCGGAGACATCGGCCAAGCGATGTTTCACCTCATCAAGCACTTTGTGACAGTACGAAATGGCCATTGTTCGGTCCAGAGGTGTTACGTAATCTCCGCTCATGATTCGTATCGCGCACTGGATCGGTGGCGCCGAACGGGCCGGCAACTCCGGCCGGGTCGGCCCCGTCTTCAACCCCGCCACCGGCGAGCAGACCGCCGAGGTCGACCTCGCCTCGACCGCCGAGGTCGCGGACGCCGTCGCGGTCGCCAAGGAGGCGGCCACCGCGTGGCGCTCGGCGTCGCTGTCGAAGCGCTCGGCCGTCCTGTTCAAGTTCCGCGAGTTGCTGGCCGCGCACTCGGGCGACCTCGCCGCGATCATCACGAGCGAGCACGGCAAGGTCCTCTCCGACGCCGCCGGCGAGGTCGCCCGCGGCCTGGAGAACGCCGAGTTCGCCACCGGCATCCCACATCTGATGAAGGGCTCGTTCTCGGAGCAGGCGGCCACCGGCGTCGACGTCTACTCGATCCGCCAGCCGCTCGGCGTCGTCGCCGGCATCACCCCGTTCAACTTCCCGGCCATGGTGCCGCTGTGGATGTGCACCACCGCCATCGCGGCCGGCAACGCCTTCGTGCTCAAGCCCAGCGAGAAGGACCCGTCGGCCGCGCTCTTCCTGGCCAAGCTGTGGAAGGAGGCCGGCCTGCCGGACGGCGTCTTCACCGTCGTCAACGGTGACGCCGAGGCGGTCAACGCGCTGCTCACCCACCCGGACATCGCCGCCGTCAGCTTCGTCGGCTCGACGCCGATCGCGAAGTACATCTACGAGACCGGCACCAGCCACGGCAAGCGCGTGCAGGCCCTGGGCGGCGCCAAGAACCACATGATCGTGCTGCCCGACGCCGAGATCGAGGCGGCCGCCGACGCCGCCGTGAGCGCCGCCTACGGCTCGGCCGGCGAGCGCTGCATGGCCGTCTCCGTGGTGGTCGCGGTCGGCGACGCGGGCGACCCGCTGGTCGACGCGATCGCGGCCCGGCTGCCCAAGCTGAAGATCGGCGCCGGCACCGATCCCGAGTCGCAGATGGGCCCGCTGATCAGCGCCCAGCACCGGGACAAGGTCGCGGGCTACGTGACCCGGGGTGCCGAGGCGGGCGCGACGGTGATCGCCGACGGCCGCCAGGCGGACGTGCCCGGTGACGGCTACTTCCTCGGCGTCACGCTGCTCGACAACGTCACGCCGGACATGGAGGTCTACACCGACGAGATCTTCGGGCCGGTGCTCTGCGTGGTGCGCTCGAAGACGTACGCCGAAGCCGTTGAATTGATCAATAGCAACGAGTACGGCAACGGCACCGCCATCTTCACCCGTGACGGCGGCGCGGCCCGGCAGTTCCAGTTCGACGTGAACGCGGGCATGGTCGGCGTCAACGTGCCGATCCCGGTGCCGGTCGCCTACTACTCGTTCGGCGGGTGGAAGGCCTCGCTCTTCGGGGACACCCACATGTACGGCCCCGACGGCATCCACTTCTTCACCAGGTCCAAGGTCGTCACGTCGAGGTGGCCGGATCCCGGCACGTCCTCGATCGATCTCGGCTTCCCGACGAACCGCTGATCTCGTGGAAAACATTGTCCGCGCTGACGACCGCGCCCACGTCTTCCACTCCTGGTCCGCCCAGGGCCTGATCAACCCTCTGCCGATCGCGGGGGCCAGCGGCTCCTATTTCTGGGACTACGAAAACACGAAATATCTGGACTTCTCGTCGCAGCTGGTGAATGTCAACATCGGACACCAGCATCCGCGCCTCGTGGCGGCGATCCAGGAACAGGCCGGGAAGCTCTGCACGATCCAGCCCGCCTTCGCCAACGACAAGCGCGGCGAGGCGGCCCGGCTGATCAGCGAGCTCGCGCCCGGCCCGCTCAACAAGGTGTTCTTCACCAACGGCGGCGCCGAGGCCAACGAGAACGCCGTGCGGCTGGCCCGTGGGCACACCGGGCGGCACAAGGTGCTGTCGATGTACCGCAGCTACCACGGCTCGACCTCGACCGCGATCACCGCGACCGGCGACCCGCGGCGCTGGGCGAACGAGCCCACCGCCATCGGGGTCGTGCACTTCTGGGGCCCGTACCCGTACCGCTCGCCCTTCTACTCCTCCTCCCCGGAGGAGGAGACCGCGCGGGCCCTGGCCCACCTGCGCGACACGATCGTCTTCGAGGGCGCGGCGACCATCGCCGCCGTGCTGATCGAGACGGTGGTCGGCACCAACGGTATCCTCGTGCCGCCGCCCGGCTATCTGGCCGGGGTGCGGGCGCTGTGCGACGAGTTCGGGATCGTCTTCATCGCCGACGAGGTCATGGCCGGCTTCGGCCGGTGCGGCGAGTGGTTCGCGGTCGACCGCTGGGGCGTCACACCCGACCTGATCACCTTCGCCAAGGGCGTCAACTCGGGCTATCTGCCGCTGGGTGGCGTGGTCATCTCGGACGAGATCGCCGAGACGTTCCGCGAGCGCCCGTTCCCGGGTGGCCTGACCTACTCGGGTCATCCGCTGGCCTGCGCCTCCGCCGTCGCCTCGATCGAGATCTTCAAGGAGGAGGGGATCGTCGAGCACGCCCGCGCGATCGGCGACGACGTGATCGCACCGGGCCTCGCTGCGCTGGCGGACCGGCACCCCAGCGTCGGCGAGGTGCGTGGCCTGGGCGTCTTCTGGGCGATCGAGCTCGTGCGGGACCGGGAGACCCGGGAGCCGCTGGTGCCGTTCAACGCCTCCGGCGCGGACGCCGCCCCGATGAACGAGCTGGCCGCGGCCTGCAAGGAGCGGGGGCTCTGGCCCTTCACCCACTTCAATCGGGTGCACGTCGCTCCGCCGTGCACGGTGAGCGCGTCCGAGGTCGAGGAAGGCCTGGCGATCCTCGACGAGGCCCTCGCGGTGGCCGACAGGTATTACGCAGGCTGACTCCGGATTGCGTAGTTGGGGCCGGTGCTTCACGCCGGATTCCGTTTCAGGTTTGGAAATTACTTCGGATTCCCTTGTCTTCAGTCCGTCGCATGTGTCAAGGTCCCTCACGTCGTTTCGTGTGGGAGCTGTCACAGCGCCTTCCTCGGAGGTCATATTCAGTGAGCGCCGCTCTGCCCGTTCTGCGCAACTTTGTCGGTGGATCCGCCACCGGCACCGTTGACGGGGTCACCTCCCAGGTGATCGATCCCAGCACCGGGGAGGCGTACGCTCTCGCGCCGGTCTCCTCGTCCCGCGACGTCGACGCGGCCATGGCCGCGGCCGAGCAGGGGTTCGAGGTCTGGCGGGACGCCACCCCGGCCGAACGGCAGCGGGCGCTGCTGAAGATCGCCGACGCCGTGGAGGCGCGGGCGGACGAGCTGATCGCCGCCGAGTGCCGCAACACCGGTAAGCCGGTCGAGGCCACCCGGCAGGAGGAGATCGGCCCGATGGTCGACGAGCTGCGCTTCTTCGCGGGCGCGGCGCGCAACCTCGAAGGCAAGTCGGCGGGGGAATATCTGCGCGACCACACGTCGTACGTCCGGCGTGAGCCGATCGGCGTGTGCGCGCAGATCACCCCGTGGAACTACCCGATGGTCATGGCGGTGTGGAAGTTCGCGCCGGCCATCGCGGCCGGCAACTCGGTGGTGCTCAAGCCGTCCGACACCACCCCGGTCAGCACCCTGCTGCTGGCCGAGATCGCGGCCGAGTTCCTGCCGCCGGGCGTGCTCAACGTGGTCTGCGGCGACCGGGACACCGGCCGCGCCGTGGTCGCCCACCCGGCCCCGCAGCTGGTCTCGATCACCGGCTCGACCCGGGCCGGCATGGAGGTGGCGGTCTCGGCCGCGGCCGACCTCAAGAAGGCCCACCTCGAACTGGGCGGCAAGGCGCCGGTGATCGTCTTCGACGACGCCGACATCGAGGCGACCGCCGCCGCCATCGCCGGCGCCGGCTACTTCAACGCCGGCCAGGACTGCACGGCGGCCACCCGCGTGCTGGTGCACGGGCGGATCGCGAGCGACTTCACCGCCGCGCTGGCCCAGGCCGCGCGCGACACCAAGGTCGGCGCCCCGTCCGACACCGACGCGTTCTTCGGCCCGGTCAACAACGCGAACCAGCTGGCCCGGGTGCAGGGCTTCCTCGACCGTACGCCCGAGCACGCCTCGATCGTGGCCGGTGGCAAGCGGATCGGCGAGCGTGGCTACTTCCTCGAGCCGACCGTCGTGTCTGGACTGAAGCAGCGTGATGAGATGATCCAGGACGAGGTTTTCGGCCCGGTCATCACCGTTCAGGAGTTCGACGACGAGGACAACGCCGTCCGCTGGGCGAACGACGTGCGGTTCGGCCTGAGCGCCAGCGTCTGGACGCAGAACCACGGCCGCGCCATGCGCGTCTCGAGGCGTCTCGACTTCGGTGCCGTCTGGATCAACACCCATCTGCCGTTCGTCTCGGAGATGCCACACGGCGGCTTCGGGCATTCGGGCTACGGCAAAGACCTATCTATGTACGGGTTCGAGGAGTACACCCGAATCAAGCACGTCATGAGCTTTCTGGGCTGACTGTTTTCACCACCACCGCGAAGAGGAACGCCATGACCACCCCCCAGCACAGCGTGGCCCGTCCCCGGACGACAGCGCCCGCGGCCGGCACGCCGGCGATCGAGTTCGCCGGCGTGCTCAAGAACTACCTGTCGCACGGCGAGACCGTTCCCGCGGTCAAGCGGACCGACCTGGCCATCGCCCAGGGTGAGTTCTTCTCGCTGCTGGGCCCGTCGGGCTGCGGCAAGACCACGACGATGCGCATGATCGCCGGCTTCGAGGAGCCGACGGCGGGCACGGTGTTCCTCGACGGCAAGGACGTCACCCACGTCTCGGCCAACAAGCGCGACGTCAACATGGTGTTCCAGTCCTACGCGCTGTTCCCGCACCTGAACACGTACCAGAACGTGGCCTTCGGCCTGGAGCGCAAGAAGACCGGCAAGGACGAGATCAAGCGCCGGGTCGGCGAGATCCTCGAGATCGTGTCGCTGACCGGCATGGAGAAGCGCTCACCGCGGGAGATGTCCGGCGGTCAGCAGCAGCGCGTGGCGCTGGCCCGGGCCCTGGTCAACCGCCCGCGGGCGCTGCTGCTGGACGAGCCGCTGGGCGCGCTCGACCTCAAGCTGCGCCAGCAGATGCAGATCGAGCTCAAGCGCATCCAGCGCGAGGTCGGCATCACCTTCGTCTACGTCACCCACGACCAGGGTGAGGCACTGACCATGTCGGACCGGATCGCGGTCATGAACGCCGGCGTGATCGAGCAGCTCGGCTCGCCGCGGGAGATCTACGAGAAGCCCGCCACCCGGTTCGTGGCCGGCTTCATCGGCACCTCGAACATCGTGGACGGTCGTGTGGAGCGTGTGGAGGGCGGGCTGGCGCTGCTGTCGTACACCGCTCAGGATCGCGTGGTCGTGCCGGTGGAGGGCTCGGTGCGCACGGGGGACAAGGTCGAGGTGTCGATCCGGCCCGAGAAGATCGACCTACACCGTGGCGTCCCGCCCGTGACGGCGACCGGCGGAAGTGTGCTCTCGGGCACAGTGACCGAAGTCGTTTATCACGGAACCTCAACGAATTACACCGTAGCCACAGCGGCCGGTGCGGACTTTACTGTCTTCGATCAAAATGCCTCCAACGCCGACGATCTTGCCGACCGCGGCGACCGCGTCTATCTGACCTGGGCCCCCCAGCATTCATACATGATCGGAGTCTGATATGTCCGCGCCGAACTTTTCCGACCCCTCCCTGCTCCGCGGTCTGACCAGCCGCCGGTACGGGCGTCGCGACGCGCTGAAGCTCTCCGGTCTGGCCGCCTCGGCCGCCGCCCTCGCCGCCTGTGGCGTGCAGGGCAAGGGCACGTCGACGGCGAGCGCCGCTCCCGACGCCGTCGCGCAGTTCTGGAACGGCAAGGTGCAGAACAACAAGCTCCGTTTCGCGGGCTGGCCGCTCTACATGGACCCGAAGCAGCCCGAGCTCAAGGAATTCACCAAGAAGACCGGCATCACGGTGAAGTACGACGAGGTCATCCAGGAGATGGGCCCCTGGTTCGCCAAGGTGCAGCCGCAGCTGTCGGCCGGCCAGTCCATCGACTACGACCTCATGGTCATCACCAACAGCTTCCAGTTCTCCCAGTTCCGCGACTCGGGCTTCCTCGCGCCGCTCGACCTCTCGAAGCTGCCGAACTACACCAAGAACGCCGGCGAGGCGTACAAGAAGGAAGCGTTCGACCCGGGCAACCAGTACAGCATCCCGTGGGCGTCCGGCATGACGGGCATCGCCTACGACCGGTCGAAGACCAAGCGGGACATCACCAAGCTCGCCGACCTGTGGGACCCGGCCTTCAAGGGCAAGGTCGGCATGTTCTCCGACATCCAGGAGCTCGGCAACTTCGGCCTGCTGGCGGTCGGCGCCGACCCGGGCAAGTCCACCGCCGATGACTGGGAGAAGGCGGCGGCCAAGCTCAAGGAGCAGAAGGACAAGGGCATCGTCCGCAAGTACTACGACCAGAGCTACGTCGAGGCCCTCGGCTCGGGCGACGTCTGGATCACCCAGGCGTGGTCGGGTGACATCTTCCAGAAGAACATCTCCGACGGCACCGACTTCCAGTTCGTGATCCCCGAGGAGGGCGGCACGATCTGGACCGACAACATGACCATTCCGGTCACGGCGGAGAACCCGGTCGACGCGCTCAAGCTGATGGACTTCTTCTACGAGGTCCCGATCGCGGCGTCGCTGGCCAGCTACATCAACTACGTCTGCCCGGTGCCGGGCGCCCAGGCCCAGATGCGTGCCGACGCCGGCAAGCTGACCGGCGAGGACAAGGACGCGGCGCTCGCCGTGGCCAACAGCAAGCTCGTGTTCCCGACCGCCGCCGAGTACGGCAAGCTGCACTACTACGTGGCGTTCGAGTCGATCTCCGAGCAGCAGAAGTTCCAGAAGACCTTCGAACCTATCGTGCTGGGATGACATGAAAAACCGCGTAAAACGGCAGCTCGCGCCCTATCTGCTGGTTCTTCCCGGCGGGATCTGGCTGTTGATTTTCTTCGCGGTACCGATGATCACGATGTTGTCGCTCTCCCTCCAGGAGGGCGACATCGTGAACGGCTACCGCTTCACCGGGCACTGGCAGACCTATGTGGACGCCATCTCGTCGTACCAGACGCAGATCGTCCGGTCGCTGATCTACGGCGCCATCACGACGATCATCCTGATCGCGCTGGCCTTCCCGGTGGCGTACTGGATCGCCTTCCACGGCGGCAAGCGCAAGTCGACGTACCTCTTCTTGATGCTTCTGCCGTTCTTCGTGTCGTTCGTGCTGCGGACGATCTCGTGGGGGCAGATCCTGGCCGACGAGGGGCCGGTGATCGGCCCGCTGCGCTCCATCGGCCTGGTCGGCGACTCGTTCCACATTTTGGGCACGTCGTACGCGGTGATCGGCGGCCTGGTCTACAACTTCCTGCCGTTCATGGTGCTGCCGATCTACGTGGCGCTCGAGCGCATCGACCCGCGCGTGGTCGAGGCGGCGCGTGACCTGTACGCCAACCCGGCCACCACGTTCCGCAAGGTGATCTTCCCGCTGGCCCTGCCGGGTGTCTTCGCCGGCGTGCTCATGACGTTCGTCCCGGCCAGCTCGGACTACGTCAACTCGGCGGTGCTCGGCAGCGCCGGCACCACCATGATCGGCCAGGTCATCCAAGCCCAGTACCTGGTCAACTCCGACTATCCGACGGCCTCGGCGCTCTCGTTCGTGCTGATGGCGGTGCTGCTGATCGGCGTCTTCCTGTACGCCCGGATGCTCGGCACCGAAGACGTCATGAAGGTGGCCGCGCGATGACGACCCTCCTTTCGCCCGAGGCCCCCGTCTCGTCCGAGCCGCCGCGGACCAAGCCGCGCCGCCGGATCACCGGCACCGGCTTCATGCACGGCTACGTCTGGGTGATCATCGCCTGGCTCGTGCTGCCCATCGCGGTCATGATCGCGTTCGGCTTCAACGACACTCCCGGCCGCTACAACCAGGAGTGGGTGGGCTTCACGTTCAAGTGGTACGCGAGGCTGTTCGAGCTCTCGAACCTCACCCAGGCCCTGATCAACTCGATCCTCATCGCGATCGTGAGCAGCCTGCTGGCCGGAGCCCTGGGCACGGGCATCGGCTACGCCCTGGGCCGCTACCGCTTCCGGGGCGCCGGCTCCCTGAACCTGATCATGTTCGCCACCATCTCCAGCCCCGAGCTGATCATGGGCGCCTCCCTGCTGACCCTGTTCGCCTCGTTGCAGGTGGGCCTGGGCGCGGTCACGATCACCATCGCCCACGTGATGTTCTCCATCTCGTTCGTGGCCACGGTGGTCCGGGCCCGGGTGATGACCCTGGACCGCTCGGTGGAGGAGGCCGCGGCCGACCTGGGCGCGACCCCGTGGGTGACGTTCTGGAAGGTCACCTTCCCGATCATCCTGCCCGCCGTCTTCTCGGGCGTCCTGCTGGCCTTCGCCCTGTCGATCGACGACTTCATCGTCACGAACTTCACCGCCGGCACGACGGAGACGTTCCCGCTGTTCATCTGGGGCGCCACCCGCGTCGGCATCCCACCCCAGGTCAACGTCATGGGCACCTTGATCTTCGCGGTGGGCGTCCTGTTCGCCGTGATCAGCAACCTGCGCGCCCGCCGCGCCACGAAGAAGGACTGAGCTGTCCATGGGGCGGGGGTTCCGGCCTCCGCCCCATTTCCGGCTCTTCGGATATACGCTCCCCTAGTGGGCGAGCTTCGAGCGGACGCGCGGCGCAACCGGGAGCGCATCCTCGACGTGGCCCGCGTGGTGGTCCGGGAACAGGGCACGCAGGCCTCGCTGAGAGACGTGGCACGGCGCGCCGAGGTGGGCTTGGGAACCCTCTACCGCCATTTCCCCACACGCGACGCGCTGCTGGACCAGTTGATGCGCCGCCGCTTCGACCACTTGACGCTGCGTGCCGCCGCCTTGGCCGACCAGCACGAGCCCGGCAAGGCCCTGGAAACCTGGCTGATCGAGTTCGCCTACGGCGCCGGCGCCTACCAGGGCCTCCCCGCCTCGATCATGGCCACGCTGACCGAAGCGGACTCCCCGCTGTACTCCTCATGCGACGCCATGCGCAGCGCCGGGGGAGAGTTGCTGGCCAGCGCACAGAGGGCTGGAAAGATCCGGCCTGATCTTACGGCGGGGGAGCTTTTCGCTCTGGTGAACGCGGTCGCCTGGACCTTAGAGGCGGCCCCCGACCTGGAGGAGCGGGAGCGCCTCCTGCAGCTGATCGTCGAGGGCCTGCGGGTCCAGTCCGCTTGACTTTTCCTTGGCGCCCATCTTTTGAGCGCGTCTTTCTCGTGCCAGAATTGCGGAATCTCGCGGCAATTGGCTTTGACGCCCCGCGCGAATCTCTTCGCGCTGGGATATTCGCCGGGTCGGGGTGCCGGATTCGCGCCCGGACTTTGATGAGGCGTGCTGCTCCCTTCGGCGCTTCCCTTGGGGTCGTCTGGTGCGCTGGGTCTTGCGGTGTCTTTGGTGCTTGGGCGGTTGCTTTCTTCGGGGCGGTATCGTGCGTAAGATTTGCCGCTGCCTTTGGTGCTTGGGGATGTGCTTTTCTTGAGCCCAGGTTCTCGCGTCGCTCCGGCCGCGCTGGCTCTACTTTCACCGTGGCCTTTGCAGACGCGGGCGCTTGAGGCGGCGCTGTTTCTCGCGGCGCTGTCAGCGGCTCCCGCGCGGCGATGGGCAGCGGCGCTTCTTGCACTTGCCGTTGCGCGGCGGCGGGTGGTGGTGCTTGTTGTTGCGCGGTGGCCGGCGGTGGCGCTTGTTGTTGCACGGCAGCGGGTGGTGGCGCTTGCTGTTGCGCGGTGGCGGGCGGTCGTGCTTGTTGTTGCGCGATGGCGGGTGGTGGCGCTTGCTGTTGCGCTGTGGCCGAAGGCGGTGCTTGTTGTTGCGCGGCGGCGGGTACCGGCGCCGTTTGCTGCGGTTGCTCCTGCGCGGTCGTGCGCGCTGGTGCTTGGTGCTGCGCTTGCGTCCGCGCTCGGAACTGTGCCGGCGGCTGGGCGGCGGGCTGCGGCGCGGATGTCGGATCCGCGTTGCTCGCCTCGGCCTCCGCTTCCTCCCTGGCCAGGCGGTCACGTTCCTCCATGCGTAGCCGGAAGAGCTTGAAGCCATGGCGCTGCGCAAGCCCCCACTTGCGGCGCCGGTCGAACTCGCGCCGGTCCGCATCCCTCTCGGGCGACCACTTGCGCGAAAGCGTGCGATCAGTCATGGACGACAATTGCTTTCGGGAGAAGAGTCCAATCTGCTGGTATCGCATGACCAATTATCCCGTCATCCGCCCGCCACATCCATACGCAGGGCGTTGTCGATCATGTCAATTCGGCAAACGGAGATCAGCTGAAATCTCAGCAAAAAAGCAGTGAGTGGATCATTAAAGGGGCGGTAGAATAATGCGAGAAGTGGGCGAAGGTTCAGCGCAATTCCGCGCCTGCTTCATGGCGAGCAGAAAGGCCCGGCCATGGAGCCAGCGTGAGTCGGTCAGCGCGACGCACCCACGCGCCGGCTTCCGTGGCATGCGAAAGCCCGGCCACGCAGTCAACGTGAGTCGGGCGATGCGGCGCACCCACGCGCCCACTTCCATGGCGAGCGGAAAGCCCAGCCGCGCAGTCAACGTGAGTCGGCCAGGGCGGCGCACCCGCGCGCCATACTCCGTGGCGAGCAGAAAGGACCGACCACCTCGCGAGGAGAAGGATGGGCCACCCCGCGAGCAGAAGGATGGGCCACCCCGCGAGCAGAAGGATGGGCCACCCCGCGAGCAGAAGGAAGGGCCTCCCCACGAGGAGAAGGACGGGCTTCCCCGCGAGCGGAAAGGACCGGCCACCCAGTGGGCAGAAAGCCGGCCCTCAAAGTGGGCCGGCCCCCAACACGATCAAAGATCCACCCCGGTAAGAACCATGACCCGGGGCTCGGTGTAGTCCTCCATCGCGCTGGCCACCCCCTCGCGACCCGCCCCGCTGCCCTTCACGCCGCCGTACGGCATCTGATCAGCCCGGAAACTGGGCACATCACCGATGATCACGCCGCCCACCTCGAGTCGCCGGTGAGCGGTGAACGCCAGGTCGAGCCGTCTGGTGAACACCCCGGCCTGCAATCCATACGCCGACGCGTTGATCGCCTTCAGGCCTTCCTCGTCGGACGCCACCGATGACAGGACTAGCACCGGGCCGAAGACCTCCTCCGCCCATACCTTTGCGTCCGGGGGTACGTCGGTCAGGACCGTCGGGGTGATCTGATTGCCCGATCGCGTGCCTCCCGTCAGGATCCGGCCGCCCTTTGTCACCGCCTCCTCGATCCATTCCTCGATGCGGTCCGCCGCGCGTGCGTCGATCACCGGGCCCACGTCGGCCGTCTTGTCCAGTGCCTCGACCGCCGCCACCAACAACGGCTCGAACGCCGGCGCATGCTGGGCGTGTACCAGCACCCGCTGCACCGCGATGCAACTCTGGCCGGCCTGGTAGTTCCCGAACGTCGCGATTCTCTGGGCCGCGAACTCCAGGTCGTCCCAATCCGCCGCGATCAACGCTGCCGCGTTTCCGCCCAGTTCCAGGGTCACGTGCTTCTGTGGCACGGCGGCCTGGATCTGCGCTCCCACCGGGCCGCTGCCCGTGAACGACACCACCGGCAGGCGCGGGTCCGCCACCAGTGACGGCATGCGGTCGTTCGGGACCGGCAGCACCGAGAACATCCCGGGCGGCAGGTCCAGGCCGGCCATGATCTCGCCCAGCAGCAGTGCCGTCAGCGGGGTGGCTGGGGCCGGCTTCACGATGATCGGCGTGCCCACCGCCAGGGCCGGCGCCACCTTGTGGGCGACCAGGTTCAGCGGGAAGTTGAACGGCGCGATTCCCAGCACCGGGCCGCGCGGCACCCTCCGTACCAGCGCGATCCTCCCCGCCGCGGCCGGGTCGGTGTCGAGGCGCTGAAGGTCGCCCGAGAAGCGCCGGGTCTCCTCGGCCGCCCAGCGGAACGTCGACACCGCGCGGCTCACCTCGGCGGCCGCCCATTTGGCCGGTTTGCCGTTCTCGGCGGTGATCAGCTCGGCGATCTCACCGGAGCGGCGCGCGAGCTGCCGGCTGATCTCATCCAGCGCCGAAGCCCGAGCCGCGGCGGACAAATCGGGCGCGACGAAGGAGGGCGTGGTCGAGGAGGGCGTGGTCGAGGAGAGCGTGGGCGAGGAGGACCCGGCTGAGGAAGGGCCGGTGAACGCGGACACGGCAAAGGCGGCCGCAACCGCCTCCTCGATCTGGGCGGGCGTCGCCAAGGAGGTCGTGCCCACGACCTCGCCCGTGGCGGGGTTGCGGACCGTCAAGGTCTCGCTGCTGGTGGCCGGGCGGCCGGCTACGTAGAAGGGGATCACGGGCGCAGCGTACCCAGAGATGTAACACGGAAATAGTTGTCAGGGCTTCCGTTCGCCACGGAATCAGTGAAATGATCCGAGCTCTAAGCCTGAAGGAGTTGAGACATGCCCAGCTCGGCCGATCTGCACCGGCGTCGCGCCGCGGTTGTCGCTCGCGGGGTCAGCAGCATGATCCCGGCGTACGTCGACACCGCCGCGGGCGGCACCCTGACCGATGTCGAGGGGCGCGAGTGGATCGACTTCGCGGCCGGCATCGCCGTCACCAACGTGGGCAACTCCGCGCCCAAGGTGGTCGCGGCGGTCAAGGCTCAGGTCGAGCGGTTCACCCACACCTGCTTCATGATCGCGCCCTATGAGCAGTACGTCGCGGTCTGCGAGGAGCTGGCCGCGCTCACCCCGGGCGACTTCGAGAAGCGGTCGGCCCTGTTCAACTCCGGGGCCGAGGCCGTCGAGAACGCGGTGAAGATCGCCCGGCACGCCACCGGACGTCAGGCGGTCGTCGTCTTCGACCACGCGTATCACGGGCGCACGAACCTCACCATGGCGCTCACGGCGAAGGTCATGCCGTACAAGCAGGGGTTCGGTCCCTTCGCCGGTGAGATCTACCGGGTCCAGATGTCGTACCCGTTCCGCGACGGCCGGTCCGGCGCCGAGGCCGCCGCGTACGCCATCGGCCAGATCGAGAAGACCGTGGGCGCGGTGAACGTCGCCGCCGTGCTCATCGAGCCCGTGCAGGGTGAGGGCGGCTTCGTCGTGCCGGCCGAGGGGTTCCTGCCCGCGCTGGCCGAGTGGAGCCGGGAAAACGGAGCGGTGTTCATCGCCGACGAGATCCAGACCGGGTTCTGCCGCACCGGCGCCTGGTTCGCCAGTGAGCACGAGGGCGTCGTCCCCGACCTGATCACCACGGCCAAGGGCATCGCCGGCGGGCTTCCGCTGGCCGCGGTCACCGGCCGGGCCGAGCTGATGGACGCCGTGCACCCGGGTGGGCTCGGGGGGACGTACGGCGGAAACCCGATCGCCTGCGCCGCCGCCCTGGCCTCGATCGAGACCATGCGCGAGCTCGACCTGGCCGCCGCCGCCCGGCACATCGAGGCCGTGGCCCGGCCCCGCCTCGAGGCGCTCGCCGCCAAGCACCCGGTGATCGGGGAGATCCGCGGCCGCGGCGCCATGCTCGCACTGGAGCTGGTCAAGGAGAACAAAGAACCCGATCCGAACACCACGGCGGCCGTGCAGAAGAAGGCCCACGAGCTGGGCCTCCTGCTCCTGACCTGCGGCACCTACGGCAACGTCGTCCGCCTGCTGCCGCCCCTGATCATTTCCGACGACGAACTCGACCGCGGCCTCACCCTGCTCGAGCAGAGCTTTTAAGGAGCACCCCTTGACCGACCTCCAGTCACCCGACTACGAGAAGCTGGCCGGCGACGCCAAAGACCACCTGTGGATGCACTTCACGCGGCTGTCGAGCTACAAGAAGGCCGACATCCCGATGATCGTGCGCGGCGACGGCTGCTACGTCTGGGACTCCACCGGCCGCAAATATCTCGACGGCCTGTCCGCCCTGTTCGTCGTGCAGACCGGGCACGGCCGGCAGGAGCTGGCCGAGGCCGCGGCCAAGCAGGCCGGCGAGCTCGCCTACTTCCCGATCTGGTCGTACGCGCACCCCAAGGCGGTCGAGCTGGCCGACCGGATCGCCGACCTCACCCCGGGCGACCTCAACCGGGTCTTCTTCACCACCGGCGGTTCCGAGGCCGTCGAGTCGGCGTGGAAGCTCGCCCGCTCGTACTTCAAGCGCACCGGCAAGCCCACCAAGACCAAGGTGCTGTCGCGCTCGATCGCCTATCACGGCACCTCCATGGGCGCCCTGTCGATCACCGGCATCCCCGCCCTCAAGCAGGACTTCGAGCCGCTCGTGCCGTCGACCTTCCGGGTGCCGAACACGAACTACTACCGCCGCCCCGACGAGAACATGACGCCGGAGCAGTTCGGTGTCTGGGCCGCCGACCGCATCGCCGAGGCGATCGAGTTCGAGGGTCCCGACACGGTGGCCGCGGTCTTCCTCGAGCCGGTGCAGAACGCCGGCGGCTGCTTCCCGCCGCCGCCCGGATATTTCCAGCGGGTCCGCGAGATCTGCGACCGCTACGACGTGCTGCTCGTCTCCGACGACGTGATCTGCGGCTTCGGCCGCCTGGGCGAATACTTCGGCGGCAACAAGTACGGCTACACGCCCGACATCATCACCGTCGCCAAGGGCCTGACCAGCGGGTACGTCCCGATGGGGGCGATGATCGCGTCGGATCGCCTGGCCGAGCCCTTCCTCGAGGGCACCAACTGGTTCGCGCACGGCATCACCTACGGCGGCCACCCGGTCGCCTCGGCCGTGGCCCTGGCCAACCTCGACATCATGGAGCGGGAGAACCTCAACGGTCACGTCCGGGACAACAGTGATCTGTTCCGGTCGTACCTCGAGCGCCTCACCGACCTTCCGATCGTCGGCGACGTCCGCGGCGACGGCTACTTCTTCGGCCTCGAACTGGTCAAGGACAAGGCCACCAAGGAGACCTTCAACGAGGAGGAGTCGGAGCGCCTGCTGCGCGGCTTCCTCTCGCACGCGCTGTTCGACGCGGGCCTCTACTGCCGCGCCGACGACCGGGGCGACCCGGTGATCCAGCTCGCGCCGCCGCTGATCGCCGGCGAGGCGCAGTTCCAGGAGATCGAGCAGATTCTGCGCTCGGTGCTGACCGAGGCGTCGAACCAGCTCTGAGCTCCGGCGGACGGCCGCCCCTCTATGGGGCAGGGGCGGCCTCTGCCGTCGTCTCCGGAGGCCCGCCTCCCGGTTCCGGCGACGACGTCTGCGGCACCGGAGACGTCGAGATCGGCGGTGGCGAGGTCTTCGGTCCCTCGGTCACGGTTTCCTGGTGTACGGGCCCAGGTGCGACCGGCGGCGGGGTGCGCCTCGGGCGCTTCGTCTCCTCGGCGAGCCGGGACCGTTCGCGTGGCTGGTTCCTTTCCCGCGGATTGTCGTCTCCGGCGGGGGTGCCGGTCACGTTCGGCGCGACGGGACCGCGCTCCGGTGGATAGGTGTAACCGAAAACGTCGCGGCCGAGGGCGAGTCCGGCGATGACGACACCGAGGAAAGCCATCAGGGCCATGAAACCGCGCAATCCGCCCGCCTTGAATTGTGGTGAGACTCGTGTGCGCTGATCAACGGGCGGCGGCGGGACTTGGTTACGTCTCGGTCGTCCGCAGGGCGCCCCGCCGCTGCTCGTAGATGCCGGCCAGGACCGTCGCGACCAGGATGAGGGTCACCGCTCCGACGGCCAGCACCGGTTCCAGCGACTCGAGGAAGCCGAGCCCGGCGATCACCGGGATGACCGCCGCCGGCCACGGCCAGGCCGACCGCAGCCGGCCCGACGTCCCCATCATCACGACGGCGACGCCGACCAGATAGAGGGCCACACCGCCGTGCAGCGCCCAGCGGCCGGCGCTGTCGAGCTCGCCCGCCGGATGCACCACGAACTGCTCGATGCCGACCGCCGCGATCGCCAGGCCGACGATCAAGGGCAGATGACCATAGATGTACGCGTCGACGACCCCACTCTCCTCGTCCTCGTCGCTGTCCTCGATCAGTTCCCGCTTGCCGGCCGCGCCACCGAGGTCGAAGTAGACCCACCACAGGGCGGCCACCGCGCAGAAGGCGACCCCGGCCGCCACCACCGACGAACCGGACCAGTGCGCGTCGTGCACGCCGGTGGCGAGCGAGGCGATCGACTCGCCCAGCACCAGAATCACGAACAGGCCGAACCGCTCCGGCATGTGATCGAGGTGCAGGGGCACGTCGTCGCCGAGGCGGGTGGCGACCAGGGGAGCGGTGGCCTCGATCAGGATGCCGGCGGCCCACAGGACGTACCGCGGGGTGCCCTCCACCGGGATGGACGCGGCCCACAGGACGGCCGCGACGCCGGCGCCGGTCAGGTAGATGGCGATCGTGCGCCTGGCGTCGGGCACGTGGCGGTACGCACGGGCGTACAGAAGAAGGAGAATGACCCGCGTCGCGAGATAGCAGGCGGCGAAGCGGGCGCCGTCGGCGCCGGTGGCGGACTGGGCCGACGCGGCCATGCCCACGACGGCGCCGGTCATGGCGAGCTTGGCGATCCGGTAGATGACGTCGTTGGTGTCGAACCGGTTGGCGTAGAGCGTGGTGGTCACCCAGGACCACCAGGTCACCACCAGAAGCCCGGCGAAGGTGAGGGCACCGCCGAAGTCGAGGTGGCCGGCGAACGAATGGGCGAGCTCGGCCACGACGAGCACATAGGCGAGGTCGAAGAACAGCTCGAGCCGGGTGGCGTGCCGTTCCTCCTCGGTGCGCAGCCGGGGCGGCTCGATCAGGGGCGCTTGGCGGTCGTTGCTCATCGACCGACGCATTTCCCTCGGGCCGGCGGTTCTACGCGTCGTTTCCTAGAATCCGGCCGTGTTCGAATACCACGGTTGGATCACCCTGAGGGCGACGGCCGCCGCGACCGACGCCGCCGACGACTTCGAAGCGGAGCACCTGCCCGGAATCGTCGACACCCTCCGGGCCCACCTGGCTGCCGTCGACAGCCCCTATCTGGCGGATCTCCGCTACATGAACGGCCAGGCCTTCCTTCATGTGGGCGGATTCTCCAACCATCGGGCCGACCCGGACGTCAACGACCTTTTCCGGTACGTCTCGGAGATCGCCCCCGGCTCGTACGGCCTGCTCCACACCCTCGACGACGAGGCACCCGGCCACGAGAACGAGGTCCGCGTCCTGCGCCTGGTCCGGGGAGAGCTCTCGGCCCACCGGGAGCCGCTGCTGTCGCCGGTCGTTCCGGCGCTCGAGGACCCGTATTCGTCTTAGCGGAACGGCAGCACGCAGACTTCGGGTTCCGGTTCCGCGACCGGCCGCTGATCCGGGGGGAGTGCGGCTTTCACGCCGCCCTCCGGAGCGGCGTTCCGCTCGGAGAACGGGATCCCGGCCCATGCCTCGGCCGTGAGCGAGGCGTTGGATTTCGCGTCCGCTGTGAGCGGCGGCCTGGCTCTGGCGGCGTTGGACTCGGGCGGGAGCGACGCGGTGGTCTTGGCGCCGTTCGTCTTGGCCCAGCTCGCGAGCCGCCGTCCGGAGGAGGGCGGCCGATTGGCGGCCGCCCGGCTTCCGGCCTTCCTCGACCTTGGCAGGAGGGCCGTCGAGGCCGCGGTGGGGAAGAGCGCGACGGCGGAGGCGGGGCCGGCGTCCAGGAAGGCAAGGGCTTCCGCGGCGGGGACGGTGGAAGTGAGAGCCGGGAGGGCTGGAGAGGAGACCAGCACGGCCGGTGCGGTCCGGTTGGTGGTGCGGCGGATGTGGAGCCAGGAGAGCCAGCCGAGGCCGATGATGAAGCCGAAGCTGATGATGCGGTAGAGGACGACAGTGGCTACCGCGGCCGGGGTGGTGACGCCGCCGGCGATCAGGCCGAGGATCAGGGCGCTGTCGATGATGCCCAGCCCGCCGGGGACGATCGTGATGGTGCCGGCCGCCATGGCGGCGCAGAAGGCCAGCAGGACCGCAGTCAGGCCGGCCGGGTGTTCGCCCACGGCGCGGAAGCACAGCCAGAGGCAGATGGCGTCGAGGAACCAGTTGGCCACGGCCAGGATCGCGGCGGCGGCTCCGTGCGCGGGGCGCAGGCGGGCGGCGCGCAACTGCTGGAGGAAGTCGCGGATGCTGTCCTGGCCGTGGGTGGCCGGGCGGCGGCGCAGGCGGTTCACGGCGGCCAGCGGGGTGCGGATCAGGGCCTCGGCCGACTCGGGGCGCCTGGCCACCCGGCGGGCGCCCAGGATCAGCAGGATCGTGGCCACCAGCAGGGCGGCCAGGTGGGTCCAGTCGGCGCCGCCGCCGGCCGCCAGGGCGCTGCCCACGGTGACCACGGCCAGGGCGCAGGCCGACAGGATGCCGCTGAGCGCGATGGTCCAGGAGGCGATGGCGGGGCTGGCGCCGAAGCGGCGCATCTGCTGATAGTTGAGCCGCGTCGAGAAGGCGGCGCCGCCGGGCAGGGTCTCGTTGAGCGAGTGGGCCGCGTACGTGAGCCGGACGTTGTCGAGGTGTGACGCCCGGACCCCGGCCGACTGGAGGAGCCGGCCCTGCATGCGGGCGTAGGCGCCCATTGCCGCGACCTCGGCCAGGGTGGCCAGGGCGAGCCAGCCGACGTGGGGTGTCCGCAGCTGGTGCAGGGCGCCGGCCAGCGACGACCAGCCCAGCACCAGCTCGACGGCGAACAGGGCCACGATCGCGATCACGCCGGCGATCCGGAGGCGCCGGCCCCAGCGGCTGCGCGCGACCGGCGGATCGTCCTCCGCCGCGGTCTCGGCGGACCGCTCCACTGCTTGTGTCACCGCTGGCTCCTGGCGTGCCCGATGGTTGCCTCGTACAAGGATCAGCCAAAGATTGCCTATCACGCAAGTTTTCTCACTGAGAAGCAAATCACGTGCCCTGCGTCAGGAGCAACGCCGATGATCGACTCCGCATGCCCGCGCGTGAGCAGCGTCGCAATCCGGTGTTCGGCCGTCGTGCGCTCCTAAGTGGACGTGCTGGCGGAATGCTTTGCGACGCAACGGATCCGACCAGAACCAGACCGTCCATGAAGGATCCGGTGAGCCGCGGCGCGGAAAATGGTGCGGAAGTGACGACTGGGACTGCCGTGGCGCATGAATCCCATATCAGGTGCGAATCAAACATGAAAGAAATGTCAAGACATCGCTTAAACGAGAGACATATACGACTTATGCCGTCGAAGATCGGTCTGTGGTTGCGGAAAGACCCGGCCGGCCGCTGGCGGCGCTCCTCGCCTCCGTGGTGACGTTCTCGCTGCTCATGGTGCCCGGCGTGGCGTACGCCGCGTCCTCCATCACGACTTCGGCCGACGCCGTGCGGGTGGAGCTCAACCTGCTCGGCCTCGCACCCAAGATCACCATTCCGGAAACGTCGGACTGGCACGACGACGCGGCCGAGACGCACAACGTCGCCCTGGCCAACGTGCCTCTCGTGCTCAACACGGGCGCCGTCAGCACGGTGGCCGAGCCCGCGACCCGCGGCGCCCGGGCGCAGAGCCGCGTCGCCGGTCTCAACCTGCTGAACAACACGATCTCGGCCGACGCCGTCGATTCGGCCTGCAAGATGACGGCCGACGAGTTCACGGCGGGGGTGACGATCGCCGACCTCAAGGTCCTCGGCCTCACCGCCAGTGTGGCCGCGAACGTCAGCGTCAACATTCCCGGCATCCTGACCGCCAAGACCAATTATCAGTACGCCACCTGGAACACCTCGACGGGCAAGTTCGACGTCACGGTACGGGCGGTGAGCGTCGACGCCATCAAGGTGCTCAGCACCCTGCTCAGCGGCAGCGTGGTGGTGGCCGAGGCGTACTGCACCGGCACCGTCAAGCTCGGCGCCGTCGCCACCGGGCCCACCTCGCTGGTGCCCGGCGAGTCGGGCACGCCCTGGGTCACGGTGGCCAACACCGGCGAGGTCGCCGCGCCGCACACCACGATCCGGATCCCCAAGCCCGACCCGAACTACTACACCCTCAAGCCGGCCACAGTCGGCGACATCGCCTGCGACATGACGTCGAACGCGAACTTCATCATCTGCGAGGACGTCGTCGTCCCCGGCAAGAGCACGGCCCGGGTCAACCTGCCGGTCCAGCTGAAGCCGTCGGCCACCGGATCGGCCCCGCCGTGGTCGCCGGGGACCGACACGATCACGGCGACCAGCGTCCCGGTGCCCGGCGCCCCCACCGCCACGATGACCGTCAAGGGCCAGGGCCCGCTCGTCTCCGCACTCGGCCGGTCGACGACCAGCGGCGCCTTCACGGTCAACCCGGCCCAGCTCGCCGCCGGCAAGAGCACCCAGGCCACCATCCGGCTCACCAACAACGGCCCCTCGGACGCCGACGACGCCGTCATCACCGTCCCGCTCACCGGCCTTCCCAGCGGCGTCACGGTCGGTTCCGCCTCGATCCCCGGCGGCCAGTGCTCGGTCGCCAACGGCAACGTCAGATGTACGGGGGTGCCGGTGGCCGGGAACGGCACCACCACCCTCACCCTCAACGTCTCCGCCACCGGCACCACCACCCCCGGCAGCACCTGGGACGTCACCAACATCACGACCAGCCTGAACGGCACCGCGGTGACCGGGCACGGCCGGCTGCTCACCATCACCGACCCCGACGTCAACCTGACCGGCGGGGTCAGCATCACCCCGGCCGCCGTGACCCCGGGCGGGCCCGAGGCCACCGCGACCATCAGGATCGCCAACTCCGGCGCGCTCGCCGCCGCCGGAACCACCGTCACGATCACCGGGCTGCCCGCCGGGTACACGATCGGCCAGATGAACAGCCCGGGCGGCGGCAACTGCCTGACCGTCGGCACCGAGATCCGCTGCTCCAACGTCACCGTCCCGGCCGCCTCCAACGGCACCCCCGGGTCGGTCGCCCTGTCGCTGCCCGATGCGGGTCACCGTGTGCACGACCAGCGCCGACGGTGGCGACAACACCGGCGACGGCGGCGAGGACGAGGACCTGCCCGCCACCGGCGCCCAGGTGGCCGGGCTCGGCCTGATGTCGCTGCTGCTGATCGCGGCCGGCGCCGCGCTGCTGCTGATGGTGCGCGAACGCCGGCCGGCGACGGCGGAAACGGTCAGGACGGGTACGGCCACTCGTGGACCGGGAGGTTCTCGTGCATCAGCGGAAGGTATCGCCGCAGCATTTCGTGCAGCGCTTCCTGGCGGTCGTTACCGTCGGCCTCCAAGGCATGCAAGGTCTGCACCTGCCAGGCGGCACCGTTGCGGTGAGTGAGACAGCGCTGCTCGACGATGCCGAGCAACCGGTCGCGCTCGGACGCCGAGACACCCCATTTCTCGAGGCCCTGATGGGCCATCGGCAGCAGCCGCCGCAGCACGAGCTCGGTCACCTGGATATATCCCAGGCCCGGCCAGAACACGCTGGCGTCGATGCCGTGCCGGGCGCAGGTGTGGAAGTTCTCCTCGGCCGCGCTGAAGCTCATCTGCGTCCACAGTGGGCGCTCGGCCTCGGCCAGGGTGCGGATGAGGCCGTAGTAGAACGCGGCGTTGGCCATCGTGTCGACCACTGTCGGGCCGGCCGGCAGCACCCTGTTCTCCACCCGCAGGTGCGGACGGCCCTTCACCACGGCGTAGATGGGCCGGTTCCAGCGGTAGATGGTGCCGTTGTGCAGCCGCAGCTCGGACAGCTCGGGGATCTCGCCCCGCTCCAGGATCTCGGACGGGTCGGCCTCGTCGCAGATCGGCAACAGGGCCGGGAAGTAGCGCACGTTCTCCTCGAACAGGTCGAACACGCTGGTGATCCATCGCTCGCCGAACCACACCCGAGGACGTACACCCTGTGCCCTTATCTCCTCGGAACGGGTGTCGGTGGCCTGCTCGAACAGCGGGATGCGCGTCTCGCGCCACAACTCACGGCCGAACAGCAACGGCGCGTTCGCGCCGAGGGCGACCTGAATGCCGGCGATCACCTGGGCCGCGTTCCAGTACGCGGCGAACTGGGCCGGGCTGACCTGAAGGTGGAACTGGGTGCTGGTGCAGGCCGACTCGGGCGCGATGGTGTCGGTCGTGACGGCGAGCCGGTCGACGCCGTCGATGCGGATGTCGAGGTCTTCGCCGCGGGCCGCGAAGATCTGCTCGTTGAGCACTTTGTACCGCGGGTTGGCCGACAGTGCCTCGAGCGTCATGTGCTCGCGCCGCAGCGTCGGCAGGATGCCGATCATCACGGTGTGCGCGCCGACCTTGCGGGCGTGCGACTCGGCGTTGTTCAGACTGGCCCGCAGGCTGCGCTCGAGGTCGACGTTCTCGTCGCCGGCCAGCCGCCGGGGCGGGACGTTGATCTCGATGTTGAACTGGCCCAGCTCGGTCTGGAAGTCCGGATCGGCGATGGCGCCGAGCACCTCGGAGTTGCGCATGGCCGGATCGGCCTGCTCGTCGATGAGGTTGAGCTCGATCTCCATGCCGGTGAGCGGCCGCTCGAACTCGAACCGCGACTCGCGCAACATCGCGGCGAACACGTCCAGACTCCGCCGGATCTTGTGCCTGTATCGGGCGCGGTCCTCACGGGTGAAGTTGGTCTGCTCGACTTCCTCGCCCATGGCACACCACCTTTCTCCGACGAATTTCAAACTCCCACACGCTCGGCGTGTCGCGCCAGACGACACCAAAGCATGAGATCGCACAGGGTGTCCCTTCCATCCTCGTCGATGTGATGAAGGTTGACGCCGGGGAACGACACCGCAGCGGTACCCTGCTGTACCGGATTTCATCCGGACGAGACCCTGGGGAGGGCCACAGCGTGAGAATGCGGCGCTTGCTGATCGGCGTCGTGGCGACTTCTGTCCTGTCCACGATTCTCACCGTCACCTACGTGGCCCTCGGCCCGCTGCGCGCGACACCACCCGCGCCCCAGGCCGCGCCCGCGGCCGCGGCCGCGTCCGGACCTGAGTGGTCCACGGCCTGGGCGGCCGCGCCCTCGTCCGGGTTCCGCAACGGCCCGGCCGGCCACACTGTCCGCAACGTGGTCCACACGACCGTCGGCGGCCCCAAGGTCCGCGTCCGGCTGACCAACCGCTTCGGCACCGCGCCGCTCGTCTTCGGCCACGTCACCGTCGCCATCTCGGCCCACGCCGGCGGCCGCCGCGACGGCTCGATCGACGCCAGCGACGGCAGCGCCGCCCCCGGCACCGTGCGCGACGTCCTGTTCAACGGCATCAAGTGGGTTTCGGTTCCGGCCGGCGCCGATGTTCTCAGCGATCCCGTCACGCTCGACGTGCCGGCCGACACCGACCTGCTGGTCAGCGTCTGGACGCCGGTGCGGGCCCCGATGGCGACCTGGCACGTCGACGGGCGGCAGGTGTCGTTCATCAGCCCGGCCGCGGCCGACGCGGCGGCCGACCCGACCAGCAAGCCGTACACGTCGCGGACCACTGCCTGGTTCTTCCTCACCGGGGTCGACGTGAGCGGCGCGGCGGGCACGATCGTCGCGTTCGGCGACTCGATCACCGACGGCTCGGCCACCGTCCGGGGCGGCAACCACCGCTGGCCCGATCTGCTGGCGGCCCGGCTCGCGGCCGGCCCCGAGCCGGACTACGGCGTGGCCAACGTGGGCATCGGGGGCAACCGTCTCCTGCTGGACGCCGAATACCCGTACACCAAGATCGATTCCCGGGCCGGCCACTCGGGGCAGTCCCGGTTCGCCGACGACGTGCTGGAGCAGTCCGGCGCCCGCACGGTCGTCATCCTGTTCGGCATCAACGACATCATGCAGCAGCCCCGGCAGGGCGACCCGGCCCAGATCCGGGCCGGGCTGGCCCATCTCGCGGCGCGCTCGCGGGCGCAGGGCCTGAAGGTCGTGGTGGGCACGCTGACGCCGTTCCAGGGCTGGGGACCGTGGTCGCCGGCCCTCGACCAGGTGCGCAACCAGGTCAACGACTGGATCCGGGCCGGCGGTGGCGGCGCCTTCGACGGGGTGGCCGATTTCGATCAGGCCGTCCGCGACCCGGCCGACCCGCGCAAGCTGCGGGCCGCCTTCGACGGCGGCGACCACCTGCACCCCAACGACGCCGGCATGCAGGCGATGGCCAACGCCGTCCCGCTCGACAAGCTCTGACGGCGCGCTAACCCATGGCGAAAGCGATGAGTGCGGCGACCACAATGACGCCGAGGACGGCCTGAAGGAGCAGCGCCGGGCCCAGATGCGACCACATGGTGGGGATGCGCGGGGTCAGCGGCTGCATCGTGGTGAGATTGATGACCTGCGTCAGGCGTACCGGAAGGGTCTGGTCCTTCTGCGGCGCCGTGGTGACCTGGACCAGATCGCCGCGGTGCAGCGCCGACTGCGGCAGCTGCCCGTGCATCTCGACCTCGTAGGTCTGACCGAGGTCGTCGCGGATCCGCACCGGGGTGACGAGGAACTCGGGGCCCTTCTTGAGCTCCTTGAAGCTGCGCCGGGGACCGCGCATCCGCAGGAGAGAGCCGATCATCTGGGTGATGCCGGCCGCCACGAAGATCGCCATCAGGGCGGATCGCCCGATCTTGATCTGCCGGGTGTACGAGGACTGGAAGCCGGCGAACCGGCCGGTGATGACGGGGCTGACGTGCCGGAGGATCTGCTCGCGGTGCAGCTCGACGTCGTCCATGGGGGATCACCTCCTGAGAAGTCTTCACATCGTACGGAGAGCGACTAGATCCACACCGTGAGTGAATTTAGCGATCACGGGGGTCATCGCGGGCCCGCTTTGCCGCACCCACCAGGGCGGAGACCCGGAAATTTCGGCTCGTACGCCCCGCGCGTCCCCGATCTGCGGAAAATCGCGCGAATCGCCACCTTCCGGCGGTGAACTGATCCCAGGTTCGCCGAGGCGCGATGGGGGCGGAAGACAGTGGCACCGACGAAGGCGTTCGTGAACCCGGACAGCGTCCTCGCGCGCACCGCCCGGGAGATGCTCGAGGCTCACGCGGGCGGTCCCGGAGTGACGGTCTGCCCCGCATGCGGCGAGCGTCCGCCGTGCGCCGCGGGCAGGGCCGCGGCCGAGGTCCTGGAGGCGGCCGGCCTGGCCGAGGCGTCCGGCCTGGTGGCGGCGTCCCGGCAGGGGAGGGGCGAGCCGGACCCGAGCGGGGCGGGCTCGTCGGCGTACCTCGGATATTCGCCGCCGTACTACGCGGCCCACGCCTCGCCGGCGCCACCGAAGCCGCCGACCTACGACGCGGAGTTCCCGCCGACGTACGGCTCGCCGGCCGCACTTGGCTCGCCGGTCGCGCTCGGCTCGCCGGTCGCGCTCGGCTCGCCTGCCGCACTTGGCTCGCCCATGGAGCGGTTGGGCGTGGAGAGGCCCGCTCTCGGTGCGCCCACGGATCTGGAGCGGCCTGCCTTCGGTGCGCCTGCGGATGTGGAGCGGCCTGCTTTTGGCGCGCCCACGGACCTGGAGCGGCCTGCTTTTGGGTCGCCTGCCTTCGGCTCGCCGACGGCCCTTGATTCGCCCGCTTTCGATCCGCCCCGCGACGAAGGCGCTCATCGACTGGCCTCTCCCGCGGCGCCGGGCATCGCCGGTTGGGAGGCTTCCGCGGCCGACGAACCGGTGGCGCCTGGGCGCACCGCGCACCTGCCGAGCTGGGGCGCGGACCAGGCCTCCCGGGAATGGGGCGAGCCGACGGCCGGGACAGGCTTCGGTTCGCCGGCGAAGGCGGTGGACCTCTCCTTCGAGGCGCCGTCGACGAGCGGCTCGAGCTCGACCCCGCCGGAGGCCGGGCCGCAGGCACCATCGCGGCCCACCGAATCCGGAATCCATCTGGAGAATCCGTGGTCGGCCGGTGGCGAAGCGCAGAAGGCGCCGGCGGAAAAGGCGAAGCCGCTCGAAGGCTCGGGAAGGTCGCTTCCGCCCGAACCGCCGCGCCGGCCGGAAGCTCTGACGGGCTTGTCGTCGCCACCGGCACTCGCGGCCTCTGAGGGACCGTCGGGTCTGCATGCGTCGCCGGGGTCGGGTCTGTACCGAGCTCAAAGTCTGGCGGAGCCTTCCGTCATTCCCGGGTGGTCCGGCCTGCAAGCGGAGGACTCCCCGTCGTCACCAGGGGTGGAAGCGCTTTCCCGGGACGGCGGAGCGGAACATTCCGTTCCCGTGTCTGGGGATGCGCGTCCGCAGATCGAAGCCCGCTCTGTTTCGGCGGCGGAAGGGGTTGTCCCTGAGGCGGCTCGGTCTGCCGTCGTGCAGTCGGCGCCCGCCTCGCTTCCGCCCGACTGGCGGCAGAACCGGCCCTTGGACGCGCCGCGCTTCACGCCTTCGGCGCGTCCGGCTCAGGCACGGCCGATGGGAGGCGGCGGTTACCCCGCGCCGGCTGGTGGGGGCGGTGGTCCGGTCTCGCCGGCTGGGCGCCCCGTTCCGGAACGAGCTCCGTCCCCTGAGGACCGGCCGCCGCAGGCGCTCACCCCGCCGCCCTTCGAGCCGCCGGTCGGCGCCCAGCGCTTCGAGCCGCCCGCCGCTCCGGCCGCTTTCGAGCCACCGGCCGCGTCGGCCTTCGAGCAGCCTGCCGCGTCGGCCTTCGGGCCGCCGGCCGCCTCGCCCGCCGACGGGCCGCGTTCCGCTTCGCCCGCCTTCGGGCCGTCCGCCGCGTCGGGTGCCGTCGAGTCGTCTTCCGGCTCGGTCGCCGGGCCGCCTGCCGCCTCGGGTGCCTTCGGGTCGCCTTCTGGCTTGGTCGCCGGGCCGGCTGCCGTGTCGGGTGCCTTCGGGTCGCCTTCTGGCTTGGTCGCCGGGCCTGCTGCCGTGTCGGGTGCCTTCGGGTCGTCTTCAGGCTCGGTCGCCGGCGGCCCGGCTGCCGCGTCGGGTGCTTTCGGGGCGCCTTCCCCCTCGGGTGCCGCGCCTGGAGCTGTCGGTTCGCCCGCGGCTTCGTCCGGTGGGGTCGCGGGTCAGTCGTTCGCCGGTGCGGAGACGCAAAGGGGACCGGGTGACAGTGCCCCGCCGCCGGGTCTTGGTGAGCGGCGGAACCCTCAGGTTGCTGGACCGGGGCAACAGCCCTCGCAGGCCGGCGGGTGGGGGCAGCCGTCCGGGATCGGGAGCGTTGGGCACGAGCCGTCATCCCCTGATGCTCCGGCCGGTGGGTTCGGGGCGGGGCAGGTGTCCGAGCCGAGCGGGCTGGGGCGTTCGGAGTCCGGCCGGCCGCAGGGGCCTTCGACAGCCGGTGGGTTCGGTGCGGCGCCGGGGGAGGAGCCCAGCGGTCTGCCTCGAGGCGGCGCGTTGGGGGCGGCAGCCGGTCAGGGTGGGGCCACGTCCGGTGGCCTGGGGGACGATGCTCGGAGTGGGCTGCCGCGCATGAGCGACAGTGCGCCGAGCGGCCTGCCCGGCCGGGGTGCGGGTCCGGCCGGTGGCGTGCCTGGCGGCATTGCGGCTGCGAGCGGGATGGGCGCCGGCCCGGCTGGGGAAAGTGCCGGTGGGGAAGGGCATGCCGTGCGCTTCGGCGGTGGGGTTGACGACGGGCCCAGTGGGCTGGGTATGAGGGCGTCCGAGGCCGTCCCGAACCGGGCACCCGGTGACGGTGGTGGGGGACCGCTCAACCGGCCGCCCGCCGCTGCTCAAGCGCCCGGTGACAACGGTGGGCGGGCCCATCGGCCCCGGCTCGAGGCGCCGAACATGGGGCAGGTCAACCGGCCGCTCGGTGGCGGGGAGGAGCGGCACGGCGAGGAGCCGGGTCCGGCGTCCGCCTGACGGGGGAAACTTCATTGCCCTCCTTCAAGTGTTTGAGCGCTGGGCGCGCCGGGCAGTAACGTCGGCTGGAGGGCGGCCGGGGGGCTGTGTCCCGATGGGGCCGGGCGGTTCGGTCGTCGAGGGGAGAGCCGAATGTCCGCGCGTGACGTGATGAAGGCTCGACAGCAGGAGCGACCGGGGCCGAAGGCCGGCGACGGGCTCGACGACCTGGACGCCGCCGCCCTGGCGTACGCCGAAAGAGCGCAAGCCGCGCCGGAGAGTGAGCGGGCCGCCCTGCGCGAGCAGCTCACCCGGCTGTGCCTGCCCTTCGCGGGGCGGCTGGCCCGTCGCTACCGTGGGCGGGGCGAGACCTTCGAGGACATCGAGCAGGTTGCCCGGCTCGGGCTCGTCAAGGCCGTCGATCGGTACGACCCGCAGCGCGGGTCCTTCACCGCGTACGCCGTCATCACCATCTCGGGCGAGATCAAGCGGCACTTCCGTGACAAGACCTGGGGTGTGCACGTTCCGCGGCGGCTTCAGGACCTCAGTCTCGAGGTCGGTCACGCCACGATGGTCATGACCAGCATGCTCTCCCGTACGCCGACGCCCGCGGAGATCGCCGAGCGGCTGCACGTCGAGGTCGGCGCGGTGCTCGAGGCCATGGAGTCGTCGGCCGGATACGCGCCCTCGTCGCTCAACGCGCCCATGGGTGGTGAGGGGGCGGCCGAGTTCGGCGACATGATCGGCGGTGTCGACGGCGACCTCGAACTGGTCGACGACAAGGTGACCGTGGCCGACCTGCTCATGCGGCTGCCGGCCCGGGAGCGGCGGATGCTGGCGCTGCGGTTCTACGGCAACCGCACCCAGGCCGAGATCGCCACCGAGCTGGGCATCTCCCAGATGCACGTGTCGCGGCTGCTCACCCGGGCGCTGACCTGGCTGCGGGAGGCCATGCTGAGCGACGTCCCGCCGCGCTGGGAGGGCGCCGAGTCGCGGCCCGAGCGCAGCCCCATGGAGGTCCTCACCACCCGCGAGGGCGGCGTCGTGCTGGCCCGGGTGCGGGGCGAGGTCGACCGGGACACCGCCGAGCGGCTGCGCCTCGGGTTGCGGCACGCCATCGCCATGGCCGGTGACGCAACCGTGGTGATCGACCTGTCGGCGGTGCCGCTGCTCGACGCGGCCGGCATCGCCGTGCTGGTGGACGCCGCGTCGGCGGCGTCGGTGGCCGAGGTGACGCTGCGGCTGAGCGGCGCCCAGTCGTACGTCTCCGGAATCCTCGCCGTGACCGGCCTCGGAAATCTGATGGACTAGGGGCTAGCCACGGGGGCGGGCCAGCGAGGCCCACACCACCTTGCCGTCGGCCGACGGCATCCAGCCCCACGCGTGCGCGGACGCGTCGACCAGCAGCAGGCCGCGGCCCCGGTTGAGGTCGGCGCCGGACGGGCCGGGACGGAGCGGCTCGGACGGGGAGCCGTCCCGTACGGCGATGTTCAGATAGCGCGGCCGCAGCGTCAGGCGCAGCGTCATCATCGTGTGCGCGTGGTCGACCACGTTGCTGACCAGTTCGTTGGCGATCAGGCTGGCCGGGGCGATCAGGCCGGGCAGGTCCCAGCGCAGGCAGGCGTCGGTGGCGACGTCGCGCGCGTGGCCCGGGGCGCCGGTCACCGGCAGCAGCTCCTCGGACAGCGCCGGGAGCGAGCCGACCACCTGCTCGCGGGCGGCGCCGACATCGGCGTAGACGGGCAGCCGGTGATAGGCGGGCCCGGTCAGCAGCTCGTGCACCGGCGGCCGGGCGCCGTAGATCAGCACCGGGATGCCGGGCCAGCGGGCGGCCTGGCGGCTGGCGGCGGTGAAGACGGCCAGGGCGAGGGGCTGGTCGACGGTCATCTCGGAGACGTCGAGCAGCAGCGCTTCAGGCTGCTCGGCGAGCGTTTTGAGCAGGCGGGTGTGCACCTCGGCGACGTCGGTCAGAGCGAGCGCACCGCTGAGCCGGACGATCAGCTCGGACCTGTTGCCCGTGACGTCGAAACCGATGGCCATCTCTCACCTCCCGAACCGACCGCCCGGCGGATACCCCGGCCTGTACGGGACAAACTGTTCAGGCCGATTCCGTGGCCGCCGTCTCCATCACGATGATCGCACCCTCGGGCCGCGCCCCGCCCTCGTGACGGCGCAGGGGCGTGCAGGCCACCCGTACGGCGATGGCCTTGCCCCGGCGGTTGACCGCGTCGACCTGCATCTCGGCGTTCTCGCCGCCGGGACCCAGGGCGCCGCGCAGCAGCGGCCGCAGCTGGTCGATGGGCAGCCCGATGTCGAGGTTGAGGAAGTGCTGGCCGATCACCTCGCTCGAGCGCAGGCCCCAGAGGTCCTCGGCGCGGCTGTTCCACATGCGTATGCGCAGATCGGGATCGACCACCGCCACGCCGGCCTGCATGCTGGTGAGCACGGTCTCGAGGAAGTCGTTGGCCTCGTCGAGCTGGGTGCTGCTGATCCGCAGCTGGTCGTTGATGCTCTGCAGCTCGTCGTTCGTGGACTGGAGTTCCTCGTTCATCGTCTCCAGTTCCTCGTTCGTGGACTGGAGCTCCTCGTTGGTGGTCTCCAGCTCCTCGACCGTGGACTGGAGCTCCTCGTTGGTGGTCTCCAGCTCCTCATTCGTCGACTGGAGCTCCTCGTACGCCGCCTCGAGCTGCTGGTTGGCGTGCTCCAGCTCGTCCTTGAGGCGCCGCGACGCGGTGACGTCGTGGAAGATGATGTTGACGCCGAGGAGGCTGCCGTCGGCGCCGGCGAGCGGGCTGATCTGCACCTCGAGGTTGAGCTGCTCGCTGCCGCGCTGGTACTCCACGTCGGGGATGCGCAGCGTGCGGCGCTCCAGCTGGGCCTGCTCGATGAAGCGGCGCAGCTCGACCGGGCGATAGGAGAGCTCGAGGTCGCGGAACGGCCGGCCGATGTCGCGGGAGGAGACTCCGAAGATCGTGTCGAGCTGGCGGTTGGAGAGCGCCACCATGCCGTCGGAGGTGAGCGACAGCTGGGCCAGCGGGCTGGCCGCGAAGACCTCGTTGCGCAGCTCGTCGAGGCTGGTCACGGGCAGGCTGGTGATCGGCGCGGGCTCGGCGAAGGCCACGCCGGGCGTCGAGTAGAGCCGGGGGACGCGGCGGAAGACGCGGCGCTTGAGGTCGATCGGCGAGAAGAGGCTGGCGTGGCTGAGCAGCATCTCGGCCTTGCCGAGGAAGAGCACGCCGGCGTCGCGCAGCGCGAAGTGGAACCGGCCGAGGATCTTGGCCTGGGTCTCGGCGTTGAAGTACATCAGCGTGTTGCGGCAGGTGAGCAGGTCGATGCGGGAGATCGGGGCGTCCTGGACCAGGTCGTTGCGGCCGAAGATGACCGACCGGCGCAGGTCTTTGCGGAAGGCGAAGCGGCCGCCGTTCACCGGTTCGAAGTAACGCTCGATCAGCTCCGGCGGGACACCCTGCATCTGGCGCTCACCGTACGTGGCCTGACGGGCCTCGTTCAGCTGCTCCTCGTCCACGTCGGTGGCGTAGATCTTGACCCGGTCCTTGAAACCGTCGACGCCGAGCACCTCCGCCAGCGCCATGGCCAGCGTGTACGCCTCCTCGCCGGAGGCGCAGCCGGCGCACCACACCCGGATCGGCGCGTTCTCGGGCTTGGCCTCGATGATCGACTCGAGCACCTCTTTGCTCAGGTAGTCCCAGGCGTCGCCGTCACGGAAGAAGGCCGTCACGTTGATCAGGATGGTGTTGAAGAGCGCGGTGAACTCGTCCGGGTGCACCTGGAGGAAGTCGGAGTATTCCTGGTAGTCGACGACGTTGACCTGGCTCATCCGCCGGTTGACCCGCCGCATCAGGCTCGACCTCTTGTACCCGGTGAAGTCGAAGCCGCGGGACTCCTTGAGATAGATCAGGAGCGCCTCGAAATGGGGGTCGGTCGGCTGCACGGCAGTGACGCTACCGTACGTCACGTCCGGGTCCCCGGTTCGCCGAGCCGCTCAATCAACTTGCGGATGGTCGAGGCGGCTGTCTCGGCGTCCTCGGCCACGGTCTCCAGCCGCGCCCCGGTGCCCGAGTGCCGGGTGCCGGCCATCCGGCGGCTCAGGGCCGATTTCTCCTCGAGCGCGCGCAGCGCGATCCACAGGGCGCCCTCGAGCGCGATGGCCTGCTCGTCGAGCAGGCTCTCGGGCGACCAGGCGTGCCCGACCCGGCAGCGGAAGCGGGGCGTCGGGTCCGACTCGATCTGGAAGAGGCTGCCACCGCAGGTCGGGCAGCCGTAGCCGGCCGGCTCGGCGACCTGGTCGGTGGTGAGCGTCGACTCGGGGTCGGTGATCGCGACCTCGAACTCCAGCAGGCGGTCGTTCGGCGGGTTCGACGGCGGAAGGTCCATTGCGGCCATCCCGGAAAGCAGTGCCCCGATTTTGGCGACGGGGAGGATGTGGTCAGGAGCAGCCCGTGCGATGGCCGCGCGCGGCATCCACGGGCAGAGAGCGTCCTCCGGGTCCTGCACGATCGTCGCGCCGCCCTGGGCCGCGATCGTCGCCAGGCCGGAGGCGCCGTCGTCGCGCGATCCGGAGAGGACCACGCCGGCCGTCCGTGCACCGGCGGCCCGGGCCACCGAGCGGAACAACGGGTCGATGGCCGGCCGGTGGCCGTTCTCGGCCGGGCCGCGGGTGAGCCGCATGTGGCCGTCGAGCAGCAGGAGATGGTGGTCGCTCGGTGCGACATAGATGTGTCCAGACCGCAGGGGCTCGCCGTCGGTGGCCGCGCGCGCCGGCAGGGGCCCGCTGCGGTCGAGGATCGAGGGCAGGGCGCTCGGCGCCGACCGCGCGATGTGCAGGACGACGAGCACGGCGCCCGGGTAGCCGGGCGGCAGGCCCGCGACCAGGGAGCGCAGAGCCTCCACACCTCCGGCGGAGGCGCCAACGGCAACCACATCACGATGCTGGTTCATAACGGTCCGGCGTTGAGCTGCGTCCACACCACTTTACCGTCGTTCACCGGCAGCACACCCCACGCGTCGGTCAGATCCCGGACGAGGCGCAGCCCGCGGCCGCCGGCGTCGGTGACCGAGGCCTCGGTCGGCTTCGGCATCCGGCGGCTGTGGTCGCGGACGGTCATGCTCAGCCGGCCGTCGCGCAGCGCGGTCACGGTGAACTCCATGGTCGTGTGCGCGTGGCGCACGACGTTGGCCACCAGCTCGGTGGCGATCAGCTCGGCGATCGCGGCCAGCTCGCCGCGCTGCCAGGCCGTGCAGGCCTGGGTGACCAGAGTGCGCACCTGGCGGCAGGCGTCGGGCACGGGCCGGAGCCGGACGTGGATGCGCGGCTCACCGGGCTCGGCGGCGCCCTCGGCGATCGCCTCGTCGCAGTCGTCGGCGAACTCCAGCGTCTCGCAGTCGGGCGCGCCCACGACGGTCTCCCGGGTGTGCTCGTCGGCGCCGCACACCACGATGGGCACGTTCGGCCATTCCGCCGTCTCGCAGACCGCGGCGCTGAGCGCGGTCAGCCCGAGCGGGTCGCCCACCCGCATCTCGGTGACGTCGAGCAGCAACCGGCTCGGCCCGGTGGCCAGGCGCAGGCGGATCGCCTGCTGCAAGGCGTCGCCGGTGAGCTGGTCGAGCGTCCCGTTGATCCGCAGCACGGCGACCGGGCCCGCCTGCTCGGGCCGGCACACCAGCTGATTCGGCAAGGCGCCTTCCCCCTCCACCCGATGGTCCGTCGGGGGATGGTGCCCGGCCCGGGGTGGCTACAAACGTCCCGAAGGCGGCGGTGTCGTGACCTAGCGCTCAGGTAAATCGAGTACCGTAGCGCGCCATGGGTGTGTCTCAGCGGCTGAAGGGCCGTTTCCGCAAGTTTCTGCAGCGTCCGGGCACCACGGTCGACCTCGCGCCGCTCCGCAAGAGGTTGCCGGCGATCGAAGCTCACGCGGAGGCCCTCAGCGAGCTGGACGACGAGGCGCTGACCGCCGCGGCGAACGAGGCGAGCGACTACGCCGAGATCTGCTCGGTCGGCCGGGAGGCGGCCTGGCGGGCTCTCGAGCAGAGGCCGTACGACGTTCAGCTGCTCGGCGCGATGGCGCTGCTCGACGGCCGCGTCGCCGAGATGGCCACCGGTGAGGGCAAGACGCTGACCGCCACCATCGCCGCGTTCGGTCACGTGCGGCTGGGCCGGGGCCCGGTGCACATCCTCACCGTCAACGACTATCTGGCCCGCCGCGACGCGGAGTGGATGGAGCCGGTCTACAAACTGCTCGGCCTCACGGTCGGCTGGGTGACCGAGGCCTCGACCCACGACGAGCGCGTCGAGGCGTACAAGGCCGACGTCACTTATGTGTCGGTCAGCGAGGGCGGCTTCGACTATCTGCGCGACCAGCTGGTCACCGACGTCGAGGACCGCGTGCAGCGGACGCTGGCCACGGCCATCGTCGACGAGGCCGACTCGATCCTGATCGACGAGGCCCGCGTGCCGATGGTGCTGGCCGGCAGCCTGTCGTCGGAGAGCGACCCGGTGCACGAGGCGGCCGACCTGGTCCGCGACCTGATCAACGGCAAGGACTACGAGGTGGCCGAGGACGGCCGCAGCGTCGCCTTCACCGAGGCCGGCCTCAAGAAGGTCGAGGAGAAGCTCGGCGGGGTCGACCTCTACGCCGACGACCAGGTGCAGCAGCTGTCCGCGGTGAACGTCGCGCTGCACGCCGAGACGCTGCTGCGCCGCGACGTCGACTACATCGTGCGCAACGGCTCGGTCGAGCTGATCGACGAGATGCGCGGCCGGGTCGCCCAGCGCCGGCGCTGGCCCGACGGCCTCCAGGCGGCCGTCGAGGCCAAGGAGGGGCTGAGCGCCACCGCCGAGGGCGAGGTGCTCGACACGATCACTGTGCAGGCCTACATCGCCCTCTACAAGACGGTCTGCGGCATGACCGCGACCGCCGTGCACGTCGGCGAGCAGCTCCGCGAATACTTCAAGCTCGAGGTCGCGGTCATCCCGTCCAACACCGAGAACATCCGCGAGGACGAGCCCGACCGCATCTACTCGGCGCACGACACCCGCGACGAGGCGCTGGTCGAGGAAATCAAGATCGCGCACGACAAGGGCCGCCCGGTGCTGGTCGGCACGCTCGACGTCAAGGCGTCCGAGCTGCTGGCCAAGCAGCTGGCCGCGGCCGGCGTGCCGAGCAGCGTGCTGAACGCGAAGAACGACGCCGAGGAGGCGGCCATCATCGCCGAGGCGGGCGCGCTGGGCGCGGTCACCGTCTCGACCCAGATGGCCGGCCGCGGCGTCGACATCCGGCTCGGCGGCAGCGACGAGGCCGACCGCGACCAGGTGGTCGAGCTCGGCGGCCTCTACGTGATCGGCGCCGGCCGGCACGACAGCCGCCGCGTCGACGACCAGCTGCGTGGCCGCGCCGGCCGCCAGGGCGACCCGGGCGGCTCGGTCTTCTTCGTGAGCCTCGAGGACGAGCTGGTCACCCGCCACGCCGGCGACATCCTGCCCGCCTCGCCGCGGATGGACATGGACGGCGTCGTGCACGACGACCAGGTCAACTACGCGGTCGAGCACGCCCAGCGGGTGGCCGAGGGCGTCAACCACGAGATCCACCGCAACACCTGGCGCTACAGCGTGGTGATCGAGCAGCAGCGGGTGGCCCTGGCCGAGCGCCGCGAGCGGCTGCTCACCTCCGAGGTCGCGGCGATCATGCTGCTCGAGCGCTCGCCCGAGAAGGCCAAGGAGCTCGACGAGGACGTGCTCTCCGAGGCGGCCCGCGCGATCGCGCTGTTCCAGCTCGACCGGCTCTGGGTCGACCACCTGGCCTACCTCTCCGAGGTGCGCGAGGGCGTGCACCTGCGCGCGCTGGGCAAGCTCGACCCGCTCGACGAGTTCCACCGGTCGGCGGTGCCGGCGTTCCAGACGCTGCTGCTCGAGGTCGAGAAGCGCACGATCGAGACGTTCGAGGAGACCGATTTCGAGGACGGCTGGGAGCCCGACCGCGCCAAGATCGTGCGGCCGAGCGCCACGTGGACATATCTGGTGCACGACAACCCGTTCGGCTCCGAGCTCGACCGGCTCATCGCGGCCGTGGGCCGCCGCCTCATTTCCAGCGGCGACTGAACAAGACGGAACAAAGAAACGCCGGGCGCAGGTCGCCCGGCGTTTTCTGTGTGGCGCTGGTCTCAAAAAAGGCCTGTTAATCAGTACGACAGAATCCGTTCGGAAAATGCATTTCCGGTCCGGGCAAGCTGGTTCTGGAACGGTTTTCCCACAGTGTGGTTGCCGGGTTGACCCGGCCCACCCGAAACCGGAAATATCGTTCGCGGTTTTACGGAGTGTGACCACTCGATTTCGCTTTTTCCAGGGGGCTGAACAGAAATGCCGGTCAATGCGCTCGAACGGCCGCCCGCGCTCACGCTGACCTTGGCGATCCCGCTCACCGGCGACACGCTCAGCCCGCAGGCCCGCCGATTGATCGAGGCCGTGCGCGAGCTGGTGGAGGACAATCAGGGCACCATCGCGGTCGAGGAGGAGAAGCCGGAGGGAAGCGGCCCGGAGATCCGCCTGCTGACCGGCAGCCGTCAGGTGATGCTCGACGGCGAGATGCTGCCGCTGACCCGCCTCGAGTTCGATCTGCTGCTCTTCCTGGCCGAGCGGCCGCGCCGGGTCTTCACCCGCGGCCAGCTGCTGTCCGGCGTCTGGGGCTACGACCACACGGGCGAGCGCACGGTCGACGTCCACGTGCGGCGGCTGCGGCTCAAGCTGGGCGGTTCGGTCCCGGTCATCACCACGGTGTACGGCGTGGGCTACCGCCTGGCCGACGACGCGCGGGTGACGGTCCAGCCCCACGGGTAGCCTTCCCGGGGTGCGTGTGCGACCCGTCTCGACCGGCAACCTCGTGAATGAATTGGCCGATTTCCTGATGAGTCGGGAACCCGACAGTTACCTCCGGGTTGCGGTGGACGGCCCCGCCGCGGCCGGGCCCGGTGATCTCGCGGATTCCCTGGTGGACCCTCTGAAGGAGCGCGGCCGCCCGGTAGTGAGGATCGACACGTCGGACTTCCTCCGGCCGGCCTCGGTGCGATGGGAGTTCGGAAGAGACAATCCGGACACTTTCTACGCCGGCTGGTTCGACGAGGCCGGCCTCGTCCGCGAGGTTCTCGACCCCACCGGGCCCGGCGGATCGGGCCGTGTCGTGACCAAATTGTGGAACGCCGCGACCGACCGGGCGGCCCGGTCGCCGTACATCTCGCTCGAAAAGAACACGGTGGTGCTGGTCAGTGGCCCGTTGCTGCTCGGCGGGGGCCTGAGCTTCGACGTGACGGTGCACCTGGAGATCAGCGAGGGCGCGCTGCTGCGCCGTACGCCCGAAGCGGAACGCTGGACGGCCCCGGCCTTCCGCCGCTACGCCGAGGAGGTCGCGCCCGCCTCCTTCGCCGACGTCGTCGTCCGGGTGGACGATCTCCGCCGTCCGGCGCTCGTCGAAGAACGTTGGTGAAGCGAGTCTGTAGCGCGACCGACCACTGACAGTTATGCTCCGGTTACTTTTTCAGCGGAGGCCCCGTTTGGGATCTTCGGCGGTGGGTATCAGGCGGCACCACGGTGCGATGGGGCCGTCCCCGGGGGAACCCACCGGTAGGGGCAGAGGAAGGGCAGGGGGAGCGCATGCTCGTCAATGGAGCGGTTATCACGGGTAAGGGTGCCGCCAAGGTGGGGCGTACGCCGGAGGAGATCGAGCAGATCCGGGTCATCCTGCGCGGCCGGTTCGAGGACATCAACGCCGAGTACGAGGAAGCGGTGGCCGAGAACCAGAAGCTCCGGCTGGTCGAGATCGGCGACGCCGCCGGCGACGACCAGGCCGACAGCGGGTCCAAGACGGCCGAGCGCGACGCCGCCACGTCCCTCCTGCGGACCCTTCTGGACCGGCGCACCCAGGCCGAGCACGCCATGGCGCGGCTGGACGACGGCACGTACGGCAACTGCGAGGGCTGCTCGAACCCGATCCCCTGGGAGCGGCTCGAGGTCTTCCCGTCGGCCACCACGTGCGTGCACTGCAAGCAGAACCGCGAGCGCCGCGCGGGCTGAACGATCAGCGTCCCGGGTCCGTCGCTCGTCGAGCGGCGGACCCGGCCTATCGGGACTAGCTTGGGCCCATGGGCACGATCGAGGTCGGCACGGCGTCCTGGACGGACAAGACGCTGCTCGCCTCGGGCTGGTACCCCGCCTCGGCGGACACGCCCGAGAAACGGCTGGCGTACTACGCGAAGCAGTTCCCGGTGGTCGAGGTCGACTCGACCTACTACGGGCCGCCGGCCGAGCAGACGACCCGGCTGTGGGCGCAGCGCACGCCGGACGGCTTCACCTTCAACATCAAGGCCTTCAGCATGCTGACCGGCCATCCGACGAAGGTGTCGGCGATCTACAAGGATCTGCGCCCGTCCGTCGAGAAGGCGAACGTCTATCCGTCGGACATGCCGCCACAGGCGTACGAGGAGATCTGGACCCGTTTTCTCTCGGCTCTCGATCCGCTCGTCGAGGCGGGCAAGCTCGGCGCGGTGGTCTTCCAGTTCCCGCCCTGGTTCGGGATCAAGAAGTCCAACAAGGAATATCTGCTCGAGGTGGCATCGCGGTGCAAGCCGTTGCGCCCGGTCTTCGAGTTCCGCAACGCGTCGTGGTTCTCCGGTGCCAACCAGAACGAGACCTTGGACTTCCTGCGCGCCCACAAGCTGCCGTTCGTCGGCGTCGACATGCCACAGGGCCACAAGTCGTCGGTCCCGCCGATCCTGGCCGCCACCGCCGATCTGGCCGTGGTCCGCTTCCACGGTCACAGCGACAAGTGGACCAGCAAGGACATCCACGAGAAGTTCGGCTACAACTACTCCTCCGCTGAGTTGAAGGAATGGGCGCCGCGCCTGAAGGAACTGGCGGCCGAGGCCGACACCACCCAGGTCTTCATGAACAACTGCTACACCGACTACGCCCAGCGCAACGCCAGCACCTTGATCGACCTTTTGGCCAGCGAAGACCCAAGCTGACCGGTGAAGGACATTCCTGGTTCCGCTGACGTACGCGCCGGAAACCCGACCGAGGTTGATCCGCACCCACCACTGCCATGCCTTGTCGGCGTGCTCGGCGCACAGCAGCACCTCCGACTCGAAAACCAGCACAATTTCTGCCGGCACCGCGGTGCATGAGACCTCGCACACGATCCCGTCGGCCTCGGCGCCGGCGACCAGCTTCGCGCGGAGCTCGGCCAGCTCCTGGTCGTCCATGGTGTTCGCACCGAACGGGTCGCGCTGCCGTGCAAGCTGCTCGTCGCGTTCCTGGTGCGCAGCGGCAACGGCGTCCTGGTGCTGCTCCTCCGGCGTCACGGTGCCCTCCCCGGCGATGGGCGGAGGAGGCGGGTAGGCCATTCGCAGGCTGCCCGACCGGGACGCTCCGGACCCGCCAACTCCTGAGTTCGATCTGACCACCACAGGTGGTGAACACTGAAGATGTGTTCACGCTGAACACTGAGTAGCGTGAACACCATGGGTGAACCGGCATACCGAGAGATCGCCGATCAGATCAGGGCCGACATCGAGGAACGGCGCCTGATCGAGGGCGACCGGCTGCCGACCGTGCGGGATTTGGCGGTGCGCTACGGCGTACCGACGGGAACGGTCGCGAAAGCCGTCGACGTCCTGCGGGCAGACGGCGTCGTCGTCTCCCGGCACGGCCGCGGGCTCTATGTCTCCGGATTCAAGCGCATCCTGCGCTCCTCGCCGGCCCGGTTGTCGCGGTCGTGGTGGGGCGAGGGAAAGGCCATTCAGGATGCGGACACGGGGGACAGGATCCGCGTCGTGCATGTCGAGGTCGAGGAACAAGCGGCCCCCGAGCACATCGCGGAAGCGCTCGGCGTGCCGGCCGGGGCGGCCGTTCTGGTCAGGGCACGCCGCTTCGCTGTCGAAGACCGGATCGTGCAGATTGCGACGAGCTTCATCCCCCTGGACGTGGTGGCGGTCGCGCCGGCCATCGCCTACACGGGTCCCGGTCCGGGTGGCATTTACGCCCGGATGGAAGCGGCGGGGATCGGGCCGGAGATGTTCCAGGAGCGGCTCGTCTTCCGGGCGCCCGCAGCAGCCGAGGTGACGGCACTGTCGTTGCCCCGAGGCGCGTGGGTAGTCGCGATCACTCGCCGCGCCTTTGCCGCCGAACGCCGGTGCGTGGAGGTGAACGAAATGGTGCTGGACGCCAGCGCCTACGAGCTGGAGTACCTACTCGGCGCCGGAACTCCAGCACCTTGATCGACCTCATCCGCGAGGGGTGATGACCATCGCGGCAGGGGCGGCGACGGTGGATCTCGTGGGAGATCATGACGTGGCGGCGGTGGCGGAGGCGACACTCGGGCGGCGGCTGGCGGCCGAGTTTCTCGGGACGTTCTGGCTGGTCTTCGGTGGGTGTGGGGCCGCCGTTCTGGCCGCCCGCGCGCCTACCGGCATCGGCATGCTGGGAGTCGCGCTGGCCTTCGGGCTGACGGTGGTGACCATGGCGTACGCCGTGGGGCACCTCTCCGGCGGCCACTTCAACCCGGCCGTGACGCTCGGGCTCTGGCTCGGCCGCCGCACCCGGTCACCAACACCTCGGTGAATCCGGCCCGCTCCACCGGGCCGGCCCTGATGACCGGCGGCTGGGCGCTGACCCAGCTGTGGCTGTTCTGGCTCGCGCCTCTGCTGGGCGCCGCGGTCGCCGGCGTCGTCTATCGGCACCTCACCGGGGAGACCGGGGCGGAGCCCGTGGCCGCCGAAGGTCAGGACCTCGTGGCGGGTGAGAAGATCATGCGGTGACGCTTGATGAGCAGCGGGAGCGGATGCTCTCCGGGCTGATGTACGACGACCTGACCGTCGAGTTGGTCGAGGCCCGGCAGCGGACCGTGCTGCTGACCGACGAGTACAACGCGAGCTTCGGCCGGCCGCAGTCCGAGCGCGAGGCGATCCTGCGGCGGCTGCTGCAGAAGGTCGGCGAGGGCTGTCATTTCGAGCCGACGTTCCGGTGCGAGTTCGGCTTCAACATCAGCGTCGGCGATCACTTCTACGCCAACTTCGACTGTGTGATGCTCGACGGCGGCGGCATCACCATCGGCGACCACGTGCTCTTCGGGCCCCGGGTCGGCATCTACACCTCCAACCACGCCATCGACGCGGCCGAGCGGGCGGCCGGCGGCTGCTACGCCAAGCCGGTCACCATCGGGAACCGGGTCTGGATCGGTGGCGGGGTCACGATCAACCAGGGCGTGACCATCGGCGACGGCGCGATCGTCGGGTCGGGCAGCGTGGTCACCCGCTCGATCCCGGCCGGGGTCGTCGCGGCCGGGGTGCCGGCGCGGGTGCTGCGGGAGATCACCGACGCCGACCGGACCGGCTTTCAGAGCTCGTCGTAGGGCACCGACTTCCACGTGTCGGTCAGCAGGGTCGTCAGCCGGTCGCTCGACGGGTAGGCCTGGTTGTCGATCCAGGCGATCGGCTGGGCCGGGCAGGCCGAGTTGACCGCGACGGCGCCGGTCAGGGCGGGCAGGTCGGCCTGGGGGACCGGCCGCAGCGTCCACGGGACGCCGTTCATGGTCATGGCGATCTGGAGCAGGACCATGGTGGTGCCGCGCAGCATCGGCGCCTGGGGCCAGATCACCTGCTCGCCGTCGTGGAAGGCCACGTTCCACGTGCTGCCCTCGCTGACCAGGCCGGTGTCGCCGACGAACAGGGCGTCGTCGTAGCCGTCGCGCACGGCCTGGCGGCGCGCGACGAAAAGGCCCATGGTGGCCGAGTGCTTCTGCTCGGGCCAGTCGCGGCGGTGGCTGTCCGTGCGTACACGCAAAGGTTTTGTGGGGTCCGAAGGACGCGGATCGCTGACCGCGACCACGACGTCGGGCGGGCTGCCCTCCCCGGGACCGGGGACGAAGGAGACGCGGACCGAGGCGTCGCGGTGACCGTCGAGCGCGTGGTGGATGAGCGAGACCACGCGGGCCTCGTCGTCGACGCCCATCTTCCAGCCGAAGAACTCCTCGTTGCCGTCGGCCAGGCGGGCCATGTGCAGCGCCAGGCCCTTGACCGCGAGCGACCGGACCTGCATCGAGGTGAAGTGGCCATAGTTGATGGTGGCCAGCCGATGGGTCTCGGCGAGGTCGGGGACGTGGCCGTTCAGCTCGAGATTGCGCACCTCGGCAAGCCTACGGGCGCGGCTTGATCTCGGGGGTGCGGGTGCGGCGAAGGCCACGCCGATCGGCCTCGGCGGCCAGCGCGGCCGCGTCGATCACCGCCGCTCCGCCGGGGTCGTTGTTGAAGAAGACATAGCTTTCCGGTACGCCGGCGAGCCGCTCCACCCACGTCCGCAGCGCCCCCTTGCCGTATCGCGGCCACGGCTTGGCCCGGCCCTCGTGCAGCCTCAGGTACACGAAGTCGGTGGTGATCCACAGGGGAGTGATGGGCCGGCTGCCCCGATCGGCCCAGCACAGCGCCGCGCCCCTTTGCCGCAATAAGTCGCATAGATCGGGCGTGAACCACGAGTCGTGCCGAGGTTCGACGACGACTCGGACATTCGCCGGAAACAGCCTCAAAGTCGCGTCCAGGGAAGTCAAGTCCGCTTTGAGGGTGGGCGGGAGCTGGATCAGCACCGGACCGAGCTTGCCGCCGAGCCCTTCCGCCCGGGACAAAAAACGCGAAACGGGCTCGGCTGGTTCCTTGAGGCGCTTGATGTGGGTCAGATAGCGGCTCATCTTCACCGCGACGCGGAAGTCGTCCGGCGTCCGCGACCGCCACTGCTCGAACGTCTCGCGTGACGGGAGGCGGTAGAAGGCGTTGTTGACCTCGACCGTCTGAAAGCGCTCGGCGTAGTGCTCCAGCCAGAGCCGTTGCGGCAGCCCGGCGGGGTAGAGACCGCCCCGCCAGTCCTTGTACTGCCAGCCCGACGTCCCGATGCGCATCACGTGAGCTGCGATACCCGGATCTCAGCCGGGTTAGACGGGATGATCACGGGGTATGGCGGGGTCCCACGCACCACGGACCTTCAAGGAGCTCTCATGTCTCTCAGCGACGACGACATCACCACCACCTCGGGCTCGACCACCGGCGAGGGCCCGGCCGACGGCGGCGCGAACCCGGGCGGCCACGACGGCGGTGCCGACGGCTCGGCCGAGGGTCCCGCGGACGGCGGCGCGAACCCGGGCGGCCACGACGGCGGTGCCGACGGCTCGGCCGAGGGTCCCGCGGACGGCGGCGCGAACCCGGGCGGCCACGACGGCGGTGCCGACGGCTCGGCCGAGGGCCCGGCCGACGGTGGCGCCAACCCGGACGGCCACGACGGTGGCGCCGACGGCTCCGCCAACTGATCAGGAACACCGGGATGACGATCGACGCGCCGGGCGAAAGCCCGGCGCTCTCCCGCGCCGTGGCGGTGGAGCCGGGCAAGTTCGCCGCCGCCTACTGGGGCCGCGCGCCCCTGCTTTCCCGGGCCGCCGAACTGGCCGGCCCGGACGGCTTCGCCGACCTTCTCTCCCCGGCCGCGGTCGACGAGCTCCTCTCCCGCCACGGACTGCGGACCCCCTTCCTGCGCGTCGCCCAGAAGGGCACCGTGCTCCCGGCCGGCCGGTTCACCGGCGGGGGTGGGGCCGGGGCCGAGATCGGCGACCAGGTCATCGACGACAAGGTCATGCGGTTGTACGCCGAGGGCGCCACCCTGGTGCTCCAGGGCCTGCACCGGCTGTGGCCCCCGCTGATCGACTACAGCCGCCGGCTCGGCGCCGAGCTGCGCCGCCCGCTGCAGGTCAACGCCTATCTGACCCCTCCGCAGAGCCAGGGCTTCAGCACCCACTACGACACCCACGACGTCTTCGTCCTCCAGGTCGACGGCACCAAGCGCTGGCGGCTGCACGAGCCCGTGCTGGCCGATCCGCTGGAGAAGCAGGCCTGGGGTGGCCGGGCCGACGAGGTCGGCGCCACCGCCGAGGGCGAGCCCGCCTTCGACATCCTGCTCGAGCCGGGCGACGCGCTCTACCTGCCCCGCGGCTGGCTCCACTCGGCCGAGGCGCAGGGCGCCCGTTCGCTCCATCTGACCATCGGTGTCCGGGCCATGACCCGCTACGCCATGGTCGAGGAGCTGCTCGGCCTCGCCCTGGACGACGCCCGCCTGCGGGCCACCCTGCCGTACGGCCTCGACGTCTCCGACCCGGAGGCGATCGAGCCCGAGCTCACCGAGACGGTCGAGGCCCTGCGCGACTGGCTGGCCACGGTCGAGCCGGCCCAGGTGGCCGAGCGGCTGCGCGCCCGGGACTGGCCGTCGGCCCGCCCCGAGCCGGTCAGCCCGCTGGCCCAGCTCGACTTCGCGGCCGGGCTCGGCCCGGACGACGAGATCAGGGTGCGCGAGGGCCTGCGCTGGCGCCTGGCCGACGACGGGGCCGAGCACGTGGTGCTGCGGCTGGTGGGGCGCACGATGCGGTTCCCCGCGTACTGCGCGCCCGCGCTGCGGCTGGCGCTCGACGGCGAGCCGATCCGGGTGCGGGACCTGCCGCTGGAGGACGACGCGGACCGGTTGGTGCTGGCCCGCCGTCTGCTGAACGAGGCGCTCGCCGTACCCAATGTCTGAGAATTAAACGGCCGGGTTCTTCGCGGAACCCGGCCCGTGACCCCCGGGGTCCTCGCTAGCGTGGATCTCGATGTGGAACCGTACGGAACGGACCGGACCGGTCGTCCTCCTGGTCGAGGACGACGAGGATCTGCGTGAGATGACCACGCAGATGCTCGAGATGCGCGGCTTCGACGTGCTCGCCGCCAAGGACCCGGTGACCGCGATGATGACCTGCCGTGTGCACAGCGGCCGGATCGACGTGCTCCTGACCGACCTGGGCCTGCCCGGCGTCTCGGGCGGTGAGCTGTCCCGTTCGGCCGCGGCCGTCCGGCCCGAGATGAAGATCGTCTACATCTCCGGCATCCCGGAGGACATCGCCGTCAAGAAAGGCATGATCCGCGCCGGCTCTCCGTTCCTGGCCAAGCCGTTCAGCGCGGACGTCCTGGCCGGCACGCTGCGCGCGGTTCTGGCCCAGGGCTCGACGTCGCCGTCACGCTGATCCGGATAGCAACCGGCAGCGACCACCCTGCAACCATGAGCGATCTCAAGCAGACCTTTCGTCTCCCGATGTGTAGAGCAACTGGCCGCCGGAACCGGTCGCCACTAACACCTGGGGGACAACACAATGGAATTCTTCAAGATGCTGGTCACGTACGTCCGCGCCGTCAAGCAGTCGGACGAGGGCGCGACCGCCGTCGAATACTCGATCCTGGCCGCCCTGATCGCCGGTGGCCTCGTCGCCACCCTCGGGCTGCTGCGCGACGACATCAAGGGCATGATCGAGAAGCTCATCGCCGCCATCTGACCGATCGCCCGGCTTCCCGCCGCGGGCAGGCCTCCGGGGCCGCCCGCGGCGATCGCGGTGTCGCGGCGATCGAGTTCGCGATCGTCCTGCCGCTGCTCCTGCTGATCCTGTTCGCGATCATCGACATGGGGCGCTATCTCCAGCAGTACATCCAGCTCACCGAGGCCGCCCGTGAGGGCGCCCGGCTGGGCGCGCTCAACGGCACGGTCACCGACGTCAAGAACAAGGTCCAGGGCATCGTCGGTACGGGCGTCGCGCTCCAATATCCGAGCGGCCCGGCCGTCTGCGGCACCGGTGTCGTCGACTCGTCCGTGACCGTCACCCGGACCTTCGACCCGGCCACCCCACTCTTCAAACTGCTGGTGCTGTACGGCGGCACGAGCCAGTCGGGCGCCCACACGATCAAGGCCATCGGGGTGATGTCGTGCCTCGGCTGACCTCCCTGGTGCCGCGCCGCCCCGGCGAGGACCACGACCACGGCGCGATCGCCGTCGTCGTCGCCCTGTTCCTCAGCATGAGCATCCTGCTGGGCATGGGCGCCGTCGTCATCGACGTCGGCATGCTCTACGCCGAGCGCGAGCAGTTGCAGAGCGGCGCCGACGCGGCCTCGTGGAAGGTCGCGCAGGCCTGCGTCGTCAAGAAGGCCGACTGCACGGTCGCTTTGCAGACCCTCAACGCGAAGGCGTACGCCGCCAAGAACGCCAAGGACGGCTACGCCGACGCGCAGATCTGCCTGGACAACAGCAACTGCCCCGCCACCTGGAACACGGCCACCACCTGCCGCCCCCAGCCCACCGTGACCGGCAACGGGCACCAGGTCGAGGTGCGCACCACCACGCTGAACCCGAACAACACCACACTGATCCCGCCGCGGCTGGCGCAGACCCTGGTCGGCGGCGGCTATCAGGGCACCAAGGTGGGCGCGTGCGCCCGGGTGGCGTGGGGTGTGCCGGTCAACGCCAGCGTGCTGGCCCTGGCCATCTCCAAGTGCGACTGGGAGCGGCTCAGCGGCAACGGGGACAAACTGCTGCGGCTGCCCGTCCTCGATCCCCTACTCGGCGGGACCGGCCTGCTCGGCGTGCTCGGGCTCGGGCCGCCGCAGAACTTCTCCATCCCGGTCAACAACGGCATCCTGTCCGGCTGCAAGAACACCACGGCCGACATCCTGGCCGGCAACCCCAACGGCTACGCCTGGCTCACGCCGCACGCCGACGCCAACTGCCGCACCACCATCGCCCCGGCCGCGACGGTCGACCTGTGGATGTACACCGGGCTGCTCGACCTGGCCGGCGCGATCAAGTGCTTCAACGTGATGAACCAGGTGATCGCCAAGGGGCAGGCGATCCTCGTGCCGATCTTCGACAAGGTGGTCGGCGCGCTCAACTTGCTGCCGGCCGCTTTCCACATCGTGGGGTTCGCGCCGTTCGTGCTCACCGGCTACGAGACCCTGATCTCCGGGCTCACCGGCACGCTGTCGACGCTGTTCAGCGACGGCCTCAACTCGCTGCGGACGACCGCCTGCGCACTCCAGACGTGCATCTACGGCTACTTCACGCGATCTGTCATCACGCAACGCTTCCCGACCGCCTTCGGCACCTCACCGGACTACGGAGTCCAGGTGATTGGCCGTACTGGGTGACCTTTTACTGAGATTGTGAAGACATGCGACGGCGTGTCCTGATTCTGCTCGCGGCTCTGCTGCTGGCCGGTATCAGCGGGGTGGCGATCCTGGCGTACGCGCACTCCGCGGACCGCCGGGCTCTCAACGGGGTGAAGGGGGTGTGGGTGCTGGTGGCCAAGCAGCGCATCCCGGCCGGGACCAAGGGGTCCGACATCCGGGCCAAGGGCATGGCCGAGCGCGTCCTGATGCCCGCCCGGACCGTGCCCGAGGGCACCCTGACCAGCTGGACCAGCGACCTCGACCGGCTCACCCTGTCGGCCACGGCCGAGCGTAAGCAGCTGCTGATGCGCCCGCTCTTCCAGTCCGCCCAGCCCTCGGCCTCGGCGTCGACGCGGGGCTTCACGGTCCCCAAGGGCATGCTGGCGGTGACCGTCGAGCTCAGCGTGCCGACGCAGGTCGCCGGGAACGTGATCGCCGGGGACCGGGTGGCCGTCTACGGCACCTTCCCGGCCAGCGCGCAGAGCTCGGAGGAGCAGACCACCCGGCTGCTGCTGCCCCGGGCCGTGGTCATCTCGATCGGCGAGGCGCTGGCCCCCGACATCACGCCCCAGCCGACACCGACACCGGCGCCGTCGGCCTCTCTATCGCCTTCGGCCACGAGAGCCGGAACCTCCCAGGCCACCTACGCGCGGTACGTGGCCACGCTCGCGGTCGACTCCGAGGACGCGCAGCGCCTCGTGCACGCCGCCCGCACCGGCCTGCTCTACCTGGCCATGCTGGGCCCGGAGGCCACCGCCGTGCCCGGGCCGGGCGTCGACATCTCCGGGCTGTTCCCGTGAGCCTCTACGTCTACGTCGAACCCGACGACGCCCGCCGCTCGCAGATCGGCCCGGCCTTCCGCGAGGTCGGCTGCACCATGCTCGACGGCATGGCCGACCTCGAGGCCCACCTGCGGCGCTACCCGGAGACCATCCTGATCATCCTGGGCGCCACTGTCGAGCTCGAGGAGTCGCTGATGGTCGCCGCCTATCAGCGGCTCCAGCGCCCGCTCATCGGGGTCGTGCTGATCCGCAAGGTGGTGGAGCCGGGGGTCGTGCTGCGGTGCCTGCAGTCGGGCGTGCGGGAGATCGTGGCCGAGGACGACGAGCAGGGGCTGCGCGACGCCACGATCCGCTCGATCGACCTGTCGAAGGCGCTGAGCACCACGCTGCGCACGTCGGCCGACAACGCCCCGTACGGCCGGGTCGTGACGCTCTTCTCAGGCAAGGGCGGCAACGGGCGCAGCATGCTCGCCACCAACCTGGCCGTGGCCCTGGCCGGAGGTGGCCGCCGCGTCCTGCTGATCGACCTCGACCTGCAGTTCGGCGACATCGCCATCATGCTCAAGCTCTCGCCCGAGCGGAACATCGCCGGCGGCGTCACCATGACCGGCCGGCTCGACGAGCCCGGCCTGCGCTCGATCGCGACGCCGTACAAGCCCGGCCTGGACACGCTGCTCGCCCCGCCCAGCCCGGCCGAGGGTGAGAAGGTCACGCGCGAGTTCGTGGTCGAGCTGCTCGACGCGGCCCGGCCGCTCTACGACTTCATCGTGGTCGACACGCCCGCCGTGGTCACCGACCAGGTGCTGGCCGCGCTCGACATGACCGACTGGTACGTCCCGATCGTCACCCCCGACCTGCCGACCCTGAAATCGGTGCGGCTGACCGTCGAGATGTTCGACCTGCTCGACTACGCGCAGGACAAGCGTCTGCTGGTCTTCAACCGGGCCAACACCCAGGTCGGCCTGAGCCCGGCCGAGGTCGAGCTCGCGGTCGGCATGCCGTTCACGGTGCAGGTGCCCTCCAGCCGCGACGTCACCGTCTCCGTCAACGCGGGCGAGCCGCTCGCACAGACCGACCCGCTGCACCCGGTCAGCCGGGCCATCCGCGCCCTGGCCGACCGCTGCGCCGGCGTGGAGGCCGCACCCGAGCGCCGCCGGCGGTTCCTGTCCCGGAAGGGCAAGACATGAGCCTCTCCTCGCGCATCGGCGCCAACACCCCGGCCGACAAGACGCCCACCCCCGCCGCCGAGGAGCGGCACCGCCCGGGCCGCCCGGTCAACGACCAGGTGTACGAGGTCCGCCAGCGCATCCAGCGCAAACTGGCCGACGAGCTGGGACCGTCGCTGTACGCGGCCGGTCGCGGCGAGGGCACCGAGGAGCTGGACGGCCGGGTCCGCGAGGCCCTCAACGACCTGCTGGCCCGCGAGGAGACCCCGTTGTCGGGCGCCGACCGGGCGCGCATCGTCAACGAGGTCGTCGACGAGGTGCTCGGGCACGGGCCGATCGAGTCGCTGCTGCGCGACAACTCGGTCACCGAGGTGATGGTCAACGGCCCGCAGTCGGTCTACGTGGAACGGTTCGGCCGCATCGAACGGGTCGGCGCCGAGTTCGACGACGAGGCCCACCTGCGCCGCATCATCGACCGGATCTGCTCCCGGGTGGGCCGCCGGGTCGACGAGGCCAGCCCCATGGTCGACGCCCGACTGCCCGACGGCAGCCGGGTCAACGCGATCGTCCCGCCGATCGCCATCGACGGCTCCTCGCTGACCATCCGCAAGTTCTCCTCGGTCCCGCTGACCGTGGGCGACCTGCTGTCGTACGGAACCCTGACCCGGCCCGCGGCCGAATTCCTCGACGTCTGCGTCCGCGGCCGCCGCAACATCCTGGTCAGCGGCGGCACCGGCTCCGGCAAGACGACGATCCTCAACATCCTGTCCGGCTTCATCCCGGTCGACGAGCGCGTCGTGACCATCGAGGACGCGGCCGAGCTGCAGATGGACCAGGAGCACGTGGTACGCCTCGAGACCCGCCCGCCCAACTCCGAGGGCCGGGGCACGGTCACCACCCGCGACCTGGTGCGCAACGCGCTGCGGATGCGCCCCGACCGGATCGTCGTGGGCGAGGTCCGTGACGCCGCCGCCCTCGACATGCTCCAGGCGATGAACACCGGCCATGACGGCTCGCTGACCACGCTGCACGCCAACACGCCGCGCGACGCGCTGTCCCGGCTCGAGACGATGGTGCTGATGGCCGGGCTCGACCTGCCCAGCCGCGCCATCCGCGACCAGATCGTCTCGGCCGTCGACCTGATCCTTCAGGTCGGCCGCTACAAGGACGGCACCCGCAAGATCAGCCACATCACCGAGGTGGCCGGCATGGAATCGGAGGTCATCACCCTTCAGGACCTTTTCCTGTACGACCCCACGGCCGGCTCCGACACACCGGGCGCCGCCGGCGGTCTCCGCTCGACCGGCATCCGCCCCCAGTTCGCCGAGGCGATCGCCCGCTACGGCGTGACCCTGCCGCCGGCGCTGTTCTCGGGCCGCCCGCGGTGATCCCGGCCTTCGTCATCGCGGTGGGCGCCGCCTCGGCGGCCACCTTCCTGGTCGCCTACGCGGTGCTGGCCGCGACCTTCGGGCGTACCCCGATCCAGCGCCGGCTGGCCTCGCTCCAGCACTTCACCGTGCGGCGCGAGGTCGAGAAGGAGGCGTGGTGGCGGCGGCTGGTGCACGCCTCGGGCCAGAAGGTCGAACGCTCCGAGCTGCTCAGCGCCCTGGCCGAGCGCAGCGCCCCCCTGCTCGACAGGCTCGGCGCGACCACCCGCCCGGCCGACTGGCTGGCCGTGCGGTTGTACGCCTGCCTGGCCACGGTCGTGGTGCTGACCCTGCTCCTGCCGTTCGCGGTGGCCCTCCCGCTCGGCCTGCTGGCCGGGTTCTTCGGCTCGAACGCGCTGCTGCGGACCCGGATCCGGCGCCGCGAGCAGGCGTTCGCCGACGAACTGCCCGGCGCCCTCCAACTGATGATCAGCTCGCTGCGCTCGGGCTTCACCATGCACCAGTCGGTCGAGGCGGCGGTCCGCGACGACGAGGGCCCGGTCGCCTCGGAACTGCGCCGGGCCCTGTCCGAGACCCGCATCAGCGGCAGCTTCGAGGACGCGCTGGAGCGCATCGGCGAACGCACCCGCAGCGACGAGATGCTGTGGCTGGTCATGGCCCTGCGCCTGCAGCGCGAGGTCGGCGGCAGCCTGGTCGACGTCATGCAGACCACCGCCGACACCATGCGCGAACGCTCGTATCTGCGCCGGCACGTGCGGGCGCTCTCCGGCGAGGGCCGCATGTCGGCCTACGTGCTGACGGCCATGCCGATCGCCACCGCGGTGATCCTCTACCTGACCGAGCCGGCCTATCTGAGGCCGCTGTTCACCGAGCCGCTGGGCTGGGCCATGCTGGCCTTCGGCATCGTGGCCATCACCATCGGCGCCATCTGGCTGCGCGTGGTGGTCCAGGTGAAGGCGTAGCCGTGGCCAACATCGTGCTGGGCGCGGCCGTAGCCGGCGTGGTGCTGGCCTTCGTGCTGGTGGCGGTGGCGATCCTGCTGCCGCCACCCCGCTTCGACCGGATCATGCGGGCGCTGGCGGCCTTCGGCACCGGCCCGGAGATGCGCCGCGACACCGGAAGCGCGTTCCAGCGGCGGCTGCGCTCGGTGGTCATCGCCGGCCTCGACCGGCTGGCCGAGGTGCTGACCCCGGCCGCCGACCGCGACCGGCTGAGCCGCCTGCTCGACTACGCCGGAAACCCGCCGGCCTGGCCGCTGGCGAGGGTGATGAGGGCGCGCCCGTTCGGGGCGGTGGCCGGTGCGGGTGTGGGCGCGTTCTTCGCGTACGGCTGGACGGAGAAGACGGACTCGGTGCTGATCGGCGCTCCCGCCGGCCTGGTGGTGGGTTTCCTGCTGCCCCAGCTGCTGGTCTACAACGCGGGCATCAAACGCCAGGAGAAGATCCTCTACTTCCTGCCGGACGTGATGGACGCGATGGTGATCGGCGTCGAGGCCGGCCTGGGCCTGGACTCGGCCATGGACCAGGTGGCCAGCGCGACGACGGGCCCGATGGCCGACGAGCTGAACCGGGTGCTGCAGGAGATGCGCCTGGGCGTGGCAAGAACGGAGGCGCTGCGCTCACTGGCGGCCCGCACGACAGTGCGGGACCTCAAGCGCTTGATGACAGCCTTGATCCAGGCCGGCGAGCTGGGCATCTCGGTAGCCGGCATCCTCCGCGAACACGCCGCCGACCAGCGCATGCGCCGCCGTCAGCGCGCCGAGGAGATGGCACAGAAGGTCCCGGTCAAGCTCCTGTTCCCGGTCATGTTCTGCATGTTCCCCGCCATCTTCATCGTCGTCGTGGGGCCTGCCGTGATCACCCTCTCCAAGGCGTTCGGCTGAGTTCTCACGTGCTCCACCGCCGACGGCCGCCGCTCACCGACAGCCCGCGGACCCCTTCGGTGCCGGTCAAGTCGATGCGGCCGCCGAGGCTGAGCGTGACCGTCCGTCCATCCAGCCCGGCGAGCGGGGACAGGTCGATGGATCCCTCGGCGTATGACTGGAGGTAGATGCTGCGCAGGCGCTCCAGACGGGCCAGATGCGGGATCAACTTGTTGAGGGAATCCGGATCGGACATCACCTGAAGATTTTCGACAGTGCTCAACCGGCCGATCGAGGCGTGATCGACTGTCGTGTTGCTGAGCACGATCAGCGTGGACAGGCGATTCAGGCTGGTCAGCGGAGCCAGGTCACGCGGACAATCGCCGAGCAGCCGGACGTCGGTGGCCGAGTCGGCCCAGACCTTCAGAAATTCCACCGAGTCTCGCCGACGGATGTCCGAGGCGACAATGAGGCTGACCGGATGCCTCGTCGGCATCCGCGCGACCTGCCTGAGCAACCAGGTCGAACCGCCGATCCCTCGGAGGTTGCTCAGCGCGGTGAGCCCTTCGGGGTTCTTGAGGTTGCTCCCGTGCAGCATTAAGGACCGGAGGTTCGAGAGTCCGGCCAACGGGCGGAGATCCAGCTCGAAGTCGCTTTGAGCCGATACCGACAGCGCGGCGAGGGCACTTCCCGCCAGCGGCGACAGGTCGAGGCAAGATTGGACCTGAATTCGCGCGAGCTCCGGATTACGGCTTATGAAGGACAGGTCGATGGGCGCCGAGCCGGGCATGGAGCGCACCTTCACCCCACGGACATTCTTGATCAGGTGCAGATGTCCGAGCAGGTCCCGGTCGGTGATCGTCACGTTCTCCGAGGAGCCGAACGGCACATCGCGCAATACCCGTGTCGCGTAGACCGCGGGATCGAAGTGCTCCCACGCTTCGATGAGGGCATCGTGCACCGTTCTCGACGTGCTCGACGAGTACTGCGTCAGGAAGTCGATGGCCGCCGGGTCGCCGATCTTGCCGACGGCGCGAATCGTGAGTGATATTTCCGCATCGTTCCGCGGATCGGACTTCATGAGGAGATCGAGGGACAATGAGCCGGCCTCGGCCAGCATGTCGGCCTGGCGTTCATTCTCCGGCGGCAAGAGGCTACTGGTCGCCTCCAGAACCGCCGCCTGCGTGTCCTCCGGGCACTCCGCCGACGTCTCCAGGCAGGCGAGGGCGAGCAGCCGCATGACGGTGCGGTGATTGCCGTCGCCGGCCTTGTCGGCCTTGTCGAGTAGCCCCTCGACGAGAGTCTTGCTGCCCCGCGCCTTGGTGTGGCCGGCGGCCATCACGATCGTCTCGTGCCATTGATCCTCGTCGGCGTGGAGCACCAGCGATCTCAGGTCGCCCTCGTCGACTGCCTCCTTGGCCGCCAGATATTCCTGGAACGTGCGGTGGATGAAGTCGACCCGGTCGTGGGTGGGCTCGCGGATCAGGCCGCTTCTCTCCAGCAGGACCTGGTAGGTCTCGTGCTCGTCGAGGGTTACGCGGGGCATCCGGCGCAGCTTGACCGCTATCCGGTCCAGCGCCTCCTCCTTGGCCGCGTCCGACTGGCCGTTGCGCATCAACCAGTAGGCGAGGTCTTGCAGCAGCAGCATCTTCTGGGTCCGGCTCAGGGTGTTGAGCGCCTTGATCTCCCGCTCCTCGTCCCGCCTTTCCAGGAGCATGTGCAGCGCCACCTCGTACAACTCCATCCGGCTGCTCGGCAGCTGGCCGCGCCGGTCCTTGTGCAGCGCGCACGTCAGCGCGCACAGCAGGGGATAGGCGACGATCTGCCGCAGGTGCCGGTTGCGGTCGATCGCCCTCAGCAGCCGCCGCTGATAGTCGAGGATCGACTCCCGCTGTTCGAGCGTCCGGGTCTGCTCGAGCATCGCCCGGTGCCAGCGCTCCACGAACACCGTCACCGACTGACGGTCCATCGGCGCCAGCTCCACCACCCGGAAGTCGTCGCCGCCGAGCCACTCGGCCGGCACCGCGCCCGGCCGGGAGGTGACCACGTACCTCGCTCGCGGGAAGGCGGCGATCAGCTCGGAGATCCACCGGCGGGCGTGGACCCGGCGGTCGTCGGGCAGCTCGTCGATCCCGTCCACCAGCACGACGCCCCGGCCCGAGCGGAGCTGCTCCTGGACCCAGCCGGCCGGCATCTCGTCGGCGATGTGCCGGCCGACCTCGTCGACGAAGTCGCCGGGCACCGGGAGGTCGGTGGTGGCGAAGCGCCGCAGCGGGACGAAGAACGGCACTGTCGCGTTCCAGCTGTTCAGATGGTCGGGGAAGGTCCGGCGCGCGCTGTTGACCGCGATCCACTGCAACAGTGTCGTCTTTCCCAGACCGGCCTGGCCCCGGATGAAGATGCGGTCGCTCGTGCCGGCCAGTTCCTCCACACTGACGAGGTGGTCGTCGCCGGTGGCCTGGCTCCCGTGCAGGCTGAGATAGGCCACCGACAGCGGATAGGCACGACTCGAATCGGAGACCGTGGCGCCGTACAACTCGATCCGGTCCAGAAGGTTGGCGACCAGCTGGCGGTAGTCGCGTTCGAAGTCGGCGCCGACCCTCAGCCGGGGGAGACGGTCGAGCACCGTCTCCAGATCGCCGATGATCTGGCGGCTGCGGGCCAGCAGCTCGGTGAGCGCGTTGACGCTCGCGGCCGGGAGCGTGCGGGCGATCTCGATCGTGTAGGCCGAGGCCTCGCGCAGCAGCAGGTCGTACAGCCTGGTCCCGCCCTCGGAGAGCCCGGCCCGCTCCGCCCGGTCCGGTGACTGCGAGCGCAGGTAGCGCCCGAGATAGCCGGCGTCGAGATCGCTCTTGAACAGGTCCGCCTCCGAGAGCGCCGCCTGCTCGAACGTGTCCCGCACGGCCAGGACCGCCGCTTCCCGCTCGGCCGGCTCGACCGTGCGGAACTCGGTGGTGATCCACGTTTCCAGGCGGTCGGACACCGCCTCGGCCGCCTCCTCCCAGATCCGGGTGAACTGCCGCTGCTGCCGGCCGCCGGTCAACGCGGCCGCCACCCGGTCGACGGTGCTGTTGCCGATCTCGTTGAGCAGCTTGTTCTCACCGGCCCAGAGCCCGCACGCGGTCTTGGCGACGGCGGTGCCCAGGACGTACGTCGCGACTTCCAGTGCCGGCATGTCCGTATCCTGCCCAGCCGCGCCGTTCGTTCTCAAGAGCCGCTAAGCCATCGGGTCCGGCTGCCGATCGGAGAGAAGGTGACGGCCAGTTTGCTTGATCCTCCTGAACTGGAACGCCGCCGGCTGGCGGCGCTGCACGAGTACCGCCTGCTCGACGCGCCGGCCGACGACGAACTGTCCGCCGTCGTCCGGGTCGCCGCCATGGTGGCCGACGTGCCGACGGCCACCCTCAACCTGATCGACGAGCACCGGCAGTGCCAGCTCACCACGGTCGGCTTCGAGGGCGGCAACTCGGCCCGCACCGACTCGATGTGCGACATTCAGCTGCGCCAGGGCAAGTTCGTGCACGTGCCGGACGCCCGCGACCATCCGCTGTACGCGGACAACCCGTGGGTCGACGGCCGCATGGCCAACGTCCGCTTCTACGCCTCGGCCCCGCTGATCGCCCCCAACGGTTACGCCCTGGGCACCCTGTGCGTCTTCGACGACGTGGTCAAGGAGCTCACGCCCCGCCAGATCGAGCGCCTCACCGACCTGGCCGACGTGCTGGTCGGCCTGTTCGAGCGCCGCCGCCAGGGCCGGCTGGCGGCCGAGATGGCGATCAGCGCCGAGCACAGCCGCAAGTTCGTCGAGACTCTGGTCAACACCGTCGACGTCGGCATCGTGGCGGCCGACGAACAAGGTCAACTGACGATTCTCAACCGGGCCGTACGCCGGTGGGGCGGCGCCCTGGAGAGCGGCGGCGGCGATCTGGCGGAGATCGCGGGCCGTCTGGAGCTGCTCCAGCCGGACGGCGTCACCGAGGTCCCGGAGGAGAGCGCGCCCCTGTTCCGGGCCCTGCGCGAGGACATCAACGTCGACAACGAGGAACTGGTCCTGCGCACGGCCGACGACTCCCTGCTGACGTTGACGGCCAGCGCCCGCAGCATGATCGCCGACAACGGCGAGCGCATCGGCGCGGTGGTCGCCCTCAGTGACGTCACCCGCGAACGCGAGCACCTGCGCCAGATCCAGGACCTGGTGAAGGAGCTCCAGCGCTCGAACGACGAACTGGAGGGCTTCGCGGCGGCGGTCAGCCACGATCTCGTACGTCCCCTGGCCGGCGCCCGCGGTTACCTGGAGATGCTGACCGAGACGTACGGCGAGATGATGGACGACCGGGCCCGCAGTGGATGTCGGGCGCGGTGGCCGCCACCGACCGCATGCAACAGCTGGTGCAGGCCCTGCTCTCGTACGCCCGTGCGGGCCACGCCCCGTGCGCCACCGAGCCGGTGGACCTGCACGACGTGCTGACCCACGTCCGGACCGACCTGCGCACCTTGATCGAGAGCACCGGCGCCGAGGTCACCGTCGCCGACGACCTGCCGGTGATCTCCGGCGACCCCACACTGCTCCGCCAGCTCCTGCAGAACCTGATCGACAACGCCGTCAAGTACCGCCACCCCGACCGCACCCCGCACGTGCGCGTGGCGGCGCACACCACCACCGCCGGCTGGGACATCACGGTCACCGACAACGGCCTGGGCATCCCACCCGACCAGCGCGACCGCGTCTTCGACATGTTCGCCCAGGTCGACCCCACGTCCCGAAAGGGCCACGGCATCGGCCTGTCGACCTGCCTGCGCATCGCCGAACGCCACAACGGCCGCATCTCCATCGACGACGCCCCCGGCGGCGGCACAGTCCTGCGCCTGCACCTTTCCCGCTAGTCGCTGTACTATAGGCGCGGAGCAAGGAGAGGAGGGTGTGTCAATGGCCATCAGCAGGGAAGACATCAGGCGCAGCGTCGCCAGGTCGGCCCGCGAGTCCGCTCGTCTGTCGGGTCGCGAGGTGCCGGAGGGCTTCGTGCGTTCCGCGAAGATCGAGCAATTCCTCAAGCGCCTGGCGGAGGCACGGGACCGGGGCGTCGTCCTAGGCGGCCGCCGCGCGGACGGCGGTCAGAAGGATGCCGGCGGTCACTAAGCCGGTGATCAGGACGGTGACGACCGTGGACGTGTCCAGGGCGGCGCCCCGTCGGTCGGCCACGCGCTTGGCGGCCACCACGGCCAGGACCGGGCAGGCCAGCAGGACCAGGAGGGCCACCACCGGGAGGGCGTCCTTCCACGTGCCGGTGGCGGAGCCGCCGTTCTCGCGCAGGACCTGGTGCAGGATCACGCCCACGACGCCGCCCAGGAAGCCGAACAAGCCGAAGAGCAGCTTCACCCCGCTCGTGATCGGGCGGGCGGGAGCCGTGTACTTGACCTTGTTGGCCACCTCGTCGAAGTAGTCGTCGGCGTCGCGGTCCGAGCGCTGCCGCGGGATGGCCGCCGTCGGCACCGTGCGGCCGTAGCGCTCCGCCACCGGGCCCACCTTGTGCACGTACTCCGACCACAGGCCCGCCGCCCGGGCGTCCGCCTCCTCCAGGGCGCGCTGGGCCTGCGCCACCTCGTGCGACGTCGACCGCACCGTCTCGTCGGCCGCCCGGATCGCCTCCTCGGCCGCGGCCACCCTCTCCTCGTGCCAGTGGGCCGCCTCGGCCCTCATCGTGGCCGCCTCGTCGTCCAGGGTGGTCAAGCGGCGCAGCACGCTGCGGTAGTCAGCGGTCTCGAAGTCGGCCGGCTGCAAGCCTTGTGTCATGACCCGGCTCCATAGGGGATGATCACCTCGGCGCCGCGGTGCACCGAGCGGTCGAAGTGCAGGGCCCGCCACGGGCGCGGGTACCAGGCCGGCGCGCCCGCTCCCGGATAGAACGGGGCGAGTTCGCTGCCGTGCACGTCCAGGGCCACCCACGCGCCGATCGGGTCGGTGCGCGACGCCTGTCCGCCGAGCGCGTCGCGCAGCAGGGCCGCGCCCCGCCACCAGCCCAGCACGTGCAGGCGGCGTTCCGGGCCCTGGCGCAGGATCGTGCGGAGCTGCTCGGCCGTCTCCTTGCCGCCCGGCAGCGCGTCGGCCGCGTAGATGATGAGGAAGTGCGGCCGGTCGGCCGGCCACGACGAGGACGCCTCGGCCGCCACGTCCTCCAGGAGCCAGTCCGCGCTGTCCGCGTCGAACGAGCCACAGTCGGGCAGGTCGGCGCAGAGCGCCGCCGCGGCCGCCCGCGCGTCCGGGTCGAGGCACAGGATCGAGAAGCGGGCCCCGTCCGGCGGGAACTGCGCGGCCAGCGACACCGCCGCGGTCGACAGGATCGCGCACGCCTCGTCCATGCGGGTGCCGAGCACGGCCAGGTTGCGGCCCGGCGCGCGGCGCAGGACGGTCCGGGCCGAGCGGGCCGCCACGTCGATCGTCTCGCCCAGCAGCACCATCGGCGCCGCCACCTGCTCGGCCGGGGCCAGCCGCCGGAAGTCGGGGCTGTCGGCCAGCCGCGGCACCACGTCGCCGTCGAAGAGGCGGGGCGGGCCCAGCTCGGGCGGCCGCTTGCGCCACAGCCGGTGTTGCAGCGCGTTCCACCGTCCGCGGTCGCCGGCCGCCGGCACCCGGACGACCTTGTTGGCCTCGAGCGCGCCCGAGTCGGCGTTCACGACCGCGTGATAGCGCGGCAGCGACTCGGCCGCCGTGTTCGTCTCGGCCAGGATGCGCCGGGCGCGGGGCAGCGCGATGCGCAGCGAGAACTGAGCGACCAGGGCCGGCCGTCCCCACAGCGCCTCGATGCCGCTGACGTCCTGCGAGGCCAGGATCAGGTGGATGCCCTGGGAGCGCCCGCGCCGGGCCAGGTCTTCGAGCAGGTCGACCGCCTCGGCGGCCACCGCGTCGCGCCCGGAGAGCAGCACCTGGAACTCGTCGACCACGGCCACGATGCGCGGCCAGCTGCCCTCGGGGTCCTCGGCGCGCAGCTCGGCCAGGTTCGTCACCTCGTACCTCTTGGCCGCGTCGGCCCGGCGCCGCAGCTCCTCGCCGAGGAAGCGCAGCAGGGCCAGCCCGAACTCGCGGTCGGTGTTGACGTTGACGCCGACCAGCCGGACGTGCGGCAGCCAGCTCGGGTCACGCCGGCCGGGCGCGAACCGGGCGAACGAGACGCCCTCCTTGAAGTCGAGCAGGTAGAAGGCGAGCTCGGCGGGGGAGTAGCGGGCGGCCAGGGAACCCATCCACGCGTAGATGAGGTTGGTCTTGCCGGTGCCGGACGGGCCGGCGATCAGCGCGTGCGGCGGATAGTCGGCCAGCGTCAGCTGCACCGGCACGCCCTGCGGGCTGTCGCCCAGAGGCGCGCTGAGCCCGGTCGCGGCGCTTTCCTTCCATTCCTCCTGCGGCAGCAGACTGTCCAGCGCGACCGGGGCCGGCCCGGCCTCCACGGCCTCGGCGATCCGGCGGCAGGTCGCGGCCACGACCGCTTGCGGGGGGCCGCCGTCGAGACGTACCGGCAAAGCTCCGGCACTGCTGACCCGCGCGTGGTCGCCGCTCGCGGCGGTGATGAACTCGATGCCGTCGGCCGCCTGGACCGGAAGGCCTTGAATGACCAGGTGTACGCCGCAGGCCGCACCCGTGCGCAGCAGCCGCTGGAGCTGGGCCTGCTCGGCCCGGCCCAGGTCGCCCGCGCCGAGCAGCACGGCGACCCGCCACGGCTCGGGCCGCCGGTGGGTGGCCGCGTTCAGCTCGCGCAGCGACGTGTACTCGCCGGCCAGCACCGTCTCGTTGATCCGCCGGACGTGCGCGGTCAGGTCGTCGAGCAGCGCCGGCAGCCCGCCCGGCGCGACGAAGGTGAGCACTCCGGCCGGCGCGAGCGGCGCGAACCGGGCCAGCCCGCCGCCCAGGTGCTCCGGGTCGTAGCCGATGAGCTGCACCTGGCCCGGCGCGGCGGTGCCGAGCGCCCGCAGCAGCAGGCCGGCCACCACCTCGTCGCCCAGGGTCCGGTCGCCGCGGACCACCACGTGGCCCCGGTCGAGCAGCGGCACCAGCGCCGGCACCTCTTCCGGGTGCGGCAGCAGCAGCCGGCCCACGCGCAGTTCGGCCGCCCGGTCGAGCGGGGTCGCCTGCCAGTCGTCCCACGGGTCGCCGGCGGCGCCGGGCGCGGCCCGATCGGCGGCGGCCGCGGCCGCGCCGGCGTACGCCGCCAGATCGGTCCTGTGCTGATCGTCGATCTCGGCCAGCCGGGCGTCGCGCGCGTCGTCGATCCTGCGCAGGCGCGCCTCGGCCGCCGCCTCGACCCGGCGCCGTCGCTCGACGGCCGCGGCGTGCGCGCCCCGGGCCCGGTCGAGGGCGATCGCGGCCGCGCCGAGCGCGTGCGACAGCCCGGCCCGGATCTCCATCACCTGCTGTGCGGTCGACTCAGCCATGGCTGGACGGGCTCCCGGAGGAGTCGGAGGGCTGGGCGGGGCGGCGCACCGGGTCGGGCGCCGACGGGTCGAGCGTGCCCGCGTCGCGGCCCAGCCGGGCCAGCAGGACGCCGGTGAGCACGCTGGCGGTCACCGCGTTGTCGGCCGGGTGGCCGGGCGGGCGTTGGCCGCCCTCGGCCGGCACCCGGCAGATGCGCGCGATCAGGGTCTCGAGCACGGCCGGGGAGGTGCCCGGCAGCAGCGACCGGACCCGGCCCTCGGCGGCCGAGCGCAGCCGGGGCACGTCCTCGGGGCGCGGCTCGTGGCCGAGCAGGTCACCGGCCAGCCGGTGCAGCACGGGCGGGGTGACCGCGGACAGCGCGAGCCCGGTCGAGGCGTTCACCCCGTGCAGCTCGCGGCCGAGCCGGGCGCGGTCACCGGCCCGTACGCCCGAAGCCACCCGCCGCAGCAACTCGGCCGTGTCCGGCTTGTCAGACTTGTCGGAGGAGGGCGGCGCCGGCTCACCGGTCAGTTGCGCGACCCGCTCCTGCCACCAGGGCCCGAGTTGCTCGGGCTTGTCGGGACTTTCCCCGCTCGGCGCGGGTGACTCGGGCTGCTGGAGCCCGGCCTTCCAGTCACGGTCGGGCGGAGCACTGGCGTCACCGCTGAGGCCCACCGAGGCCAGATATTGGGCGATGGCGTCCTGGGCGAGGCGCAGCGCGGCCGCGGCCCGCTCGGCCGCCTCGGTGGCGTTCGACAGCTGCGGCACGCCGATCGGGTCGACCGACTGCTCGCGCACCCACATGAGAATCTCGGTCGCGCTGCGCAGCTTCTCCATCGCCACTGTCACCTGGCCGGTGGGCAACTCGTCCGAGGTGGCGCGAAGCCGGGCGCCGAGCTCCTGGATCAGCGACATCGCGTCAGAGCATCGCCGTGTAGGTCTGCGCCTGCTCCACCGCGAGCAGCGTGGCGCCCAGGCACTCCTCGAGCGACTGGTCGGCCTGCGACAGGGACGCGTGGGCCGCCCCGACCGCGTCGTTGCCGCTGCCGTCGAGAGCGGCGGCCAGGCTCTGCTGGGCCTCGCCGATCTTCTCCCGGGCCGCCTGTATCGCCGCCTGCCCTTCGGTCACCTGCTGAAGTGCGGCATCGACAGCCGCTTTGACCTCGGCGACACTGGCCACCCGTGCAGCCTCCTGCTGTGCGGAACCCGACTACTGTCCTGAAGCCTACTGCCCCGTTCCTGTCCGGCTATCCCCGCACGCCCCTTTTGCCGCTCACCCGCTTGACGTGTGGCACGACCTGCTAAAACACTCTTCCCGTACGACCGGGGACAGTCCACTTCGGGCGATTTCCGTACGACGGGTGATCGTTCTTGAGTGAACAGGATTGAACCGCACGGGTGACCTTTCAGCCGGCCGTCGTGCGCCGGGCGGCGCCGGCGAGCGTGGCCACCAGGTCGCCGCCGGCGCGCTCGTGCTCGCGGCGCAGCCGGTCGGTGCCGGTGCCCACGGTACGCAGCGCCGCCAACAAGTCGTACGCGGTGTCCAGATCGCCGTGCCGGTCGAGGGCCGGCGTGACCGTCTCGACGAGCTCGCCGACCATCTCCCAGGCCGGCCGCGTGATCTCCCGCGAGGGATCGAGCAGCGTGCCGCCGAGCCCGCTGTGCGCCGCGTTCCAGTGCGCCGCCGTCAGCACCGAGTCCGGGACGGGCAGCGCCCGCCGGCCCGCCCGCACGTCGTCCAGGGCCGTGCCCACCAGCGCCCGGATCAGCGCCGTGAGCAGCACCGCGTCGGTGACCGAGGGGCACACGTCGGCCACCCTGACCTCGACCGTCGGATAGCGGGCCGACGGCCGCGCGTGCCAGAGCAGCAGGCTGTCGTCCATCATCACGCCGGCGGCGACGAGCAGCCGTACCGTCCGCTCGAGGTCCTTCACCGACTCGAAGTAGGGCGTCGGTCCCAGTCCGGGCCACCGGTCGAGCTGCATGGCCCGCCAGCTCGCGTGCCCGGTGTCCGTCCCGGCCGAGAACGGCGAGTTCACGAACATCGCCTGCACGACCGGCAGCCAGGGCCGCAGATGGTTGCCGACCAGGATCGCGGTCTCCCGGTCGGGCACGCCGACGTGCACGTGACATCCGCAGACGGCCGGGTCGCCGACGATCGGCCCGTAGTGCCCGGCGATGGCCCGGTAGCGGGGATCGTCGGTGACGAGCAGCTGGGGCTCGCCGACGGGCGTGGCAGCCAGCGCGACCAGGTCGGCGCCGGCCGCGGCCGCGGCCTCGGCGGCCGCCCGCCGCATCACCGTCAGGCTCTCCCGCACCTCGTCCAGGCTCGAGCAGACCGGTGTCACCATCTCGATCATGCTGTGCCGGAACTCCCGCCGGCTCTGCCCGCGCAGCTGCTCGGGCAGCTTGCCGGCCACCGCGGGCGCGACCGGCACGTTCTCGCCCGTGCGCGGGTCGAGCAGGAGGAACTCCTCCTCGACACCGACCGTGGGACCGTTCATCGGGTCGCGGTCAGCAGCACGAGGGCGATCCGCTCGGCGTGCTCGTAGGCCGGGCCGTCGAGCTCCTCGCCGTACACGTCCGGATCCCACTCGCGATAGGTCCACCGCAGGCCGGTACCGGCCAGGCGCTCGGCGGCGGCTTCCCGGAACGGATCGGTCCCGCCGACGATTCCGGTCCCGGCGAACAGGACCAGGGTGCCGTACGGCGCCAGGCGCTCCACGGCCGCGTCGATGATCGCCATGGACAGCTCGTGCCCGTGCGCCCCGCCGTCCCGGTACGCCCGCCCGGCCGGGTCGATCATGAAGGGCGGGTTGGAGAAGATCAGGTCGAACTCCCCGTCCACGTCGTTCAGCAGGTCGCTGCGGCACGGCCGTACCCCGGGCGTGCCGGCCAGCGCGGCGTTGACCCGGGCCATCCGCAGCGCGGCCGGGTTGATGTCGACCGCCAGCACGCCGGCCGCCGGCGCCCGCCTGGCCACCGTGATCGCGCCGGCCCCGGTGCCGCAGCCGACGTCGACGGCCCGCCGGACCGGTCGTTCCCGGCCTTCCACGTGGGCGGCCACGGCGCCGGCCATCCGATAGGTGTCCGGGCCGAAGAACACCGAGTCCCCGGCGTCGGTCGGGAACGCCGAATGGGCGAAGAGCTCCCCGTCGTACGAGGAGAACCGCACCGTGCTGCGCCACTCCTCCCCGTCGCGCCGCACCACCCCGGCCGCGTCCATCAGCTCGACGATCCGCTCCGGCAGTACGCCGGGCCCGAACGGCCGGCTCCAGCCGAAGACGTCCCGCAGCCCGCACGCCCGCTGGTTGCGCGGGCGCCGGTTGACCCGTTCGTGGGTGGCCGGCGTGACGGTCGTGAACTCGTAACCGGCCTCGCGCAGGGCCCGGCCCAGATCGGCCAGCGCGGTGTCGAGATCCGGGGTGGTGGCGGTGATCGTCATGGCGCCCGCATGCCCACGATCGCCCCGCTCATGCCTGCCGGCACCCGTCCTACCCCGGTCCCCGGGTGGCGACGAGCATGACCAGCGCGATCCGCTCGGCGTCGCCGTAGCGCGGGCCGTCGAGCTCCTCGCCGTAGACGTCGGGGTCCAGCTCCCGATAGGTCCAGGCCAGCCCGGTGCCGGTGAGGTGCTCGGCCGCGGCCCGCTGGAACTGGTCGTTGCCGCCGACCACGCGGGCGCCGCTGAACAGCACCAGCGAGCCGTGCGGGGCCAGATGGGCGGCGGCCTGGTCGAGGATCGTGGTCGACAGCTCGTGCGGCTCGCCGCCGAGATAGGTCTGCCGGTCCGGATCGAACAGGAACGGCGGGCAGGACACGATGAGGTCGAAGGTGCCGCCCACGTCGTCGAGCAGATCACCGGCGCGGTGCTGGACACCTGGCGTGCCGGCCAGCGCGGCGTCGGCGCTGTCGAGATCCCGCATGGGGATGGTCATGGCCGCCGAGTCCCCCATATCGGGCAAATCATGCATCTCGGCCGGGGCGGCGGGGGAGTGGTTCAGGTCCCAGCGACGCGCGTTACAGTCCGTGGGAGCATCGTCACAATTTAGCGCCTGGGCACGCTCGACGGGCCCCTCACTTCGGCCCCTAGTTGTGTCACCCGGTCTCGTAATCCGCGATCGGCCGTCACAACCACGATGCGCCTGGCGGCGGCTTCCCCTCGTACCAGATCGACGATCTTGTCATCACCCGAGCCGTCGGCGCGCTCCACGCGCACGCCTCCCTCGGCCGGCGGGGTCTCCCGCGCCTTACCCTCCACCACCAGCACGACCTCGACCGGGCCGGCCAGATCGGTCAGGCCGTTCGCCATGATGGGCGTCAATGCGTCCCGCAGCCGCAGGGCCGCGCCGGCCCGATCACGCCACCACCCGTCGGGTACCGAACCCACGACATTGGCCCCGTCGACGATCACCAGAGGTACGGTCATGAAGTTGAGCCTACCCGAGTCAACTTTTGCGGCGAATCGGGAATCAATCGATCCGGCACGGCGCTGATAGGGGTCGTGCAAGGTGGGTAAAGGCCCCCGGCACAACGGCTACGGAGAAGAGAGAAGACGTATGAGCATCGGACCGATCGGACCGGGTGGGCCCGGCCAGTGGGACGACTTCTTCGCGCGCTTCTTCGGCGCGGCGGACCCGCGCCGTTCGCAGCGCATCGATATCACCAAGTACATGAGCGGCGACGCCCGTGAGGTGCTGTCCGCGGCGGCGCGCCGGGCGGCCGAGCTGGCCGACCCCGACCGCACCATCGCCGACCTCGACACCGACCACCTGCTCTGGGCCACCCTCCAGCTCGAGCCGATGAAGCAGACCGTGCGCCGTGCCGGCGCCGACCCCGACTCGCTGCTGGCCGCCCTCGGCCGCCCGGCCGGGGTGAGCGAGGAGCCGCCCACGCAGGTCCAGCTGACCCCCGCCGCCAAGCGGGCGCTGCTCGACAGCCTGCAGATCTCGCGTGCGGTCGGCGCCTCGTACGTCGGTCCCGAGCACATCCTGATGGCCCTGGGCCTCAACCCCGACTCGGCGGCCGGCCGGCTGCTGGGCGGCAAGCTCGACCCGCAGGCGCTCCAGCAGTCGGCCGAGCCGCAGCCGGGCGCCCCGCGCCCCGGTGCGCCGCGCGGTGGTGGCGGCGGCGGCAATGCCAACACCCCCACCCTCGAGCAGTTCGGCGTCGACCTGACCGAGCTGGCCCGCCGCGGCGAGATCGACCCGGTCATCGGCCGGGCCGGCGAGATCGAGCAGGCGGTGGAGATCCTCTCCCGGCGCACCAAGAACAACCCCGTGCTCATCGGTGAGGCGGGCGTCGGCAAGACCGCGATCGTGGAGGGCCTGGCCCAGCGGATCGTGGACGGCGACGTGCCGCTGACCCTGGAGAACAAGCGGGTCATCCAGCTCGACCTGGCCGGCCTGGTGGCGGGCACCCGCTACCGCGGCGACTTCGAGGAGCGCCTGCGCAAGGTCATCGACGAGATCCAGGACTCGGGCGACCAGCTCATCGTCTTCCTTGACGAGATCCACACCCTGGTCGGCGCCGGTGGCGGCGGCGAGGGCGGTGGCATGGACGCCTCGAACATGCTGAAGCCGGCCCTGGCCCGCGGCAAGCTGCGCGTCGTCGGCGCGACCACGCTCGACGAGTACCGCAAGCACATCGAGAAGGACGCGGCCCTGGCCCGTCGCTTCCAGCCGGTGCTGGTGGGCGAGCCCAGCGTCGAGGACACCGTGTCGATCCTGCGCGGCCTGCGTGACAACTACGAGGCGCACCACCAGGTGCGGATCACCGACGAGGCCCTGCAGGCCGCGGCGGAGCTGTCCGACCGCTACATCACCGACCGGTTCCTGCCGGACAAGGCGATCGACCTCATCGACCAGGCCGGCGCCCGGGTGCGCCTGCGGGTCAAGACCCCCGACGCCGACGTCCGGGAGAAGGAGCGCCGCCTCGAGCAGCTCTCCCGCGACCGCGACCAGGCGGTGGCGGCCGAGAACTACGAGAAGGCGGTGGCCCTCCGCGACGAGATCAACTCGCTGAAGGAGCAGATCGCCACGGCCGGCGTCACCGCCGACGGCGTGCCGCAGGTGACCGACGCCGACATCGCCGACGTCGTGTCGCGGGCCACCGGCATCCCGGTCGCCCAGCTCACCGAGGAGGAGAAGGCGCGCCTGCTCCGTCTCGAGGGGCACCTGCACGAGCGGGTGGTCGGACAGGACGACGCCGTCGAGGCGGTGGCCGAGGCGGTCCGCCGCTCGCGGGCCGGGCTCGGCGACCCGGACCGGCCGGTGGGCAGCTTCCTGTTCCTGGGGCCGACCGGTGTCGGCAAGACCGAGCTGGCCCGGTCGCTGGCCGAGGCGCTGTTCGGCGACTCGGACCGGATGATCCGGCTCGACATGAGCGAGTTCCAGGAGCGGCATACCGTGTCTCGCCTGGTCGGTGCCCCTCCCGGCTACGTCGGATACGACGAGGCGGGCCAGCTGACCGAGGCGGTCCGGCGCCGCCCGTACAGCGTCGTGCTGCTGGACGAGATCGAGAAGGCCCACCCGGACGTCTTCAACATCCTGCTCCAGGTGCTCGACGACGGCCGGCTGACCGACAGCCAGGGCCGCACGGTGAGCTTCAAGAACACCGTGCTGATCATGACGAGCAACCTCGGCTCGGACATCATCAGCGGCACCCGGCGCAGCGTCGGCTTCGGCACCGGCTCCGGTGGCGCGGCCGAGGAGGAGCTGCGGGACCGGCTCGACCGCCGGCTCAAGGAGCAGCTGCGGCCCGAGTTCATCAACCGGATCGACGAGATCATCGTCTTCCGGCAGCTCGAGCAGGAGCAGGTCCGGCAGATCACCGAGCTCATGCTCGACGAGACGCGGCGGCGCCTGCACGCGCAGGACATCAGCCTGGAGATCACCACCGAGGCGGTCGACTGGCTGGCCGAGAAGGGCTTCCAGCCCGAGTTCGGCGCCCGCCCGCTGCGCCGGGTCATCCAGCGTGACCTGGACAACCGGCTCTCGAAGATGCTGCTCGGGGCCGACCTGGCGCCCGGGCAGAAGGTCAAGGTCGGCGCGGCCGACGGCAAGCTGACCTTCGAAGCCTCCTGAGGCTTCCGCCTGCGATGAGGGGCCCGGCTTATGCCGGGCCCCTTCCGCTGTTGGCCAGGCCCTCGTAGACGCCCAGGTGGGGATAGTCGACGCGCCAGTCCAGATAGGCCGGGTTGCGCGCGGCCACCTCCATGTAGGCGTCCTGGGCCATCTCGATCAGCTTGTGCGCGCTGAGCGCGGCCGGCGAGTCGGGATGCCACCCGATCACGTAGCGCCAGCGCAGCGGGGCCCCGCGCAGCGGGCGGTGGGCCAGCCCGGCCGGCGCCCGGAACGTCGGCTGGCACAGGCCCAGCGCCGAACCGGCCTCGACCATGTCGACGCAGCCGCGGATGTCGCTCTCGAGGACCCGGCGCGGGGTGAACCCGGCCCGCGCGCAGGCCGCCGCGAAGCAGTCGCCGAAGCAGCCGTCACCGGTGCCGGCCACCCACTGCTCGTTGGCCAGCTCGGCCAGGTCGACGTCGGTGCCCTTGGCGTTCGGGTGGTCCTCGGGCATGAGCACGCACACCGCGTCGACGGCGACCGTCTGCCACACCAGGCCGTAGTCGGCCGACGGGATGGCGTCGCCGCACACGCCGACCTGGCAGTAGTCGAGCTTGCCGGCGATCACCATGTTGGCCAGCTCGTCGACGTAGTACGAGGCGTACGTGGTGATCTGGGCCTCCGGCTCGGCCATGGAGAGCCGGTGGACCATGCCGCCCAGGATGGGCCCGCCGATCGCCCCGAACCGGTAGCGGCTCATCCGGCCCTGTCCGGACGCGCCGGCCAGCCGGGCCGCCTCGTCCTGCAGGCCTTTCATGGCGGGCAACAGCACTCGGGCGCGGGCCAGGACCAGCTCGCCGAGCGCGGTGGGGCGCGCGCCCCGGCGGTCCCGCTCGAACAGCGGGCCGCCCAGGGTGCGCTCGATGCGCTGCAGCTGCGCGGTCAGCGCCGGCTGTGCGAGCCCCAGCTGCGATGCCGCCTTGGTGACACTGCCGGTCTCCGCGATGGCGCAGACCACCTTGAGGTGCCGCAGCTCCAGGTTCATAGCGTGACGTTAGGACCACATATACATAGATGGCTAGACCTACGCGCCTTCGAAACATCCCCCACTTGTGACAAATGGGTTAACGAATCCGGTGTTTTCCCTACAAATCCTTGGCGTACGTCGTGCGACGAGTGACGGCATCGCGCAATTTGTCCACCACGGCCACGGCCGGATCGACCACCTTGTTCCACGGGGGAGTGGACGGGGTGGCCGGGTGCGGGCGGGTCGGCGCGGCCTCCTGGGCCGTCTCGAAGCGGTTGCCGACCCGGATCAGATCCTCGATCGGGACCATCTGCGTCAGCACCGGAAGAAGCTCCTCGGCGTCCGCGTCGACGTGCCGGCGCACGGCCGCGGCCACGTCGGCCACTGTCGCCTCGTTGGGCGTTCGTTGCAACTGTTGCAGAGTGACCAGCAGGGCGTGATCCTCGGCCAGCTCGCGGTCGGTGAGCTCCTCGCCGCCGGGGACCACCTTGCGGATCGCCGGATAGAGGTACTGCTCCTCGCAGCTCAGATGCCGCGACAGCGTGGCGATCACGACGTCGGTGATCTTACGGTCGTTCGGCTGTTCCTGGAGAAGTGAGCAGAGTTCGAGCAGCTCACGGTGCTCCTGGGTGATGACGTCGACGACATTGCGCCCGGTGGTCTCGCCACCCAGCGGCGGAAGCGGGGGAAGATTCAGCGAAGTCACGGCCGCAACGGTTCCCCGAGTGGCAGCCGCCACAAACCTCCTTGACGATCTGCTGGTAGGAATAGCGGATGAAGACCACCGCCGTCGACGAGGTCACCGGCCTCTGCCGTGACCTGCTGCGCATCGACACCACGAACACCGGCGACCCGCGCACCACGGTCGGCGAGCGCGTCGCGGCCGAGTATGTCGCCGAGAAGCTCGGCGAGGTGGGCATCGAGTCCGAGATCCACGAGTCGGCCCCGACCCGGGCCAACCTGTTCGCCCGCATCCCGGGCGCCGACCGCAGCCGCGGCGCCCTGATGCTGCACGGCCACCTCGACGTGGTCCCGGCCGACGCGAGCGAGTGGTCGGTCGGCCCGTTCTCGGGCGAGGAGAAGGACGGCTATCTCTGGGGCCGCGGCGCCATCGACATGAAGGACTTCGACGCGATGATGCTCGCGGTGGTCCGCGAGTGGCAGCGCACCGGCTATGTCCCGCCCCGCGACATCGTGCTCATGTACACGGCCGACGAGGAAGCCGGCATGGAGTACGGCTCGCAGTGGCTCGTGCGCAACCACCGCGACGCGTTCGAGGGCGTCACCGAGGCGATCGGCGAGGTCGGCGGCTATTCGTTCACCGTCAACGACGACCTGCGCCTCTACCTCGTGCAGACCGCCGAGAAGGGCCTCGACTGGCTGCGCCTGAACGCCACCGGGCGCCCCGGGCACGGCTCGTTCGTGCACGACGACAACGCGATCACCACGCTGGCCGAGGCGGTCTCGCGGGTCGGCCGGCACCGCTTCCCGACCGTGCTCACCCCGACCGTGCGCACCTTCCTCGAGCAGATCAGCGAGGCGCTGCAGATCGAGCTCGACCCCGAGAAGCCGGAGCAGGTGATTGCCAAGCTCGGCCCGATCGCCAACATGATCGGCGCCACCGTCCGCAACACGGCCAACCCGACCCGGCTCGAGGCCGGCTACAAGGACAACGTGATCCCCGGCCGGGCCAGCGCCACCATCGACTGCCGCACGCTGCCCGGGCACGCCGACGCCTTCCTGGCCGAGCTCCGCGAGCTGATCGGCCCCGGCGTCGACATCGAGCACATCTCGCGGCAGACGGCCGTCGAGACCGGCTTCGACGGGGCGCTGGTCGAGGCCATGAGCGACGCCCTGCGGGCCGAGGACCCGGCCGCGCGCACCATCCCGTACATGATGTCCGGCGGCACCGACGCCAAGGCCTTCTCCACCCTGGGTATCCGGTGCTTCGGGTTCGCGCCGCTGAAACTCCCGGCCGACCTGGCGTTCTCCTCGTTGTTCCATGGCATTGACGAGCGGGTCCCGGTCGAGGGGCTAGAGTTCGGCGTGCGTGTGCTCGACCGTCTGCTCCGTAACAGCTGACTTGTGTGGAAGGACCCACTTCGATGACCGACCAGAACGCGGAGCTCGACGCCGCCCTCGAGCGGGTCGTTGAGGCCGCCCGGGCGCACCTCACCGCGGTCAAGGCGGCCGAGGGCCGCATGGACGACGACGACGTCTGGCAGGCGTACGTCAACCTCAACAACGCCTCTTTCGCGTACGACGAGAAGATGCTCGACGCGTACGGCGAGGTGACGCCCTGGGACGTCGAGTCGATCGACCCCGACGAGGCCGACCAGCGCTTCGGTCTGGGCGTCGACGGCTTCGACCCGGCCGAGTCGACCGACCCTTACCCGCAGGTGCTCTCGGTGCGCCAGCGCCGCGACTACCGCGTGCCCAGCATCTCGGCGCTGCTGCGGCGCGCCGAGGTGGCCCGGCGCAGCGCCGTGCCGGAGGACGAGGACCCGGGCGCGGTCGAGACGGTCGGCGAGGCCGTGCTCGAGCTGCTCCAGGCCGGCGACGGCTCGCTGAGCTCGCTCGACGTGCCCGAGCTGGAGCCGCTCGACGGCCTGCTGACCGTCAGCGAGATCTCCGAGCCGCTCGACCTGGAGGCCTTCGAGGACTCCGACGGCGACGGCCCGTTCGCCCCGAAGCAGGGCGACCTGCTGGTCGGGCGTCTCGACGAGCACCCGTACCTGCCCGACGAGGAAGAGGACCACGCCGGTCACCACCACCACCACTGAGCTTCTTCGGTTGTGACTGAGAAAGGCCCGTCCACACGGACGGGCCTTTCTCAGTAGCTCAACCCCGGCTGCGGGGTCGGCTGCACACGACGGCGGAGCATCACCTTGCGGGTGCCGTCCCGGTAGAGCTGGACCCGGGCCAGCTCCCATCCCGAGAACTCCGCCTGAATGGCGAGCTGCGCCGCCGCGGTCAACCGATCGACATTCGAGGGCAACCTCAGCGGCGCGTATTCGTAGTCCATGGCCACTAGAGTGCACCTCTTTCTCGCCCCCCGACAAGCTTGATCAGGGCTCGCCGTCGGGGTAGCCGGCGCCCTCGCGCTCGGGATAGCCGACGTCGATGGCGGAGACGTCGTCGAGGGCGTTGGCGATCTCGGCCGGCAGGGTCAGGTCTTCGCTCAGCAGCGCGCCCTGCAACTGGCCGGCCGTGCGGGCGCCCAGGATCGGCGCGGCCACGCCGGGGCGGTCGCGCAGCCAGGCCAGGGCGACCTCGACCGGGGAGACGCCCAGGCCCGCGGCGGCCGTGACGACCGCCTGCACGATGCTGGAACTGCGCGGTTCCAGGTACGTCTGCACGAAGGCGGCCAGGTGCTCGGTGGCGGCCCGCGAGTCGAGCGGGCGGCCGTTGCGATATTTGCCGGTCAGCACACCCCGGCCCAGCGGCGACCAGGCCAGCACGCCGAAGCCGAGCGCGGCCGCGGCCGGCAGCAGCTCGCGCTCGACACCCCGCTCCAGCAGCGAATATTCCATCTGGGAGGCGACGATCGGGGCCCGGCCCGGATAGGCCGCCTGCCAGGTGGCGGCCCGCGCCGTCTGCCACGCCGCGAAGTTGGAGACACCGACGTAACGGACGCGGCCGCTGTTGACGGCGTGGTCCAGGGCGGCCAGGGTCTCCTCCAGGGGCGTCATGGTGTCGTACCCGTGGACCTGCCAGAGATCGACGTAGTCGGTGCCCAGCCGGCGCAGCGAGGCGTCGAGCGAGCGCAGCAGGTTGCCGCGGGAGCCGTCGCGCGTGCGGAAGCCGTGCGGGGTGAGGCCGGCCTTGGTGGCGATCACCACCTCGTCGCGGGGGACCAGGTGGTCGAGCAGCGAGCCGATCACGGCCTCGGCGTCGCCGTCGCCGTAGACGTCGGCCGTGTCGAGCAGCGTGCCGCCGGCCTCGAGGAAGAGTTTGAGCTGCGCGGCCGCGTCGTCCGGGTCGGTGTCCCGGCCCCAGGTCATGGTGCCGAGGGCGAGCCGCGAGACCGCCAGCCCGCTTCGGCCGAGCGGTCGCTGTTGCATGAGTGAACCTTATTCAGACAGTCTCCATAGGGAAATCCTGACGCCCAGGTCGAACCGGTCGGTTACCTGACCGAGATCACCGAGCGTGGGCCATTAGGCTGCGAACAGCGAAAATGGAGGGGAGCGCACGTGCGTCTGGGACTGAGCCTCGGCTATCAATCGGCGTGGAGCACACCGCAGGACCATCTGGCGATGGCCCAGGAGGCTGACCGGCTCGGCTACGCCGTCGCCTGGTCGGCCGAGGCGTACGGCTCGGACACGGTCAGCATGCTCTCGTGGATCGCCGGGCAGACCCAGCAGATCGACCTGGGCGCGGCCGTGATGCAGATCCCGGCCCGCACCCCGGCCATGACCGCGATGACCGCGGCCACCATCGACACGCTCTCCGGCGGCCGCTTCCGGCTCGGCCTGGGCGTCTCCGGCCCGCAGGTCTCCGAGGGCTGGCACGGCGTGCGTTTCGGCAAGCCGCTCGGGCGTACCCGGGAATATGTCGAGATCGTCAAAATGGCCATCGCCCGGCAGCCGGTGTCGTATCAGGGCGAGCACTACACGCTGCCCCTGCCGGACGGGCCCGGCAAGGCGCTGCGGCTCGGCTTCCACCCGCCGCGCGAGGCCATCCCGATCTATCTGGCCGCCGTCGGCCCCAAGAATCTGGAGCTGGCCGGCGAGATCGCCGACGGCTGGCTGGCCATCTTCTTCGCGCCCGACGCCGCGGGGGAGTACCTCCAGCACATCGAGCGCGGCCGGGCCAAGAAGGGCCTGGGCCTGACCGGCTTCGACGTGGCGCCGACGGTGCCGGTGGTGCTGGGCGACAACGTGGCCTGGTGCGCCGACGTGATCCGGCCCTACGCCTCGCTCTACGTGGGCGGCATGGGCAGCCGGGAGCAGAACTTCTACAACCAGTTGGCCGTACGCATGGGCTACGCCGACGCCGCGGCCAAGGTTCAGGATCTCTACCTCAGCGGCAAGAAGGCCGAGGCGGCCGAGGCCGTGCCGCAGGAGTTCATCGAGCGCACCTCGATCCTGGGCAACAAGATCCAGGTCAAGGAGCGGATCCGGCAGTACGCCGCGGCCGGCGTGGGCACGCTCTCCATCAGCCCGTACGTCGGCGATCTGAAGAGCGGCCTCGACACCCTCCGGATCGTCGCCGAGGCGTACGAAGAGTCCGGCGTGGCCGAGTAGTGGCCACCGTTCTGCTGCTCCGGCACGGGCGCACCACGGCCAACGCCACCGGCGAGCTGGCCGGCCGGCTCCCGGTGGAGCTCGACGAGACCGGCCGCCGCCAGGCCGAGCGGGCCGGCGAGCGGCTGCGCGCGCTGCCGCTGGCGGCGGTGGTGACCAGCCCGCTGATCCGCTGCCGGACCACCGTCGAGCTCGCCCTGCCCGGGGTGACGCCGGTCGTGGACGAGGCCTTCACCGAGTGTGGCTACGGCGACTGGGAGGGGCGCCCGCTCAAGGAGCTGGCCAAGGAGGAGCTGTGGCCGGTGGTGCAGCAGCACCCCAGCGCGGCGGTCTTCCCGGGCGGCGAGGCGATGGCGGCCATGTCGGCGCGGGCGGTCTCGGCCGTGCGGCGCTGGGACGCCCGGATCACCGCTGAGCACGGGCCGGAGGCGCTCTGGGCGGTCTGCAGCCACGGCGACGTGATCAAGGCCATCATCGCGGACGCGCTCGGCCTGCACCTCGACCAGTTCCAGCGGATCGTGGCCGACCCGGCGTCGGTGAGCGTGATCCGGTACACGCCGACGCGGCCCTTCATCGTGCGCGTCAACGACACCTCGGATCTGTCGTCACTCGTGCCCCAGGCGCCTGTCGCCTCCGATGCCGCCGTGGGCGGCGGCGCCGGAGCAGGGGTCTAGAAGAGCACAGTGTGACCGGGGTGTTACCCCTGGCTGGTGAGCGTTGCGCCGTGGGCGAACCCGGCCCTGTGGGGATGCGCGGGGCCGGGTGAGGGTGGATAGGGTTGTCCTATGACCCACCAGGTGCACTCCTTCGAGCCGCCGGAGCGGTTCGTGGCCGGGACGGTGGGCGAGCCGGGCGACCGGACCTTCTTCCTCCAGGCCCGCGGTGGCGGCCGGGTGATCAGCGTCGCGCTGGAGAAGGTCCAGGTGTCGCTCCTCGCCGAGAAACTCGAGGAACTGCTCGTCGAGGCGAACAAGCGGTTCGGTGTCTCGCTGCCCGAGACGGCCATGCTCGCCGGGCACGACAACGAGCCGCTCGACGTCCCGGTCGACGAGGAGTTCCGCGTCGGCACGCTCGGGCTCGCCTTCGACGTCGACACCAGCACGGTGGTGATCGAGGCCATCGAGGCGGGTGAGTCCGAGGTCGAGATCGAGCTCGGCGGCGACCCCGGCGACGAGCCGGACGACGACGACGTCGAGGACGACGAGGACGAGGACGACGAGCCCGACGACGACCTCGACCGGCTCCGCGTCCGGCTGACCCCCGAGGCGACCCGCGCGTTCATCGACCGGGCCCGCCGCGTGGTGGCCGCCGGCCGGCCGCCCTGCCCGCTCTGCGGCCAGCCGCTCGACCCGGCCGGCCACCTCTGCCCCCGGCACAACGGCTACCACCGGTGACGGCTGAGCCCGCGGCGGCGCTGGCCGAGAGCGACGCCCTCGAGCTGCTCGCCCACGGCGAGATGGAGATCGAGGGACGGCTCGTCGACGCGTCGAACACCACGCTGCGGGCCGAGATCACGCTGTCCGGTGTGACCCGGCGCTGTGTTTACAAGCCGGTGCGCGGCGAGAAACCGCTGTGGGACTTCCCCGACGGCACGCTGGCCGGGCGCGAGGTGTCGGCGTACCTCGTCTCCCAGGCCACGGGCTGGGACGTGGTGCCGCCGACGATCCTGCGCGACGGCCCGCTGGGCACGGGCGCCCTGCAGCTGTGGATCGACGAGCCCGCCGAGCTGGAGCCGCTGATCGGCTTCGTGCCGGCGTACGACGTGCCCGAGGGCTGGATAGCGGTGGCCAACGCCCGCGACGA